>JAGCNN010000290.1 GCA_017645925.1 Bacteroidales bacterium
CGGGGCGACTTCAAAAATGTCTTGATATGACGGTTGACATCGAAGTTCCTGTTCAAGTCAACTCCGAGGGCGTTGCTCTTCCACATTCTTAGGAATGTGTTCAGTTCTGGTCGATTGCGAGCCCTGGGGTTTTCTGCGTAGTATATCTTCATTATGTTGTCACGGATGTGCGGGTCGCGGATGCTGTCGAGTCCGAATTGAGATATGCACACACCATCGGGGTTGAGCATCGGGATTATATGAAGTTGGCAGTCTTCGGTAAGTTCCGAATAGCTTGCGCCGTCAAATGTTCCCGTCCAGAAGTTTTGTAGGAAATGCTCTGCCTGGCACATCACAAGTTGGCTACACATGTATTCGCGTGCGTGTGACGTGGCCTGTACGATGACTTGTCTGCTTGAATTGTGATTGCCGATTATGAGGTCGAAAACAAGCCTTCTGTCGGCGGTTGCACCTAAAGTGTCGATTGTGAGAAGCGAGGGGTATTGCTCCGACAGCCTTTCAATGTCGGCACATAGCTTGTCGTATGAGTAAAGTTCGCTTATGGTGTCGGCCACCCATTCGACTTTGTTCCAGTTTGTGCGCAGTATCCCGTTTTCGTCGAAGTAGCACATCTCGCCGTCGGCCGAGAAGTATCCTGTGACTTTCGCTCCTGAAATGTGGTCGATGAATGTCAGTCCGTCTTCGGTGTTCTTCCAACCACCGATGTGCAGTTGCCCGCGTTCTATTCCGTGTTCCTTGCAGTAGTTGTCGAAATCTTCACTGTTGACGATGAGGCGGAGTATTGCACGGCGTGTGTAGTTCTGCGAAAGCAAGCCGATATAGTGTTCTCTTTCCCGATCTCTGAGATTTATGGCGAGCGCCGATGCAAGGCATTCTACATAAAGAGAGTCGCTTAATGTGTTCATTATTGGACTGTTGCACACTATACTGTCGGCGACTGATGTAGCCGTGGCATTGTCGTCGAGCAGGAGGTTGAGTTCTTTGGCTGAGGCCTTTCTGTTGTTGGTGAACGAGAATACACGTTGTGCCAACATTGTCAGTTCGGCGTTTCTGTCCCTATTTTCCAAGACGCCAGCATTTCCACTTTCAATTCCATGCTTGGCGCACAGGCTATGGAAACTTTCGCTGTTGATGATGTAGTTGCATACGTATTTACGGCTTATGCCATTTTCAAGGTACGACAATAGCTTGTCGCGCTCCTTTTGTTCGATATGGTTTGGTAATATTGTGAGCAAGTCGCCTATATATTGGCTGTCGGGTTTGGAATTGCTTTGGGGCAGGTTTGAAAAATCGCACAATATTTCGGCTCCTGTTTTCTGTTTTGTTGTAAGTAGTCTTGCGAGACTGTCGGCAAGTGTGCGCGACGGAATATCACCTGTTGCTATTTTGTGTATTCGCTTTATGAAAAGCTTTGGGTTCTTTGAGTCTGCTGCCATCGAAGTGAAATGGCAGAGCATTATTAATGCAACTATGAGTATATCACGAATCCTATGCTTCATTCCAATAGAAAGACTTGATTATTCCCTCTTGAAGTTTTACTTTCATAATCGTATCCCCTTTTAGTCGTTTGCTGTTACTGCGCTTATTCTGCCTTCAATGATGAAATGTCGATTATGGCGCAAAGATAATGATTTTTGAAATACGTATCTTTATTTTGACTAATGTTTTGAAGGGTGCGAATTATATGAAAGTGGAGATGGCACAATAAGGACTTTAAACCTGAAACTTAGAAACGCCGAAGGCATAGAAACCCAGAAACATGAAACCCTCTAACGGCGTAGCCATAGAAACAGGCTTTAGCCCCTCAAACAGTCATTAACTTAAAGCCAGTAACTTGTTCAATCTTTGCAATGGTTTCTATTGTCAGGTTTTCTGTTCCTTTGAGTATCCGTGACACATATTGCTGCGTACAGCCGATTCTTTCCGCAATGGCTGCCTGTGTAAGATGTTCCTGTTTCATATAAGATAGCAATACAAGAGCAATTTTGCGTGAATAGCGAAGCCATTCCTTGTTCTCTCTGCGTCATTGTGCTTCCCCACGCCACTTCGATGGGGTTGCGCTTTGATGCGATTCCAAATATTGCAGTGTCTTCTGTCGCATAGTAATTACTAATTGCTTAATTAACACGCAACAAAGATACTCTTATTCATTTTATTTTACAACTTTTAGTTGTATTATTTTTCAAATGAAAACTTGAACTATTCCAAACAACAATAAACCCTAAAAATGCAAAAACATTAAACTCTTGAACCCAGAAACTTAGAAACGCCGCAGGCATTAAACGGCTTTAGCCATAGAAACGTGAAACTTTCAAACGGCGAAGCCCAAAAAAGAGAACCCACCATTTTCCGATGAGTTCCCTATTGTGTGCATTGCTGATTTGTGCAAAGTGTAAACTTTGGAATTACTGCGAAGCAGGCAAGAGCCTACAACGAGCATTAAGGACTACATTACTTCGTGATTGAACAGACAGGACGTACAGACCGTCCAT
Organism: Bacteroidales bacterium; assembly: GCA_017645925.1. Lineage (GTDB taxonomy): Bacteria > Bacteroidota > Bacteroidia > Bacteroidales > ML635J-15 > Bact-19. Next base: position 2,493 of record JAGCNN010000290.1, read on the forward strand.
GACATGGAGAATAATTACGAAAGTCATTATTATATGGAACGAAATAGAAATAACATGGATAGCGAAAACCTTTATGTCCTACTTCTAATGAACGAGTCCAATAGTTTCCATCAGAACCTGCATCTATGATGCGTTCATCATTGCAATATCCCGCAGCAGGAAGGAAGATTTTCTTTTGGTTTTTCCCTTCAATTTCGTATCCATCCTTCTTTTTTGTCCATTTACAATTATCTTTCAATTCTTGAAAATCCTTCATTGTAGGCATCCGCCAGTTTTTCCCCCAGTTTACAGTAGCTGCATCGTCACAAGGTTCCAATTCGGTTAAATCGTCGGTAAAACCATTTTCTCCCAATTCTGCATCATTGCAATATTTAGTTCGCTTATTGTAATCGCCATTGCAATGACGGTAATTTTCCCATTCGTATTTTTTCTTTGGTGTGGTTTCTCCCCACGCAAAGTAAACCCCATACTCTTCTGGAGAACTTGCACCAACATTGCAAGTCGCCCATAGTAAACCGCTAGGTAGTCCTAAGTCAACAAAAGCATGTTCGTTTTTATTTGCAGCTTGCAACTTGCCATCTTCATAGCCGCACTTATACTTTTCGTCCAAAAGTTTATCCAGTTCTTCTCTTGTTATTTCCATCGTACTGAGTATTAATATGTTATTATTTATTTAACAACTTGATACACCTTACTTTTATTCGTACTTTACAAACATTCCACATATGCTTCTATCCTCCTGTAAAATCTTTATCTTGCTATGGTTTTTTGGTGGAACAACTTAGTTTTGTGGCTGGCAAACCGCGCGAACGGTATATCCTTCGTAGCGCTCGTTGGGGACCATGCCGTTGCTGGAATCGCCCAAACCGATGACGAGGGACCACGCGGCGATCGGGGTGTCCGTGTAGAGCGATCTCGACCAGTAGAAGCCGCTGGAACCGGAACCGCCACCGTAGAGCGCACCATCGTAGCGGCAGCCGGCAGCGGGCAGGAAGATGGAGTTGCCGTTAGGACCAGTAAACAAGCGTCCGTTTACACCGTTCTGTGTTGTCCAAGTTACGGTACAATTATCAATCAATTCTTGCATTTCTGTCTGTGTCGGCATTCTCCAGCCAGTACCCCAATTTGCTGTGGCTGCATCGGCACTCGATGGAAGCGTAGTTGGATTGCTAGAATATGTGTAGTTATCTTCTGTATAAGTTGACTTCGTGCTGGTTTCGCCCCAAGCAAAATAGTCACCGTAGGCTTCGGAGGTTGTTGCGCCTACATTGCAGGTAGCCCATTTGATGCCACTTGGCAAGCCGAGATCAATCCATTCGTGGCCGTTAAGTGTGCCTACAGTTACGACCTCCGTAGTAAACGACATTACTTCTCCGTATTCAGTACCTTCACTATTGGTGGCGTATGCCTTATAATAATAGGTAGTACCACTGCTCAAGTCTGTGAGATTATAACTAAAGCTGCCAGTCCCGTTACCACATTGAACTGTTGTTCCATACACAAGATTTAAGAAGAACCCCGACGTGTTGTATATAAATCCACGTTCTGTTACAGTTGCACCACCGTCGGATGTTACATTGCCAGAGATGGTTGCGCTTGTGGTGGTAATGTTAGAGGCTGTACCTGTGATTACAGTCGGAGGATACACATCCGTAGTAAACGACATCACTTCGCCGTATGATGTGCCTGCACTGTTGGCAGCGTATGCCTTATAATAATATGTGGTGTAAGATGACAATCCTGTAATTGACTTGGTAAAACTACCTGTTCCGCTGCCACTCTGTACCGTTTGTGTGAGGTTGCTAGAACTTGTTCCGTAGAGGAATCCGCGGGCTGTAACAGTTGCACCACCATCAGAGGTCACATTGCCAGAAAGGGTTGCGCTGGTGTTTGTTATGCTGCTGGCAGAACCTGTGGTTACGGTAGGTGTACCCAGTGTTGTAAACGACATCACTTCGCCGTATGCCGTACCTGCGCTGTTAGTTGCGTATGCCTTATAATAGTAGGTTGTGCCATCGGTTAAGTCTATGAGATTATAACTAAAGCTACCAGTCCCGTTTCCACATTGAACTGTTGTTCCATCCCCAAGATTTAAGAGGAAGGACATCGTGCTGTATATAAATCCACGTTCTGTTACAGTTGCGCCACCATCGGATGTTACGTTGCCATTGAGGGTTGCGCTGGTGGAGGTAATGCTAGTGGCAGCACCTGTGGTTACGCTTGTGCTACCATTTGGGTAGACGGGACGCACAGAGCGCCCATAGTCGCGGCGGCCGGTGCAGTCCATGTAGCACGCGTCCGAATAGAAATAGAGGTAGCACGCGTGGCCTTGGATGATGATGACGCCCGCAATCGAACTCGACCAGTAGTTGCCGTAGGAATCAGCACTGTAGAGGCCATTCTCGTTGCGGCTGCCGGCAGCGGGCAGGAAGATGGAGTTGCCGTTAGTTCCAGTGAACAAGCGTCCGTTTACTCCGTTCTGGGTTGTCCAAGTTACGGTACAATTATCAATCAATTCTTGCATTTCTGTCTGTGTCGGCATTCTCCAGCCCGAACCCCAGTTGGCGGTAGCTGCGTCATCGGTTGCTTCCAAAGTGGTCAGGTTGTCTGAATCTGTATATTTGGTCATGTTTGGCATGTTTGTGAGAAAATTCGTACTTGAGGCGTCACAATACCTGTAGGTATCCCATGTGTATGTTTCCTTTGTTGTGGTTTCGCCCCAAGCATAGTAGTTTCCGTATGCTGTTGGTGTGCTTGCGCCTACATTGCAAGTCGCCCAGCGAGTACCAGAAGGCAAGCCAAGGTCAACCCATTCGTGGTCATTTAATGTGCCAGTAGTTGCTCCTGAATTTTCCGTAGTAAACGACATCACTTCGCCGTATGCCGTACCAGTACTGTTGGTAGCGTATGCCTTATAATAATAGGTGGTTCCAGAAGCCAAATCTGTAAGATTTGCAGTAAAACTGCCAGTACCACTACCGCTCTGTACTGTTTGCGAAAGGTTGTTGGAATTTGTTCCATAGTAGAATCCGCGGGAGATTACAGTTGCTCCGCCGTCGGAGATTACATTGCCATTGAGAGTTGCACCATTTGTGGCAAGATTAGACACCTCGCTAGTTATAACAGTAGGAAGACTACCAGTGCTTGTATTCACGCACACGGGACGCACGGAGAACCCGCTGCCGCGGACGAAGTCGCTCACGTTGTAATTGTCCGAATAGAAGTAGAGGTACCTCGCGTTGTCCGGGTAGCCCGTGTAGAGCGACGACGACCAGTAGCGGCCGAAAGAACCGGCATTGCCGAGGTCACTACCGTAGCGGATGCCGGCAGCGGGCAGGAAGATGGAGTTGCCGTTAGGTCCGGTAAACAAGCGTCCGTTTACTCCGTTCTGTGTTGTCCAAGTTACGGTGCAGTTATCTTTCAGTTCAACCATTTCATCATAGGTCGGCATTCTCCAGCCTGCGCCCCAGTTGGCAGTGGCTGCGTCATCAGAGGCTTCTAGGGTTGTAAGATTGTCGGTAAAACCGTTGTTGCCACTTTCTGCATTGTTGCAGTACTTGGTAAGAGTTGATAACCTTCCATCGCAATAGCGGTAAGTACTCCAATCGTAGATTTCCTTGGTCGTGGTTTCTCCCCAAGCAAAATAGTCGCCGTATTCTTCTGGATTTTCGGCACCTACGTTTGTTGTCGCCCAAAGGAGTCCGCTCGGCAATCCTAGGTCAACCCATTCGTGTCCGTTAAGTGCGCCAGTTGTCGATAATGTCTCAAAGGACATCACCTCGCCAATTGAAGTTCCTATGTTGTTGGTTGCGAAGGCGCAGTAGTAGTAGGTTGTCGCTACAGAAAGTCCCGTTATATCTGCCGTGTATTCGCCAGTACCTGTACCAGCCAAAACTACCTGCGAAAGGTTGTCGGCTGCCGTGCCCCAGTAGAATCCGCGGGAGGTTATTGCCGATCCGCCATTGTTGCTAATGTTGCCGTGCAAAGTTGCCGATGTGCTTGTAATATTGGTTGCGGCAAGGGTTCCTACTGTAGGGGCTGAATAGTGTGTAAAACTGAGAGTTACATACTGGCTAACAACCTGTGACTGTTCTTTAGCATCACTTGCAACCACCTGCCCGCCTATTGTCGTGTAGCCAACATAGCGCATATTGTCACCAGTGTGGAACTCGTTGGCAGTGATCAACTTTGCCGTAATGCTGCCCGAAATACCGGCGTACTTTATGCTGCTTCCGCATCCGCTGCCCATATTTACCATACGGATGGAATAGGACTTGTCGCCAACAACAGCATTTAATATATAGGTCTGCGGATTAGCCGCCGAAATGTCGAAGGTATGCACACCTGCATCAAGCGAACCGCGATAGTCGGCATACTGCTTTCCTGAGGCGTCAAGCAGTTGTACACGCACATTTTCGCGCTGCGATACCGAAAGTTCAACGCGAGTTTCGCAGTCGAACGGATTTGGGATGTTCTGCCCAAGCCCCTGAGTGGCGGCAATGTTCAGGTCGGTTCCCACAGTACCGCCCAGCACTATTATTGTGTCGGGGTACTCGACGGTTTCCGTCCAGTCGCGGGTAAGGTTAGTAACTTTAACACTGTCCAAACGGCAGTAGCTTGTTCCATTAAGCTGTCCTGTAAAGCGGACTGTGATTTCCTGCGAAAATGCTCCCAAGCAGAGGGAAAGCAGAATGATAAGAGCATAAAGTCTATTCATATAATATTCTGCCTGTTATATCCCATCGGCACATCGGTTTTCCGCCCACCAGTACCCAACAGGCAATTAAACACACAAAAGAAGCGTGGTACTGATATACCACTTCTTTTAGTAGAGGTCGTGAGAATTACCTGTGAGGAAGAAATTGCAAACAGTCCACGCCATAAGCGCAAACCTTTACACCCTCTTGCCTCTGTTAGAAATTTCTCACGTTTCTACTAACAAGAACGAGCATAAACGCTTCGTTAATCAAATATGTCTGTCAAACAGCAACTGCCATTTGACGGTACAAATATAGGTAATTTTTAAATACCTATATATAAATAAGAAGAAAATGTTGGGGGAAAATCTTTGCATATTTAGCAAACAAAAGAAAGGATAGCAGTTTGTTGATTCATGTATATTTTTATAAACTATACTTCACAAATCTATTATAAATATTAGTTTTGTTAACTATACTTAACAAATTGTATATCTTTTACAGTTTTATTAATTATACTTAACAAATTTTATTTATCTTTGTGCCCAGATACAATAATGATTTTTTATGGAAATAATTGAGAGAGAACGGTATTTGAATCTTATCCGTCAATGGATTGGGAAAGACCTTATTATTGTGCTTACTGGTCAGCGACGTGTTGGTAAAAGCTGTCTGCTAAAGCAGTGGGGCGAAAAAATGTCGAATGAAGGAAATGTAATATATATCGACAAGGAAAAACATGAATTTGACGGCCTTTCGAGCTACAAAGAATTGAATGAATACATTGATAATAAATTGCAAAAAGGGCAGAAAAACTTTATACTGATTGACGAAGTTCAGGACATCGCCGGATTTGAACATTCATTGCGCAGTTATTATTCCAACGCAGATACGGAAGCCATTGTTACCGGAAGCAATGCAAAAATGCTAAGTAGCGAACTTACCACATTGATAGGCGGACGCTACAAGGAAATTTATGTCCAGCCGCTTGACTATTCCGAGTTCCTTAAATTCCATCAGTTATCCGACAACGATGAGTCGCTGACAAGCTATATCGAATACGGTGGAATGCCAGGACTGGTGAATATCGGTCTTGACGCAAACAATACTCCACAGTACCTCAAAGATATTTACAGCACAACTCTGCTGAAGGACGTTGTAATGCGCAACCAAATACGAAATGTAAATTTTCTTGACAAATTAGTTAAATTTACAGCCGACAACATAGGCAAGCTAATTTCTGCCACCAATATTAGCAAATATATGAAATCGGTTGGTGAATCAATATCGCCGTCGGTTATTATCAACTATCTGGATATGCTTGCAGGAGCCTACTTGCTACACAAAGTTAACCGTTACGACCTGCACGGAAAGCGCATATTTGAAAACACCGAAAAATATTACTTCGAGGACAATGGAATACGCAACGCCATTATTGGTGGTTCTCGCAGCAGCGACATAGAAAAGGTACTTGAAAATATAGTATATCAGCAGCTTGTGCGTATGGGATATAGCGTGTATGTCGGGCAGTTGCAAGCAGGAGAAATTGATTTTGTCTGTTCAAAACCAAACGGAGAACGAGCATACGTTCAGGTTGCATATCTCATTGCTAACGAGGAAACACGACAGCGCGAATTCGGCAATCTCAAGGCAATCCGAGATAATTATCCAAAATATGTAATTTCAATGTCTCCGCTTGTAAGGTACAGCGACGAGGATGGGATTGCGCATTTGCATCTGCGACATTTTCTAAAACACGGTTTTGAACGAAGTTAATTTCTGATTTTCTATCAAGTTGTTTCAAGTTGGTTCATTTTGTGCCAAACTAAACAGATGGCAGTCAACAATATGATTTTTGATTATTTTTGCGCCACAAAACCATATTTATATGCAGGATATTGAATCGTATTATGCCAAATTGCGCGACGAAGTCACCGAAAAGGTAAACCGTACAATGGAGTCGCCAACCGACTTCAACTACCTGTCGGCACAAGTAAAAATCGAGACTGACGAAGACCTCAGTTCTAGCACGCTGAAACGCTTTTTCGGATATATTCCTAAAAACGGAACGCCAAGCAGAACGACACTATGTATTTTGTCACGCTACCTCGGATACAAGGGTTGGAATGACTTCTGCCAGGATATGTCCGAATCGGATTTCATTGCAGACGACAGCATAATCACATCAGACCTCACAAACGATGACATTGTTCATTTTGAGTGGAGCCCCGACAGGGTATATGAAGCAAAATACTTAAGCAATGGACGATTTGAAGTGACCGTAGCACAGAACGGCACTCTCGGAGTTGGCGACACATTCTCGGCATCGGGGTTTACTCTTAACCATCCGCTGTATATGAACAAAGTACAGAGAGTATGCAATGGAGGAAGCAGTGCTCTGCCCAACTATGTTGCAGGGTACAAGTCGGGGCTAACAAAAATTGAACTTGTGAAGAAAAAGTCTGACAGTCGCACAGAAGACCAGTCTTGATGTCGGATTGTCTAGCGGAAGACCTGACTGGCAGACTGTAAGACAGCAAGCCTGTTAGCCTTTTTGTCCATTAACTCATCGCTAGAAACGGCATAGCCTTAGACCTCCCAAAACCTTCCCTTCGACTGGCGCTCAGGGGGCGGAAAACTCAGAAACGGCGTTAGCCATAGAAACTTTTCAAACGGCGTAGCCAAGAAACCAAGAAAAACCTGTTATCTTTGTCCCAAATATTCACCCGATGTTTGACAGCGACAAGAATTCAGGCTTCTTCTCAGACGACAGCAACATAAATGTATCGGAAAAGTTTTCCGAGATACAGTTGCTTCACGCCTCGAAAAACGGCTACACCGAAGTATATAAGGCAAAACGCTATGGTCGCTGGCACATACTGAAACGCCTTACTGAAAAAGAAAGCGAAAACCAGAAATTCAAGAATCTCATCCAAAAGGAGTTTGAAGTGTCGTATCTGCTTTCGCACCAGAACATTGCAAGGACTTACGGCATCGAAGATGTTCCCGGATTGGGTATTTGCATAGTGCAGGAGTACATTGACGGTTGGAATTGGAAAGAATTCTTTGAGCAGCAAGATGTCACCAAGGCAGAAACCGAAACGCTTGTCTGCGAACTCTGCGATGCACTGCAATATATTCACGAACAACAAATTATCCACCGCGACATAAAGCCTGCAAACATTCTCGTCACACGCAACGGACACCACATCAAGCTAATCGATTTCGGACTCGCCGACCGCGACGACTACGCCATACTCAAAGACCCAGCAGGTACTTCCGGCTACGCTTCGCCCGAACAGCAGAAAACAGGTCTAATAGACAACCGTGCCGACATATACGCGCTTGGAATCCTTATCGGCAATCTGCCAAACTGCTCACGCAAGTTGAAACGCATAGCAAAGCGGTGCAGCGAAGTGCAGACAAGCAGACGATACATTTCGGCAAATGATGTAAAGAAAAGCATACAGAGTAAAAAATCGCGCAGTATTGCTATTGCCGTACTGGTATTAATCATAGTGGCATTGTCAACCATTCTTTTTGTAAGATTGCCGCAGCAAATCAGCCAAGAAATTGTCATTCAGCAGGATACAGCGACGATGCAGATGGTAGAGAAACAGTCTGCCGAAATAGATTCGCTTAAACATCTTGCCGACACATACGCACACGAAATCGACTCGATGAAGCAAATCGGAAGTGCCGAAGCCGAGTCTGCAAACCAGATGCTTGAAATGCAGGATGCTGTCCGTGCATACGCAAAGTCGGTTTGTGCAAAAATTGACAAGTTCCTCGCTAATAGAACTCAACTTACATCCGATGACTGGCAGACATACCAGAATATGCAAACCGAGATGATGATGCATCGTGGCGAATATCCGCTAAAACTATTGTTGTCAAGAATTCCAAAATCAGACAGGAATTTCGCAAGCAAACTTGAAACACTTAATATTGTGGAAGAAAAGGTTTATGAAGAATATTTGCGAGCGAATTATATGAAAGTGGAGATGGTTCGCGAATAGATTTACCTTATTTTCCTAAACCTTTTTCCATTCCATACAAACGCACCGTCCTCAAAAGTCAATGGTGCCACATTGAACAGCCTGTTGTACTCGCTAGGACTCTTTACCGCCCTGCACGAACCAAAACCTATATATGTCCCGTTGATTAGTGTGAAATTACCTTGTGCAACAACATTTCGTCCTTTCTCTATTGTCATATAAGTCTTTTGCACAGTTACACGCAAAATCCCATCCGACAACTTCAACTCCCATACTCCCTGCAAAGCTGCATATTCATCAGCACTTTCAACTGCCACTATTCCGAAATCGGTATTTTGTTCAATTTGCAAGCCGGTTACAGAAAACGACCCCAACAATAATGTAATCGCAAATAACAAATTCATATCTATTATTTTATTCAAACTAATTTACTATTTTGTACTTATCTATCAACATTATTCAACTCAGAAACCTTCAAACGGCGCAGCAATTAACCTAATTCAACGAGCGCAAAGCATTGCGCCGCTACAACTTTTGAACTCTTGAACTTTAAACCCAGAAACGGCGTCAGTCATAGAAACCTAGAAACTTGAAACGGCGCAGCCATAGAAACGTGAAACCTTCAAACTATTCACCGAGCGCAAAGCATTGCGCCGCTACAACTTTGAACCTTAAACTTTGAACATGAAACACAGAAACCTGAAACTTTCTATCGGTATCCTCCGCTTCTCGTGTTCTGCTGATTCCCCTGCCCCGCCTTCTGCTTGTTCTGCGGTAGATTCGGGTTGTCGTCGACAATTATTTCAACCTGACGGTTGCCGAGGAACTTCGACTGGAAAGTTATGTTGCCACGCTGGTCGTAGCGGGTGAACTTGCCTTCCTTCATGCCGTTCTTGTAGTTGGTTTCGGTCTGCAAGCCACCGAAGTCGTAGAACTCCTGCCACTTGCCATCGGGCTTGTCGTCCTTGTAGTATTCGACCTTAATGACACCGCCATTAGCATTACGGTATGTGAATTTTCCGTTGCGCTTGCCCATGTTGTAGGTTCCGCTAATCATCTCAACACCACGTATGCTGTAATTTTTGTAACTACCATTAAGCACCGATGTCTTTCCTTCGCCAGTCTTGGAATCGGTAATCTTGTAGGTCTCTTCAAACTGCGGCTTGCCGTTCTCAAACCAGAAGTCGTTTCGCCCGCAAAGCAAACCATTGCTGTATTCAACCACCGACTTCTTGTTGCCGTTGTCGTGCCAAGCTTCCCACTTGCCTTCCATGATGCCGTTCTTGTAGTTGCCTCGGAGAACCATCACACCGTCCTCGTTCCATTCAGTCCACAGACCAGTTTCCTCGTCGTTTTCATACTGACCTTCGCGAAATCTCTGTCCGTTCTCGAAGAAGATGAGCCAAGCGCCGCTACGTAACCCAGCAGTATAGTCAACCACCTTCCACACCTGACCGTTCGAGTACCAGTAAGTCCAGCGACCATCCATCTTGCCTTTCGAGTATTTTCCTTCGTTGCCCTTCTGACCGTCCTTGCGCCAGTAGGTCCAAAGGCCTTCCTGCAGGTCGTCCTTGAAGTTTCCGTCGATGTCGGGCTGACCGTTTTCGAGCCAGAAGTGTGCTTCACCATTGAGCTTGCCATTGACGTAAGTCATTTCCGACTCCTTCTGCCCATTTTCGAAGTACTTGGTTTGCAAGCCGTCACGCACATCCATCTTGTAATTGTTGATGCTACGCACCTTGCCAGAGCGATACCAGTAAGTCCATGTCTTGTCGCGTTTTCCATCGGACATTATGCCTTCCATTTCCTTTGTTCCGTTACGGGTCCAGAAAGTGTTAAGCCCGTTTTCGTAGTTGATGTCCAACTTTAACTGACCATTGTCGTACCATTCTTTCCATTCACCAACGCGTTCGCCAGAAGCAAACGTACCTTCTGATTTTTTCTTACCGTTCTCGTGGTAGTAGGTCCATTTTCCGTCCTCAACGCCATTCTTTATGTTACCTTCCGAATTCTTTGCTCCGCTGTCGTAATAGTTTATCATCGAACCATTTCCGTTGGTCACAGTCTGCTTTCCATCACGAGTATAGAACTTGTTGATGCTTACTATTTTGCCATCCTTATAGGTGATTTCCGACTGCTGGTTGCCGTTGTCGTAGAACAGTTGCCAGATGCTGTCGCGTACATTGCTGCTGTATAGGCCCTTGAGTTTCGGCTTGCCGTTTTCGTAGTATTCCTCGCAGACACCGTGACGAACATTTGCGCGGTAGTTGTACAACTCATGCTTGTTGCCGTTGTCGTAGTAGGTAATGTTCTCACCGTGCAGCATATCCTTGTAGAAGTCGGTCTTGGCTGCTATTTTGCCTTCGGGCGTATAGAATGTCCATGTGCCGAAACGCAATCCTAGATAAAGCGTACCTTCCTCCTTGGTGTTGCCGTTCTTGTAGAGAATTTTCTCCTGAGTGTATTCCTGTGCTGTTGCCGATATTGCTGCGGCAAGTGCGATGACTGTAAAAAGAAAACGTATCTTCATTTTATGGTGTAGATTTACAAACCAACAAATTTACCTCTTATATATATTATTAAGGTGTAGCAGTCCCGTTTTTTTTCAACAGATTTAAGTTGAACTGTGATTCAGCAATTGGATATGTCTATCATTCTGATTTGCAAAAAAAATATGAAAAGGAAAAATTTGTTCAATATTAAAAAACAATGTACTTTTGTTGATAACTTATTTTAACGGAATTTAGTATGTACTTTAACGGAATTAAGAAGATTTTTGCAATCGTAATTGCTTGTCTATCATTTGTTAATGTTTTTTCTGCTGAAATGGAATTCAGTGGAATGTTTTTCGAACAAAACATGTACATTAAGAATCCTTCGATGGAATCTGGCTTTTGCATCAAGGGAATTTCAGTAAACGGCCGGACTGTAAATGCCAACTTGAATACAGGTCTTGTAGTTGTAAAACTTTCGGAATCTGGATTGAAGTCTGGCGATACGTTCACTATGAAAATAAATTATGACGAAAATGCCATTCCGGTTATTATCAACAAAGGAGCATTTGTTACGAAGTCAACCTTTGTACTTGTTTCGGCTAAGATAGAAATTGAGGGCAATGATGGAAAACTTTATTTCACAATCAAGGACGAATCGTCGGCAATGCCATTCTATATTGACCATCTTCGTGCCAACAAGTGGGTGCGCATAGGCGCTGTAATTGGTAAGGGTGGAAAAGAAGAAAAGACTTATGAGTTGCCTATAGCAAGTTTCCCTGGAGAGAACAAGATAAAGATATACCAGAGAAATGAAGATGATACGCAGAGGGAGTTTGAGACAACAGTAGAGTCTCCTAAGAAAGAAATAGTTGAACTTGAAAAGATTGTCCAGAAGAAAACCGTAAAGGAGATAAGGTTCACTGGAACAACGGAATACATAATCGTTGACAAGGAATACGGAAATGCAAAGATGCGCGGCATCGCCAAGAAAGTTGACATAGCTCCGCTGCCAAAGGGCAAGTATTTCGTCAGCTACGAGGAAAAGTTCAAGAAGTTCAAGAGAAAGAAAAAATAATCCGCTGCGGTGAACTTCGACATCGAAAAATATTGCGCGGAAATACAATCGGACACCGCGACCGAAAAATTTGAAGGCTTGGCTATGCAAGCCTTCTATTTTCAGTATATGCAGAATCCTGTGTATCACCACTATTGTGACTTACTTGGCATTGACGTCGGAGCAGTGAACTATATAGAGGACGTTCCGTTTATGCCAGTGGAATTCTTTAAGGCTCATAAGGTTATCTGTGATGGCAGGGACTCCGAAATCGTGTTTACCTCAAGCAGTACTACCGGTTCCGTGCCTTCGTCGCATTATGTTGCCGACGTTGAAATATACAGGAAAGCGTTTCTGGCAGGATTCAGACAATTCTATGGCGAACCTTCCGACTTTTGCATCCTTGGGTTGCTCCCCGCTTACCTTGAACGCACAGGTTCAAGCCTCGTATATATGGTTGATGGACTTATCAAACTGTCGAACAACAAGTTGAGTGGATTTTTCCTGCACAACCATGCAGAACTTTACGACACAATCTGCAAACTAGAGTCGATGAGGCAGAAATATATTCTTATAGGTGTTAGTTTTGCTCTGCTCGACTTTGCCGAAAAGTATAAGCTGAACATGCAGCACGGCATAGTGATGGAAACCGGCGGAATGAAAGGTCGCAGGAAGGAGATGGTGCGTTCGGAATTGCATTCGGTGCTGAAAGACGCCTTTGGTGTGAAGAGCATACATTCCGAATACGGTATGACCGAACTTTTGTCGCAGGCATATTCGTCAGGCGATGGTGTTTATAAGTGCAGCAGGACAATGAAAGTCCTTGTGCGTGAGACCAATGACCCGCTTACAATTCATGCATCGGGAAGCGGAGCAATAAATGTGGTTGACCTTGCAAATATTTACTCCTGCAGCTTCTTGCAGACATCCGATTTGGGACAGATTTCTGACGATGGTAGCTTTACCGTTTCGGGACGTTTCGACAGTGCCGAAGTGCGCGGTTGCAATCTAATGGCCGATTAACATATTGTATATAGCACATTTAGCATTTTTTCACTGCTTTTTCTGCACGCAATAGGGGACATACAGCAGTTTTTACCAGTATTTTTGTGTAATTGTCCGATTACTAAAGGATTAATACTATACGAAGAGTTTTTTCAAACGTGTAACTCAAATATTATCAATAATATATAGTGTGTTTTGTTAATTATTGGTTCAAGTTGAAAGCTATAGATTTTTGATAATGTCCTGCTTGAAAAAAAGGTGCAAAAAATGAAAAAAAATACTGAAAAAAGTTTGGCAGAGGCGAAAGTTATGAGTACTTTTATGGGCTGCAAAAATTATGCAGGAGATTGAATTTTGAGTTACGAGGTTATAGCCTCTAAATAAAAGAAACACAAAGAGTTATCGGTGGAATTACGATTTCTCAAAATGTGCTTGACTCTGAAGGAAATTTTTGGAAAAATGACTTTTCTGGGAATTTTTGAAATCTCTTGCGGTGGATGCAGAAGAAATGAATTAATGTTTAACAAAAAAAAATAAGGACACGGTCTCATGACAACGAATTGCGAAGAAGCTTGGGCGAAATGCTTAAATATAATTCAGGAAAATCTTCCTAAGCCTGTATTTAATACATTTTTCGCCCCGATAGTTCCCCTTGAGCTAAAAGGCAGCCTGCTTACCATACAGGTTCCAAGTAATTTCTTTTACGAGTACCTTGAAGCGCATTATATCGAATTAATTGCAAAGACGTTACATAGAGTCATCGGTTCTGATGCAAAACTTGAATACAGAGTTGTTGTAAGCAAAGACGACGTAACAGAACGGCCAATCACTGTTCGTCTCCCTGGTGGCGAAATTCCTAAGAACATTACCAATGGCAAGAGAACAATCATCAAGGGCGACAACGAAAAAATAGGTGTATATTCCATCCCCGGAGTAGAGCCGATACAGATTGACCCGCATCTGAATCCCGATTACACTTTCGACAACTATGTGGAAGGCGAATGCAACCGTCTTGCTCGCGCAGCAGGTTTCGCCGTAGCTGGAAATCCAGCAGGAACTTCATTCAATCCCTTGTTCATCTATGGCGGTTCAGGTCTCGGAAAAACTCACCTCGCCAATGCCATCGGACTTGAAGTTAAGAAAAATTTCCCCGACAAAGTCGTACTTTATGTCGATGCAAACAAGTTCCTTACCCAGTATATGCAAGCCACACGCGACAACAATCGCAACGACTTCATACACTTCTACCAGATGATAGATGTGCTTATCCTCGACGATGTTCAGTACTTCGCCGACAAGCAAGGAACTCAAGAGGTTTTCTTCCATATATTCAACCATTTGCACCAGCACCAGAAACAGTTGATTCTAACGTCTGACAAGGCTCCCGTCGATTTGAACGGAATGGAAGAACGTCTGCTTTCAAGGTTCAAATGGGGACTTGCAGCCGACCTGCAGGAACCTGACTTTGAAACAAGAATAAAAATCTTGAAGCGCAAAACCTACAAGGACGGTATTGAAATTAAGGAAGAAATACTTGAATACATTGCATCTCACGTTACAAACAACGTACGCGAACTGGAAGGCACATTGATTTCATTGCTCGCGCAGGCAACACTCAACAAGAAGGAAATCACTCTTGAACTTGCCAAGGGCATGATTGACAAGCTTGTAAAGAATACGCAGCGCGAAATATCAATCGACTACATACAGAAAGTCGTATGCAACTACTTCTCAATGTCGGTGGATGTGCTCAGCAGCAAGACTCGCAAGCGCGAAATCGTTCAGGCTCGCCAGATTGCAATGTACTTCGCCAAGAATATGACAAAATGCTCGCTCGCTGTAATAGGAAATGCTATTGGTAACAAGGACCATGCTACCGTATTGCATGCCTGCAAGACTGTAAACAATCTTATCGAAACCGACAAGGCTTTCAAGCAGGACCTTGACGAAATAGAAAAGAGATTGAAAATGTAGTATAGTTTCATTATAAAAAATACGGGGGCATGTCCCCCTTTTTTTATGCTCTGGATAATACTCTGTGCAATATCATACATTGGTATTTTCGTTGTGTTCAAGCTTATTGACACAAAAGATGCACCTTTGCCCAACTGCATAACAATAAATTATTTGACAGCAGCAATATTGGGCTTTGTGTTATTCGGTTCGTTTCCTGCAAAACACATAGTCGAGGCAGGGTGGTTTCCATTGGGAATACTGTTAGGCTTCCTGTTCATCGTAACATTCATCATGATAGGTATATCTTCCCAAAAGACCGGCATAGTGATAACAACTGTAGCAAGCAAAATGTCCTTGGTCATACCTATGAGCTTTTCGATACTTATGTACAGCGAACCTGTAACGGTATTCAAGATTGCCGCTATAATTGTTGCGCTCGTTTCCGTTTTTCTCTGTACCTACAAACCTTCCGAAGCCAAGACAAAAACTGATGTTTGGAAATTCATACTTCCGGTGATAATATTCGTTGCGATGGGTGCAAACGATTCGCTTGTGATATATTCGCGTGAAACATTCAGCATTTCGGATGATGCAGCACTTTTTACAGCCACTTTGTTTGCGATTTCGTTGGTGTGCGGAATAGTATATTGCTTGGTGAAGAAAGGCGTAGCAAAAAATTTCCTTCAAAAAAAGGCTTGGATATATGGAATATTGCTCGGTTCGTTCAATTTTGGTTCCATATACTTTGTAATAAAGGCCATGGATTCAAAACTGATTTCCACGTCATCGCTATACGGAATATGCAACACCTCAACAATATTGCTGTCAATTATCATCGGAGTTGTATTTTTCGGTGAAAAATTGAGTAAACTTAACATAATTGGTGGTATTTTGGCAGTTGTAGCCATAGTGCTTATGGCTCTTTGAAAATTCATTTTGTCAATAAATATAATATTGATAACATTGTATTTTTGCTATTTGTATAATTATACAGTCGGCATTAATGCTTTGTTAGAAATTCATTAGTTTTGCATGTTTAAAATTATTCAAGATGAAATCTATTAGAACATTTGCGTTGATTATCGCAACATTACTATTAGGTACCGGCATCAGCCGTGCACAATTTAGTACGCCAGACGCAGGCGGAAGTTTCACGCTTAACTTTATTGGTACAATGCCAATGGGCGATTTTGCCAACACATCGTATGTACCTACACTAGTAGCGCCATCGATGTATGCTTTCAATGGATGTGGAAATGCAACATTTGGTGCTGGCTTGGGCTTCAAGGCAGGTTACCAGTTTGGTTTTGGATTGGGAGTCTTTGTTACTGCAGATGCAATGTGGAATCAGCTTAACAAGGATATGCGTGTAAGCTACAACAACAGAAGCAAGACAAAACCAAATTATGCAAACTTTCCGATTTTGCTCGCTGTTGACTACAAATGTTATTTTGGTACCGTATTCGGTTTATACGCCGAAGCAGGTGTTGGTACAGGACTTTTGTTCGTAACTCCAGAAGGATGGTCAGACAACATGACAGATTACAAGCTCTCGGCTGCATTTGCATGGGCTGGTGGTCTCGGTATTCTTCTTGGTGAACATTTCAGCTTGGGAGTACACTATTATATGTGTGGCAATCACAGCATTGAAATGAAAAATCCGCCGATATATATAACTCCTAATGAACAGAAGGTAGGTTTACTTGCGCTTAAGCTTGGTCTTATATTCTAAGCGAATATAATTTCACAAAAAATATGTAGGTGGCTATTTTGCCACCTTTTTTTATAAAGTAGCCGCAAGTTGCCAAAATATTATTAAATTGCACGCCCAAAATTACAAAAGCAATTGAATCGCTTTAGAACCATATTGCTAATGCTATTGTTAGCCCTAGCGTCGTTACCCGCCGCCGCTCAGTTCTACAACGGACACCAGATGAGGTTCGGTAAAAACCGCGTGCAGTTCAACGATTTCGAATGGTACTACTACAGGCATCCTCAATTCGACACATATTTCTACGCAGGTGGCAGCGACATGGCCGAAATGGCAAGCGACATTGCTACGGAGATGATTCCGCAGATAGAAACATTCTTTGACCATAAGTTGGAAAAGCGGGTGATTCTTGTCGTTTTCCAGAACCTTTCCGACTTCAGGCAGAGCAATATAGGGTTGAATACTGATGCCGACGAGTACAACATTGGTGGAACGCTGAAAGTCATTGACAACATTGCATTCGTTTACATGGAAATCGACAGGCAGAAGTTCCGCGAGCAGGTTGTTGCGGCAATAGC
>JAGCNN010000041.1 GCA_017645925.1 Bacteroidales bacterium
GTTTACCGCTACGAGCAGTCGGGCGAATTGCACGGACTTACCCGCGTTCGTTCGTTCACACAGGACGATGCACACATTTTCTGCCGTCAGGACCAGGTTAAGCAGGAGTTCATCCGCGTTATGGAAATCATTGAAATCATCTTCAAGGCTCTCGATTTCCAGAACTTCGAAGCTCAGATTTCGCTTCGCGACCCAAACAACCACACCAAGTATGTAGGTTCCGACGAGGTTTGGACAATGGCAGAACAGGCAATCATCGATGCTTGCAAGGAAAAGAATCTTCCTGCTCGCGTAGAATATGGTGAGGCTGCATTCTACGGTCCTAAGTTGGACTTCATGGTAAAGGACGCTATCGGTCGTCGTTGGCAGCTCGGTACTATCCAGGTTGACTACAACTTGCCGGAACGCTTCGAACTCGAATATGTTGGCGAAGACAACAAGAAACATCGTCCGGTTATGATTCACCGCGCACCGTTCGGTTCAATGGAACGCTTCGTAGCCGTTCTTATCGAGCACACCGCAGGTAAGTTCCCGATTTGGCTTGCTCCTAACCAGTTTGTAGTATTGCCAATCAGCGAAAAGTTCAACGATTATGCTCACGAAGTGGTAAACAAGCTGAAGGACTTGAATGTAAATGGTATTATCGATGAGAGAAACGAAAAGATTGGCCGCAAGATTCGTGACAACGAATTGAAGAGAATTCCTTATTTGCTTATCGTAGGCGAAAAGGAACAGGAAAACGGACAGCTTTCGGTTCGCAAGCAGGGCGCAGGCGATATGGGCGCAATGTCGGTCGAAGATTTCGCAAAGACTGTAAACGATGAAGTAAAAAAGTATATTGACTAGGTAGAAGTTTTTTACCAACTAGCATCCCTCTTATTGCAGAAGCGGTAGGAGGGATGCTGTTTTTTGTTCTTTCTCCATTGTTCATTGTCAATTAAAATAATTACATTTGCACAATTTAAGTTTTATTAGGCTTTATGTCGCGGGAAACTATAATAAATATGCTGACGGAAACTGCACGGAATGTAGTACCTGCAGGTTCCAAGGTGGTATTGTTCGGCTCTCAGGCGCGTGGCGATGCTAATGAGGAATCGGACTGGGACGTACTTGTATTGTTGGATACTCAGCGCATACTACTTAGCGATTATGATGATATAGCATATCCTATTCGTGCAGTAGGATGGGATGTTGACGCAATTGTAAATCCTATCCTATACACTAAAAACGATTGGCAGAATAGTAGTAATACTCTATTTTATAAGAATGTAACAAAAGACGGGATTGTACTATGGGGCTGAACGAAACGGAAAGAAAGGTAATGGTTGACTACAAGTTCCAAAAAGCAATACGGACTTTGGAACAGGCAAAAGGTAATATTGCACTGAAATACTGGGAAGTAATAGCAAATAGGCTTTATTATGCAGCCTACTATGCAGTTTCAGCGTTATTGTTGGCTAACAAAATCTCAGTCAGAACTCACAATGGTGTAATTCAAATGTTTGGAATGAAGTTCGTTAAGACAAACATTGTGGATGCCGAATTGGGAAAATTGTACAACAGACTTTTTACATTACGGTTAACGGGCGATTATAGCGATTCTTATACATTGTCAGAAGAAGATGTTATTTCTTTGGTAGAACCGACCGAGAAATTTATTGCAGAAATAAGAAAACTAGTTGAATCCACACAATTGAAACCATGAATTTTGCTCTCCTATATATGCAAAATTCATTGTCTCTCATGCGGCTATATCCATTCAAACATGTAAAATTTATTGCTATTAATTCGGCGCAAAGCATTGCACCGCTACATTGTACAATCGTGCCATGGCGCGATTCAACACCCCTTGAACGTTGAACCCCTTGAACGTTGACCCATTTGAACCTTGAACCTTGAAACCATTGAGCGTAATATTTTTTATCCGTCATACCGAAAAAAGTATTAATTTTGCAAATTGATGAAAAAGTTATTGACAATATTAATAGCCTCCTTGTTGGTGTCGGTATCGGCAATCGCTCAGATTAAAGACACCTGCATAAGCGTGTGGCAGTGCGAAATAAACTATGCCTACCAGTTTTCGCTTACCGATATGAAGGCAACGTATGGTCGAAATCCTTCTACAATGGGACTTGGACTTTCGTTCAAGACAAAGCATAACTGGATTTTCGGATTCGAAGGCAGTTATCTTTGGGGCGGATATGACGACAAAGGTGTTCCAATTTTGCATAACCTCATGACGCAAACGGGAAATATAATAAATTCGTACGGCGAATATGGTACCGTGCTTATGACTCAATCGGGTTTCTACACAGGGATAAAAGCAGGTCGAGTTTTTGCCTTCCGCAAGCCTAATCCAAATTCTGGCATTGTGGCAAATATTGGGGTCGGAATATTTGAGCACCATATTCGCATCGAAAACCGTTCAAACAACACTCCGCCAGTGCTCGGCGACTACAAGAAAGGCTACGACGGACTTAGAAATGGTATTGCCCTGCGCGGTTTCGTCGGCTATCAGTTCTTGAGCAACAAAAAGTTGGTGAACTTTTATGGTGGCATTGAATATACGTTTGCTTGGACAAAATCACGCCGCAATTATGATTTCAATTTGCGGGGAAAAGACGAAAAACTGTACCACGATTCAATGATTGGAATACGTGTTGGGTGGATATTGCCTATTTATCGCCACTCTCTTGAGGAATATTATTACTATTAATGATGAAATTCTTCTATTTTCTCTGCATTCGCACATATTTTCTTGCGGTAAGATTGGCGGCTCCTTTCAACAGGAAAGCAGGGTTGATGGTGTCTGGCAGAAAAGACTGGGAGAAAAATCTACGAGCAAAAGTGGAACCCGGACAGAAATATGTGTGGTTTCACGCGGCTTCGCTTGGCGAATTTGAGCAAGGTCGTCCGCTGATAGAACGCTATAAGGCCGAGGGTAAGAAAATTGTACTATCTTTCTTCAGTCCAAGTGGTTACGAGGTACGCAAAAACTACGACAAGGCCGACATTGTATGTTATCTTCCTTTTGATAGCAAGCGTAATGCACGGAAATTCATCGACATAGTTAACCCGGAATTTGTCATCTTCGTGAAATATGAGTTTTGGTACTGCTTTATTCGCGAACTGGCAAGACGAAAGATAAATACATATCTCATTTCGGGCATCTTCCGTAGCGGGCAGATTTTCTTTCGTCCGTGGGGTAAGTTCTACCGCAAGGTTCTTACCGATTTTGCATGGATGTTTGTACAGAACGAAAATTCCAAGAATCTTCTTGAAGGTGCTGGTGTGAAGAACATTTCGGTGTGTGGTGATACTCGCATCGACCGTGTGTATCAGATTTCGCACGAGAAGTATGAAAATGAATTTCTACGCGAATTTTCGCAGTTGGGAAATGTTATCGTATGTGGTAGCACCTGGCCGCCTGACGAGAAGGTTATTTCGCAGTATGTCAACTCGCACGATGGACTGAAAGCGGTGCTTGTTCCGCACGAAATACACGAGGAACATCTGTGTGCAATTGAAAAAATGCTTGACAAGCCGTTTGTGCGTCTCTCAAAGTGTGAAACTGCCAAGGCATCGCAACTTTCGTACATAATTGTTGATTCGATGGGAATGTTGTCGAAGATGTACCGCTATGGGAAAATGGCGTATGTGGGCGGTGGCTTTGGAGTCGGAATACACAACACTCTCGAGGCTGTGGTTTACGGAATACCAGTGGTTTTTGGACCCAACTATCGCAAGTTCAAGGAAGCATTTGATTTGATAGGTTGCGGAGCAGGATTTTCAATTTCATCATACAGCGAATTTGAAAATATTGTCAAATCGCTTCTTTCAGATGAGGCGAAGTATGCAGAATCATGCTCGCAGGCAAATGCATACGTGGAAAAGTCGGTGGGTGTTTCAGAGTTCATTTACAACAAGATAAAGGAATTGCAATGAAAAGGATAAACGTTGGGTTAAGGTTCTGTTTGTGCGTTTTGTCGGCACTTTTGCTGAGCGCAGGATGGTTTAATCTGCATTTGCCGTGGCTTGTGCTTATTGGTTTTGTTCCAATGCTTATTCTTATGCAGAACATTATAAGCGAGAACGGTAAGCATGGTGGGGCAAAGTTTTTCGGCTATTCGTATCTGACATTTGTTCTATGGAACACCATCACAACTTGGTGGGTTTACTTTGCAAGTCCGGCAGGGGTATTTATGGCTGTGCTTGCATCGTCGCTGCTTATGGCGATGACAATGAGGATTGTATATGCTTTGTGGAAGCATGGTGGCGAAAAGGTCGGGCTTATTGCATTTGTAAGCTGCTATGTGGCTTTTGAGTATCTGTTTATGAACAGCGAGATTGCCTGGCCGTGGCTGGTGCTTGGCAATTCGTTCGCCAACGATGTGATGTTTGTACAGTGGTACGAAATTACTGGACATCTGGGCGGTTCTGCATGGATATTGATTGTGAATGCATTGTTGTACAAACTATTGTGCGAAATTTTTGAAAAACGCAAACCGAGATTGCCAATTGTTATTACAACGGCAGTTTTTTTGTTTGTCCCTATAATTTTTTCCGTTATCCGCTATTATACATATAGCGAAAAGGAAAATCCGCAGAATGTTGTTGTTATTCAGCCGAATATCGACCCGTGGGGCGAAAAGTTTGATGAAAGCACCTTCGGTTCGCAGATTGAAAATATACTCGACCTTGCAGCAACATACGGCAACGAGGAAACCGATTATTTTGTCGCACCCGAAACTGCTCTGAACAGTACGGTTCAGGAAGATTTTATGCAGGGAAATTCGTCGCTTGTGGCAGTGCGCAGGTTTATGAGTGGTTATCCGAACGCAAAGTTTGTAGTTGGTGCTACAACGTTAAAGGTCTATTATCACAAAAAAGGCGACAAGGCATACGATGGCACTTCCATTTCAGAAACTGCCCGTAAAATTGGCGAAAACGACCACTACGATGTTTACAATGTTTCAATGCAGGTTGATTCAAGTTCAAAAGTGCAAATATACCGAAAGAGCCGTTTGGTTCCGGGTGCGGAAATACTTCCCTATATCAAGGTCTTTGGCTTCCTCAGCGACCTTATGTCCGACCTTGGCGGAATGACCGGCAGCCACGGACGGCAGGAACATCCAACGGCGTTTACTAATGATGTAAGCGATGTAAAAGTTGGTGTGCCGGTGTGCTACGAATCTGCATTTGGCGAACATTGTGGTGGTTTTGTTGAGGATGGCGCACAGATGATTTTTGTCATCACCAACGATGGCTGGTGGCGCGACACCCCGGGTTATCGCCAGCATTGCAGTTTCTCGCGTCTGCGTGCCGTCGAGACTCGTCGCAGCATAGCACGAAGCGCCAACACGGGTATAAGCTGCATTATCAACCAGCGTGGCGATGTCGTTGAGTCGCTTGGCTGGTGGCAGCGCGGTGGCATATCTGCAACCATAAACGCCAATGACAATATTTCCATTTATGCAAAATACGGCGACTACATTGCCCGCATGTGTGGGGTAGTGTCGGCGATACTTATTCTGATGCAGATAGTGGCGGGGATAAGGAGAAAGATGGGGAAAAAGGAGGACATTTAGTAATCGGATGGACAAAATAAGAATATTTTGCCAAGTTGGAAATAATGTGTATAATTGCATTGTCAAACTCTAATAAAAAGATGAAACAGGAAAAAGTCATAGAACGCATTATGGAAACAGCTGGGTGTACGCTGCCTAAAGGTGCTTCTTTGTGGCTTTATGGTTCTCGCGCACGAGGAGATGCCCGTCCTGACAGCGACTACGATTTGTTAATATTACTAGACAAGGAAGAGTTGACTCTTGATGACTATTTAGTCCAGAAACCTCTTCGCGAACTGGGTTGGGACATTGGAGAAGAAATCAATCCGCAAGTTTATTCCAAAAGCGAGTGGGAGGGATACAATTATACTCTATTTTATCATAATGTGTCATTGGATAAACGTGTGCTGATATGAATTTAAGTGAAGAAAATAGGCGTATCATTGTAGATAGAGAGATGGAAAAGGCATTTGCAAACTATCAACAGGCAATAATAATGCGAGAACACGAACAATGGGATGCCGCGGCTAACCGTTTGTATTATTCAGTATTCCATGCCATCAACTCCTTGCTTGTACACGATAAACATGAGGTGCGAACACATCACGGTCTTGGCATGTTGTTCAGGCAGACTTATATTAAGACGGGCATACTGCAGGAAGAACATTCTGACACCTTCACGCTTTTGCAGACAATGCGAGAAAAGAGTGACTATAATTGTTCGTTTGATGCCACCAAAGGATTGATAGAACCATTGTTTTCTCCTTCAAAGAAGATGATAGATACTATCGCAAAAATTGTAAAACAATAACATCAAATATTTGGTAACAAGTCTAATGTTTGCCATTTATAATTTCTTATTTGACGGTTATTTGATAAAAAGCCTTATATTTGCAAAATGAATGCTGATTATCAATGAGTTCTTATTTGATGGTTATTTGATAGAACATAATTATTATACAAGGCAAATACATTCCGTGGTGGGCGTAAATCTTATTTGA
>JAGCNN010000291.1 GCA_017645925.1 Bacteroidales bacterium
ATTCCGTACGATTCGAGCATTGCTACAGCGCCTCCGCCGATTCCGCCGGCTAGCATCACATCGATTTCCTTCTCGAGGAAAGTGTGGATAATGTTCGACTTGCATCCGCAACCTTCGGGCGAATCCAACTTTTCTTTGCTGATTATGGTCTTTGTTTCGTCGTCAACCTTGAATATTGTGAAATATTCGCAGTGACCGAAATGTTCGTCAACCATATCGCCTTCCCTTGTCGGAACTGCTATGTTGAAAATCATGTCGTTCAGGTTTAGTCGAGTACTAATGATGGAGTGTTGTAGGTTCTGCCAGCGAGTTCCTGGTCGAGCATATACAATGCGCGAGCGTCGCCACCAAAGAGTTCCATCTTGCTGATGAGGTCGTTGGCGTTCTTTTCTTCTTCGCCCTGTTCCTTGATGAACCACTGGAGAAGTTCCATTGTCCTGTAGTCCTTTGCCTTTGCAGCTTCACCGTAGATGTTGTCGATGAGCGAGGTAACATACTTTTCGTGTTCCAAAGCAGCCTTCAGCGGATCCATGAAAGTCTTGTACTTCTTGTCCGGCTGGTCGATTGCAAGCAATGTAACCTTTTCGCCATTGTTCTGGAGGTACTGGTAGAACAACATTGCGTGGTCGCGTTCTTCCTGAGCCTGAACCTTGTACCAGTTTGCGAAACCAGCAAGTCCCTTCGATTCGAAGAAGTTCGACATGTCAAGGTAAAGATAGCCAGAGTACAATTCCTTGTTTATCTGTGTGTTGATTAATTCTGAAACTTTTTTGTTCATGATATTTTCCTTTCTATTTTAATTGTTTGACAAATTACTCTTATTCAATTGTTATCTTTTCGAAGTCGGCAGCACCGTGCTTGCACCACGGGCAGATGAAGTCGGCAGGAAGTTCTTCGCCTTCATATACATATCCGCACACCTTGCATCTCCAGCCAACCTTTACCGATGGCTCTGGCTTCGGCTTGATGTTATTCTGGTAGTAGGAGTAGGTAACCGATTCTACATCCGACAAAACCTGCTTTTCGGTGATTTCGGCGATGAAAATGCTGTGTGAGCCACAGTCAACTACATTTTTTACTGCGCCAGAAATGAAGGCGTTGGTGTATTTGGGGATGTAGTACAATCCGTTTTCGCTGCGTTTTACTGCGTCGCATTTCTCGAACTTGTTCACATCGCGACCACTCTGGAATCCGAAGTGACTTATTACATTCATCGGAACTTCCTTTGTCAGGATTGAGACATTCAACAAGTTGGTTCTCAGAATCATATCGTGGGTGAAGTTCTTCTTGTTCATGCTTACTGCTATGGTCTGTGGGCTTGCGCTTGAAACCTGTATTACCGAGTTGCTTATGCATCCGTTGTCTTTTTCGCCTTCGCGGGCGGTGATTACAAACAGACCGTATTCAATGTTGTATAATGCGTCGCTCATTTTTTGCTAGTATTTGTTTTTCAATAGTTCTGTTTTCTGTCTATCAGTGCATTAATGTCTTTACAAGTGTCAACCGACCATCACTCATGGTTGGCTTGACAAGAATGCGAATATAAATAAAATTTATTAATAGGCAATAAAAATTTTTGTGGAAATTTTTGAAGCGTTGGATTTCTTTTTGAGACGCAAAATTTTGCGTCTGTGCAATTGTTGTGTCGTGGCGTGCCGCGACTGTAATTATTGTTGTATTGTGGCGTGCCGCGACAATATTAATGAATGTTTTGATAATTTGTAGAGACGTTGCGTGCAATGTCTAATGCAAATTTAGTGTTTGAATATATTAAAATTGAATATAATTTAGTGTTTGGAAACATTTTTTTTTTGTGTGTGTGGTTGTTGTGTTTGTGTTTTAGTGTTTGGAAACATTAAAAAGTGATAAAAATTAGTGTTTATAAACACTTTTTTTGCTTTGCTGTGGATGTTCGGACTGCTATATTAATATATAGGTATTGCACGACAGGAATTGGGTACGCAGTGCGTATCTAGTT
The DNA here is from genome assembly GCA_017645925.1 of Bacteroidales bacterium. Lineage (GTDB taxonomy): Bacteria > Bacteroidota > Bacteroidia > Bacteroidales > ML635J-15 > Bact-19. The sequence continues at coordinate 1,979 of JAGCNN010000291.1, forward strand.
TAAAAGTAAATGAAGATTTTTCTTACAAATATTTTGCAATATGTAATAAATATATTACTTTTGCGGCATGAACGAGGATGTTAGAGAAACTTTTCACTCTGCGGAATACGATGAGTACTACGCTGGTCTTGATGAGAAGACAAAGGCAAAGTACGATTATGTGGAAACGATTATAAAGACTCAGTATGTGGTGAATACAAAATTTGTGAAGATTCTTGAAGGAACAGAATTCTATGAAGCACGGATTTCTGTCGGAACCAACGAGCATCGCACGATAGTTTTCTCTATTGATTCCACATCGTTCATTGAAAGCAAACGAGTGCTGTTTTTGAATTCTTTTTTGAAAAAGAGCACCAAGCAATATAAAGGCGAGATAGAAAACGCCAGACAAATTTTAAATAGATACACACAAGGAGGAAATGAGAAATGATAAAACTAGACGAAAAGAAACTGGCAGAGCTTAAAACAGGTTCCCAGCATTTGGCAGAGAAGTACGGCGAGAAAGGCACTCCAAGCCGTGAGGAGTTCGAGGCAAAAGCCAAGGC
>JAGCNN010000292.1 GCA_017645925.1 Bacteroidales bacterium
AGTACCTGCTCAATGCATGGAAAAGGTGAATGCCTGTTTCAGTTTCTTGGAAAAATTCTCTAAGGAGAAAATTATATACGGAATAAACACTGGTTTTGGTCCTATGGCGCAGTGGCGTGTGGATGATAACTATCTGTCTGATTTGCAATACAATATAATTAGAAGCCATTCTACTGGAGCAGGTGAGCCTCTGCCCGACATGTATGTGAAATCGGCAATGATTGCCCGCGTAGGAACTTTCCTTCAGGGCAGGTCTGGTATTCATCCCGAAGTGGTTGAGTTGCTTTGCCAGTTTATCAACCGTAATATTTATCCATATATCCCTGTTCACGGAAGCGTTGGCGCAAGCGGCGACCTTGTTCAGCTTGCACACATTGCCCTTACTCTTATTGGCGAAGGAAAGGTGCACTACAAAGGCGAATGGCGCAATTCGATTGATGTGTTGAATGAAAACGGACTCGAGCCGATGAAAATACATATTCGTGAGGGTTTGTCGATAACTAATGGTACATCGGTAATGACTGGTATAGCCGTTCTGAACCAGATATATGCTGAAAATCTTCTTGAATGGTCGCTTCTTGCTGCCGTGTGGATGAACGAAATTGCTTCGTCATACGATGACCTTATGGCCGAAGAGCTTAGCGAATGTAGGAGACACGAAGGTCAGCAGCTGATTGCTAAACGTATGCGTGAACTTGCCCTCGGCAGTAAGTTGCTAAGAAAACGCGAACACGAACTTTACGATGGCGGTCATAGCAGGCAGACAACTTTCGAACATAAGGTGCAGGCTTACTATTCGCTCAGATGTGCTCCACAGATACTCGGTCCTATTTATGAAACATTGAAAAATTCAAGGCGAATCATTGACGAGGAACTAAATTCAGCTTGCGATAATCCTATTGTTGATTACGAATCACAAAATGTATATCATGGCGGAAATTTCCACGGCGACTACATATCCCTCGAAGAGGACAAGGTGAAGATTGCTGTGGTAAGGTTGGCGATGACTGCCGAAAGACAAATCAACTATTTGTTCCACGACAGAATCAATGGCATTTTGCCGCCTTTCCTCAATATGGGCGTGCTAGGACTGAATTACGGTATGCAGGCATGCCAGTTTACAGCTACATCAACAACCGCTGAATGCCAGACTCTTGCAATGCCAAATTATGTGCATAGCATACCTAACAACAACGACAATCAGGATATTGTAAGCATGGGTACTAATACGGCCTTGCTGTGCAAGAAGGTTATCGAAAACGCATATCAGGTAATGGCAATTCAGTATATTGCTCTTGCTCAGGCTGTTGACTGTCTGAAAATTCAGGATAAACTTGCGCCTGCAACAAAGAAAATTTACGATGATATTCGCAGGATTTTCCCGGTTGTAGTTGATGATGTTCCTTTCTATGAGGGAATAAAGGAAGTAGAAAACTATTTGAAAACTAAAAATTTAAATCAGAAATAATGAAATATGCATTGGTAACGGGTGGTTCTCGTGGCTTGGGAAGGGCAGTTTGCGCAAAATTCGCCCAGATGGGACTGCCTATTGTAATTAATTATAGGTCTAACGATGAGGCTGCTCAGGAAACTCTTGAGATGGTAAAGTCCTATGGTGTAGAATGTGAGCTGCTGAAATTCGATGTGGCAAATCCCGAGGCTGTGGAAAAGGCAATCGCAGAATGGGATGCTGCTCATCCGGACGATTATATATCGGTATTGGTAAACAACGCAGGCATACGACAGGACAACCTGATGGTGTTTATGAACGAAAAGCAGTGGCACGAAGTGCTCGACACCACTATGAATGGTTTCTTCTATATCACTCGCCGCTTGCTCAAAAATATGATTTCTAAGCGCTACGGCAGAATCATAAACATGACTTCGTTGTCGGGAATAAAGGGCTTGCCCGGACAGACGAACTACTCGTCAGCCAAGGCTGCTCTGATTGGTGCGACTAAGGCTCTTGCTCAGGAAGTTGCATCGCGAAAGATAACTGTCAACGCTGTTGCTCCCGGTTTTATCGAAACCGACATGACAAAGGACCTTGATGTTGATATGCTGAAAAAGCTTGTCCCAATGGGTAGGTTTGGCAAACCCGAGGAGGTAGCCGAAGTTGTGGGATTCCTCGCTTCCGAGGCATCGTCTTACATTACTGGCGAAGTAATTTCAATAAATGGAGGATTATATACTTAGGATATGGAAAAAAGAGTTGTAATAACAGGTATGGGCATCTGGTCGTGCCTTGGAAAGAATGTTGACGAAGTAAAGCAGTCGCTGTTTGATGGCAAATCGGGTATAGGCGTTGAATCGGAACGTTTGGAGTATGGTTTTCATTCGGCTCTTACTGGCATTGTTGAGCGTCCTATACTAAAAGGTAAAATCGACAGAAGGTTGAGGATTGGTCTTTCCGAAGAGGCTGAATATGCATACATGGCTTCGAAGGAAGCTTTTGAGATGGCAAATATAAACGACGAATATCTTCAGAATAACGAAGTTGGAATCATTTTCGGAAACGATTCTTCGGCAAGGGCTGTTGTTGAGGCTTCTGAAATAATGAAGGAAAAACGCGATACGGCTATGCTCGGTTCTGGAATAATTTTCCAGTCGATGAACTCAACTGTAACAATGAACTTGAGTACCATATTCCATCTGCGTGGCATAAATTTCACAGTTAGTGCTGCTTGTGCCAGCGGTTCTCATTCTATTGGTCTGGGTTACATGATGATAAAGAATGGACTTCAGGACATGGTAATTTGCGGTGGCGCTCAGGAAGTAAACCACTTCTCTATGGCTTCGTTTGATGCTCTTGCTGCTTTCTCTACAAGGATGGACGATCCGACTAAGGCTTCGCGTCCGTTCGATAAGAACAGGGACGGCCTTGTGCCAAGCGGTGGCGCTGCTGCTGTTGTCCTTGAGGAGTACGAACACGCTGTAAAGCGCGGTGCAACAATACTCGCCGAATTGTCTGGCTACGGATTCTCTTCAAATGGAGCAGGAATTTCTCAGCCAAGCGATGCCGGTTGCGCTCTTGCAATGACAAGAGCCATGAACGAGGCTAATGTTAAACCCGAAGACATTGACTATATAAATGCACATGCAACTTCTACTTATCAGGGCGATATGTTCGAGGCTATGGCTATCAATTCCTTGTTCGAGGGTAAGCCGGCTCTGGTAAGTTCTACCAAGTCGATGACTGGTCACGAATGTTGGATGGCTGGCGCTAGCGAGGTTGTTTACTCGCTTATTATGATGCTGAACAACTTTGTGGCTCCTAATATCAATTTCGAAACTCCAGACGAGTATTCTTGCAAGTTAAATCTTGCTACAAAAACCGTTGAGAAAGAATTGAATATAGTATTGTCAAATTCGTTTGGATTCGGTGGTACAAACAGCGCTTTGGTAATTAAGAAACTTAAGTAAATAGATGAAAAGGATATTCTTTCTTTTGCTTTTGGTCGTGTCGGTAGCCGCTTACGCTGGCTCGCCAATAAAGTTGATTTCCGGCTCGGTAACCGGTATGAACAAAAAGAACGTGACCATAATCATGCAGTTCGATTATTCAAACTGCAAGATATTTGATGAGGACACAGAAGTAACGTTTGAGCCTGACGACTTTTATGCAATGAAAGGCGACGACTGGGTTCGCGACAAGGGCAAGGATATTCCCGAGGCCGAAAGAAGTTTCTCAGAGACTTTCAACGAGGAGAGCGACAATATAGTGGCTGTATATAAGCCGGAATTGGCTACTTATACCATTGTATATAAGATGGATTTGTTTTGCTACGGAAACCCTGTGGCAACAATGATAGCAGGGCCGTTCACTCCGCAGAATGCAAAAGGTTTTGCCTGCGGCACGTTCGATATTATTGACAATAGTACCAACGAGGTGGTGGCTACGCTTTCGTCCGACAGGATATTCGGGTCTATATTTGCCGCTACATGGTCTATCAAGAGAGAATACGTATATGATAATGTGGCCGAGGAATTGGCTGAATTTTTTAATAAGCAAAGAAAATAGACAATGAATTTATTTCCAGCACAAGAAAAGCAATATACAAAGGAGACGATGTCGGCTCGTGAGGCTCAGCGTCTTGCCGAATTCATAGCTTTTGGACCTATAGTGTTTCAGGTGGCTCGCCTGATGGTGAAGTTTGGAATCCTTGAAATGCTCCGAAACAGCGACAATGGATTAACCCGCGAAGAAATAGCTTCGAAAACAGGTCTTTCCGACTATGCAGTAAAAGTGCTAACCGATGCTTCGCTCACAATGGGTATAATTTTGATTGATACCGATACCGACCGCTTTTCAATATCAAAGGCAGGATGGTTTTTCCTTACCGACCAGTTGGTGAAGGTAAACATGGACTTTAACCACGATGTTAACTACGAAGGTTGGTTCCATCTTGAGGAGGCTCTAACACAGGGCAAGCCTGCAGGTCTTAAGCATTTCGGCGACTGGCCTACTGTTTACGAGGGTCTTTCGCAGCTTCCTGAGCAGGTTCAGAAAAGCTGGTTTGCCTTCGACCATTTCTATTCGGATTGTTCTTTCGAGGAAGCTTTGAAGATAGTTTTCTCCAACAATGTCCGCACCCTGCTCGATGTGGGCGGAAATACTGGCAGGTGGGCTATGCAGTGCGTTGGTTACAACAAGGATGTAAACGTTACCATAATGGACCTTCCTCAGCAGATTGGAATGATGAGGGAACAGACCAAAGGTCAGCCCGGCGCCGACAGGATAGGTGCTTATCCAGCAAATCTGCTTGATGAAAAATCATTGTTCCCCGAAACAAAGTTCGATGCAATATGGATGAGCCAGTTCCTTGATTGCTTTGGTGAAGACGAGGTTATAAGCATCTTGTCGAGGGCAAAAAGGTCGATGGACGAGAATACAAGGCTCTACATAATGGAAACTTTCTGGGACAGACAGAAATACGAACCTGCTTCGTTCTGCCTTACGCAGATTAGTCTCTACTTTACGGCTATCGCAAATGGCAACAGCAAGATGTTCCATTCCGACGACCTTATGAAATGCGTCGAGAAAGCAGGTCTTTCGGTTGAGAAAATGTACGACCAACTTGGTCACGGTCACACAATAATGGTTTGCAAATTAAAGTAAAAACAGTATAATTTTATTTGTTATGATGAAAAGAGAAGAAATAGAAGAAAAAGTAAACAACTTTTTGATTGAAGAATTAGAAATTGAAGAAAGCAAGATTAATCGCGATGCAACCTTGAAGGACGACTTAGGTATCGACAGCTTGGATTTTGTTGATATTGTAGTTGTTGTGGAGAAGAATTTCGGCTTCAAGATTAAGCCAGAGGAAATGATTAATGTAAGAACTCTCAACGATTTCTACGATTATATTGAAAGAACTGTAAATAGTGCTGAAAACGCTCAGTAGTCTGGGTTTTTATGATGCGTGCAGGAGATTATATACCGCAGAAGGAACCATTTGTAATGGTTGGCGATTTGATTGCTTGCGGCGATGGTGAGGTTACAACTTCTTTTGTCGTCAGCGACGACTGCTTGTTTGTCGAAAACGGCAAGTTGCTGCCATACGGAATTTTGGAGAATATCGCCCAGACTTGTGCCGCAGGAATAGGATATGCAAATAGTTGCAGCAACCAGCCTATTAAAATCGGATTCATAGGTTCGATAAGGAATTTTGAAGTTTCGCGGCTGCCTAAGTGCGGCGAGAAAATCATTACCTGCACAAAGGTTTTGGAGGAGGTATTCAGCCTTACCCTCATTAATGCAGAAGTAAGGATAGGCGACGAACTGATAGCTTCAACCGAAATGAAGATTGCTCTTAGCGATGTCGATTCTCAAGCTGTGTAACTTATGGCAGATATGTTGAAAGCTTCGAAGGAAATAGATATTAGGTTCAGCGAGCTTGATCCGATGAACATTGTGTGGCATGGTTCGTACATGAAGTATTTTGAGGATGCCCGCGAGGAATTCGGTCGTAAATACGATTTCGGATATATGTTCATATATGGCAACGGCTATTTCGCTCCGGTAGTTGACATTTCATTCAAGTACAAGAGTCCAATCTTGTACGGAATGAAGGTGCGCATCGACATAACCTATTGTCCCACTGAGTCGGCAAAAATAGTCTTCGACTACGAAATACATAACGTTGAAGACGAGTCGCTTATAGCTACTGGTCATTCGGTGCAGGTTTTCCTTGATAAGAACTATAATCTTGTTTGGTTTGCTCCTGAGTTTTACGAGGAATGGAAGAAAAAATGGAATGTGATATGATTGTGCGTCTTGCCGATAATGTTACTTCACCGTTGGGGTTCACTACTGCCGACAACTATCGGGCTGTGCTAGATGGCCGTTCAGAGTTGCGGGTGTATGATAATCGCTTTGGTGTCAGGGATCCATTTTGTGCTTCATTGTTCGACAGGAATGTGGTCGATGAGGTTTTTGTTTCCTTGTGCAAGTGCCCTGGCAATTATACTTTTTTTGAGAAAATATGTATAATATCGGCAAGTGATGCCATATCAAAGTCGGGCGTTGATGTGAAGTCGGGCAGGGTTTTGTTTGTCTTGTCAACTACCAAGGGAAATGTTTCGTTGCTTTACGAAAAAATTCCCGGAATCCCCGAAAATAGGGTTCTGCTTGCCGAGGCTGCAAAGTCAATATCGCAGTTTTTTGGAAATCCTAACAAACCGGTTGTTGTTTCAAATGCATGCATATCGGGAGTTTGCGCTCAGATTGCAGCAAGCAGATTCTTGAAAAGTGGACGTTACGACCATGTTGTGGTTATCGGAGCCGACTGCCAGTCGAAATTTATAGTTACAGGATTCCAGTCGTTCAAAGCTTTGTCGCTTGAGCCATGCAAGCCATACGATAGCAACCGCAAAGGGCTTAATCTTGGCGAGGCTGCTGCTACCATAGTGTATGGCAGGAAAGATGAGGCTGAAATTACATCCGCCGACTGGATTTTACGTTCTGCTGCAATTCGCAACGATGCCAACCATATTTCTGGTCCTTCACGCACTGGCGAGGGTAGTTTTCTTGCATTGAAGGAGGTAATTAAGGATTTTGACCTTGCAGACATCGCCTTTGTGAATGCGCACGGAACTTCAACAATGTACAACGACGAGATGGAATCAATAGCAATATACCGTGCAGGCCTTGTCGATAAGCCGGTAACAAGTCTAAAGGGCTACTACGGGCACACTATGGGTGCAGCAGGAGTGCTTGAAACCATATTGTCGTTCCATGCGGTTGATAATGGCGAGGTAATAGCTACAAGGGGCTACGAGAATTGTGGTGTAACATATCCGTTGTCGGTATCGGCAGAAAATCGCACTACAGACCGAAAGTCGTTTGTTAAGTTGATGTCGGGTTTTGGTGGCTGCAACGCTGCCGTTTTGTTCAGCAAGGGAGGCAAAAGATGAAAATTGAGAAGTGGATAAGAATAACGGCTTCGTCGGTAGTGCTGAATGGAACTGCAATCGAATGTGAAGAATCTGGAGTTCAGATGCTCAACGAGTTATACCGTAGCAAGATAAATGGCTATCCCAAGTATTTCAAGATGGATGCACTTTGCAAGCTTGGTTTTGTGGCATCAGAACTGCTTCTTGCCGGTGAGGAAAGGTTTGTGCCTTGCGACAACCGCGCGGTGATATTGTTCAACAGAAGTTCGTCGCTATGCAACGACAGGCACTATCAGGAAACAATAACCGAAGACAATTATTTCCCAAGTCCAGCGGTGTTCGTATATACATTGTCAAACATTGTTACTGGCGAAATTGCAATACGCAACAAGTACAACGGCGAGACTTCGTCGTATGTGCTTGATGGATTTGACGCTTCTGTGATATGCAATGTTGTTGCCGATACTCTAATAGATGATACCGCTTCGTCTGCCTTGTGCGGATGGGTTGAATGTGAAGACGAAAATAATTTTGAAGCACTGATGTTCGTTGTCGCAAAGGACGGCGATGGAATGTGCGATTGGAATGAAAATATAATTTTAGAACTAAAAAATAATAAGTGATGGAAGAATTAATA
>JAGCNN010000293.1 GCA_017645925.1 Bacteroidales bacterium
CTGCTCAGTATTTTTTGAATTGTTGCAACCGACGGTCAGTAACGTACACAAAGCGGTTAACCATAATATTTTCCTCATAGTCTAGTGTGTTTTTGTTTATGGTGCAAAAGTACAATTTTGATGGAACTTATATAAATGCTTCAAAAACTTTTTTTCCTATTTGCCATATTTTCTTTTTCTTTGTGTCCATAAATTTTGAAATATGAATGCCATTAGGAAAAAAGATACTCCGCGCAAGGAAAACCAACCGGTTGTAGCAGGTACGATGTTGAAGGACAATGTCTTGGCTCGCAAGCGCGACATTATACTGAAAGTGATAATCGTTGTGTTCGGCTTTATGCTGTATGCCAACACTCTCGGACATGGCTATGCCCTCGACGACACCGTTACAATCTGGAAAAACGAATTTACCCAGCAAGGTTTCGCAGGCATAAAGGACATTCTGAGCTACGATACTATGGCGGGAATGTTCGGCAAGGACATGGACGAGGTTGCCGGTGGTCGTTATCGTCCGCTTTCGGTGGTGACGTTCGCCATTGAACTTGAAATTTTCGGCAAGAAGACCGAAGCTCCCGACTTTTCGGGGGACATTGTGGCAGCTCCGTTTGTTGGGCATTCCTTCAATGTGATATACTACTGCCTGCTTCTGCTGCTGATGTATCATGTGCTGAAAAAGCTTTTCCGCAATCACAAGCCGCGCTATTGGTTCCTGAGCATTCCATTTCTAACGGTAATGCTGTTTGCTGCGCATCCGCTTCATACCGAGGTGGTTGCCAACATCAAGAGCCGCGATGAAATTATGGCGTTCATCTTCGGACTGCTGGCATTGGACTGTGCAATCAAGTTCTTGGAAAATAGAGATTTGACGAAGAGAATATTGCTGTTGGTAGCCATTTTCGTTTGTATTTTTCTCGGTTCAATGTCAAAGGAAACCACGGTGGCATTTGTTTTCCTTATTCCGCTTTCGTTGTATTTCTTCTACGAGCCAAAGGTTCTAGATTATGTGAAGGTTACAATTCCTGCTTTCATTGGGGCTTTGCTATATGTGATAATCAGAGGCAATGTAATTGCAAACCAGTTTGGTGGCGAGGCAGACCTTCTGCTCAACAATCCATTCCTCAATATGACAGGCGGTGAAAGGTACGCTACCGTGACCTACACGCTGCTTCTGTACTTGAAGTTGCTCGTTTTCCCGCATCCGCTTACATGGGACTACTATCCGTATCAGATTCCGACTATGCACTGGACCGACTGGCAAGTGATTTTGAGTTTGCTTCTTCATCTTGGAATGATTGTGGTTGCGATAGTTTATCTTCTGCCGAAGCGCAAGTCGGTGTATTCGTATGCCATATTTTTCTATGGTGCTACGCTGATTCTGCCGTCGAACCTACTGTTCAACGTGGGTGCATTTATGGCCGAAAGGTTCTTGTTTATGCCGTCGTTAGGATTTAGTCTTGCCATTGCATACACATTTGCCGAAGTTTTGCCCGAAAAGTTTCCCGAAAAGGAAAAGATGTGGCGTAATGTTACGATTGCGGTGCTTGGCATTGCTGCGCTGGCATTTTCGGCAAAGACCGTTACCCGTAATATGGACTGGAAGGATTCATCCACGCTTTTTGCCCACGATGTGCATGTCAGCGTTAACAGCATAAAGGGCAATAGTTCGTATGCCAGCGACCTTTACACGCAGTCGGAAGGGGCGGAGAAACGTGCTGCAAAGTGCCATGGTGCTGACAGCCTTGCTTGTATTGCTCAGCGCGACAGCATTATGCGGACGGCAATACCATATTTCGAGAAGGCATTGAGTTTTGACAGCCTTAATTCAGAATCCTTGGTGCGTATTGGTAATATTTACTACAAGCTTGATAACGACTACGATACGATGTTCAAGTATTACAAGCAGGCTTTACATTCCAATCCGCTTAACCGTGATGTGTGGAACAATACAGTCGGTGTGCTGACTTACAACATCGACAATCCCGAATATGAAAAGGCAATCTGGCGTGATTATGCCGAACTTTCGCCAAACTACTACGAATCATACTACCAGCTAGGCGAAATTTACTATTCGGCAAATCCCAAGCAAAACGACTCTGCGGTTTATTATCTCTCGAAGGCTTATTCGTTAAATACCGCTAAGTTTGAAATTCCTTTCCATTTGGGTATGGCTTACGGCAACCTGAACGACTTTACAAAGGCAAAGGAGTATCTGCTCAAAGCTGATGCTATGAAGGAAGATGCCGAAGTGAAGAAGTTTCTGGGTATAATTTATGGTTCAGAAGGCAATCCCGCCGAAGCGTACAAGTATTTTTCACGGTCGGCACAACTTAATCCCAACGATCCTGTAGTGCAGCAGTACGCGGCGCAGTCGAAGATGGAGGCGGGGCTGTAAATTGATTTACGATTTTTGATTTACGATTTACGATTTTGCAGACAGGTGCAATGGGATGTACGAATTGTAGCGCCGCAATGCATTGCTGTGTATAATATACAATTCCCTCGTTGTAAATGTACCTGTGGTTGCTTTCAAAAACTAAATTTTCAACATGTCAGAAAAAACACTATCTTTGCAAGATTTTGCAAAGACTTATGGTTGTAAAAAGTGTCATAGGAAAAATTGTAAAGATTCTTGTAAATCCAAGGCTTTTCTGGCAGCGATATGATTTTTCATCGCTTAAGACCAAGGATTTGCAGGGGAAGGTGTATCCGCTGATAATGGCGGGCTTTTTTGCAATTGTCCTTTTCGGCTCTGCACTCAACCGTATGCCCGATGAATTTTTTGGCTGGATTCTGCTTGATACGTTTGTAATTAGCATACTTTTATCCATTTCGTTTTTCCTTATCGGCTACTTGGAGTATTGGCTGTGCAGGTCATTCGGAATCGCAAGTTACTGTAAGGCGTTAGTTTTCCTGTTGGTGAGTATGTTGCCATTTTATGTGCTTTATGCAGTGCTGTCTATATTCCCAAGTCTGTTTTTCTTATGGATACTAGTGCTTTACTCATTGTATGTTATGTACTTTGGTGCTTTGTATTTTCTAAAGATTCCAGGCGATAGGATTGTGATATTTATTATATTGTCGGTGCTCCTTATGGTATTGGGAATTGCATTGTCGGTAACATTGGACGGCGTTTTCATGGGCTTGTTTATAAAATGATTGTGATGAAAAAGATAGAATATAAAAATAAGAAGGCATCATTCAAATTTGAATTTATCGAACGGTTTACTGCGGGAATTGTGCTTACTGGTACAGAAATAAAGTCGATTCGCGACGGAAAGATAAGTTTTACCGATTCGTATTGCGTTTTCAAGGAGAATGAATTGTGGGTGACATCGGTTCACATTGCCGAATATTCGCTTGGCACATGCAACAACCACGACCCCAAGCGCGACCGCAAATTGCTGCTTAACCGCAAGGAACTTAACAAGTTGCAGAAGAAGGTTGCCGAAAAAGGTCTTACTATAGTTCCTATTTCGTTGTTTCTCAATGAAGCAGGAATCGCCAAGATGGAAATTGCGTTGGCACGTGGTAAGAAACTGCACGACAAGCGCGAGGACATCAAGGACCGCGACAACAAGCGTGACCTCGACAGAACAAGGAAGATGAAGTAGAATCGCAGATGGCTGGGAAAAAGGAAATATTTTCAGTATGTAATCCAACTGCCGAGGATTTCTCGGTAGTTATAGTTTATAAAAGTAATTAAGCGGAATGGCAAAAGAGACTGAAATCGTGTTATATAATCCAAACGAGTCTGTGAACATTGAAGTTAGGCTTGGAGAGGAAACGGTGTGGCTTACCCAGTTGCAGATGGCGGAACTATTTGGATGTTCTTCTGATAACATTGGTTTCCATTTGAAAAATATATATAAAGAACAAGAATTAGATGAAATTTCAACTACCGAGGATTTCTCGGTAGTTCGCGTGGAAGGTACCCGTAAGGTACTTAGAACAATAAAGCATTACAATATAGATGCCATATTATCAGTCGGTTACAGAGTGAGCTCTCGTAATGCAACCATGTTCCGTCAATGGGCGACAAAAGTTTTGAAGAATTATTTAATTAAAGGTTATGCTTTAGAACCAAAGTTGGTTTTGATGGAAGAAAAGTTGGAAAAGCATACAGAACTATTAAAAAAACACGATGAGCAAATTCAGTTTTTCATAAAGTCAGCTACTCCAATAGCCGAAAAGGTATTTATGGACGGAGAATTTTACGATGCGTTTGCGTTGGTTCAAAAACTGATAAAGTCTGCAAAGAAAAGCATTATACTTATAGATAATTATGTTGACGAGTCGGTGCTTACTAGGATGAGCGAAAAGTCGGATGGGGTATCGGTTTCAATTTATACAAAATCGATAAGTAAGGCTATGGAACTTGCCGCAGAAAACTTTAATAGTCAATATGGAGGCTTGAAGTTGAAGCGTTTTGCTGATTGCCACGATAGGTTTCTGATTCTTGATGATTCGGAGATGTATCTTTTCGGAGCTTCGCTGAAGGACTTGGGCAAGAAAATGTTTGCGTTCACAAAACTTGATAATTCAAGCATTGCGTTGGTAATGAGTAGAATAAAAGATATTTAGATGTAATTTGAAAAAATTGAAGATATGAATATACTTATAATAATATTACTTGCAATCGCCGCTTATTTGATTGGTTCGTTCAGTTCGGCATTGTGGTACGTCAAATGGTTTTATGGTATCGACATACGCGAACATGGCAGCAAGAATGCTGGTTCGACCAATGTTCTGCGTGTGCTTGGCTGGAAATGTGCCATTCCGGTTTTCATCACCGATGTCATAAAGAGTTTTGTGCCGACGATGTTTTTTGTGATGCTGCTCAATCGCTTTGCAACAACCGACGGAAGCGTGTTCGTAGAGAATGGTTCCGAAGCCTACTACCTGTACCAGCTTTTGTTCGGTATGATGGCGATAGTGGGACACATTTTCCCGATTTTCTCTGGCTTCAAGGGCGGAAAGGGCGTTGCTTCGATGCTCGGACTTGTGCTTGCACTCGACCCGTTGTCGGCAGGAATAGCCTTGGGGGTATTCATTATCGTTGTACTGATAACAAGAATAGTCTCCGTTTCTTCAATGTCGGCGGCTGTGGCGTTTCCGATTGTTGTCTGCGTGCTGGGCTTCTTCCGCGAGGCAGGTCATAGCATTACAATGACCGTATTTTCGGTGCTGGTAGCCATATTGTTGATAGTTACACATCGCAAGAATATTAAAAGATTGTTA
>JAGCNN010000042.1 GCA_017645925.1 Bacteroidales bacterium
ACAAACTATGCTGCTATTGTCCTTACAAAGAACATGGAAGCTCCAGTATTTGTACCGTTGTTTGAAAAGGAGGAAATGAACAAACTGTTCCGTGGTGTTGCTCCTACGAAAACGCAGGCTCCCAGCGATGACAACGACCGAGGCGCTACATCGCTTTCTGCAAAAAAACTTGGAATCTACGAATCTACAGGGCTTTACAATATGCTGTGGAAACCACTGGAAAAGTATTTCCCAGCAAATCCGCGCATCTACTTTGCACCGTCGGGAATGTTGCACCAGATTGCCGTTGAATATGCGCCAATCAGCCAGGAGCAGATTGTTTCGGACAAGTACGAGATGTACCGTGTTTCATCTACCCGATTCCTTGCAATGGACTATATGCCCAAGCCTGTCAAAAACTCCGTATTCTACGGCGGCATATTCTACGACAGCGATACCACAACAATGAAGCATGAAAGCAACAGGTACGCCACACGGAGCGCATCGTTCAATTCGTTTGCCGAACTCAACAAGGACCAAGACCACAACGGGCTTAACTATTTGCCAGGCACCAAGACCGAAGTAGAAAACATTATCGGCACGCTGAAGAAAAACAAGAAGGTAAAAACCACGCTTTACGAAGGTTCGCAGGCAAACGAGGAATCGTTCAAGTCGTTGTCGGGCGAAAATATTTCGGTCTTGCACATTGCAACCCACGGATTTTTCCTGCCCACCGACAAAAAGTTGTCGGGCGACCAGACGCTCTTGCAGTCGGGACTCTTGCTTTCGGGAGCCAACTATGCTTGGCAGAACCTTCCACTTCCAGATGGCATCGAGGACGGCATCTTGACCGCCAAGGAAATCAGTTTCATGGACTTACGCAAGACCGACTTGGTTGTGCTTTCCGCCTGCCAGACGGCTTTGGGTGAAATTACCGATGAAGGCGTTTTCGGATTGCAGCGCGGTTTCAAAAAGGCTGGTGCGCGTACCATCATTATGAGCCTCTGGCCTGTGGACGACAATGCAACCTTGCTAATGATGACTGAATTTTACACCAACCTAACAAATGGCATGACCAAGCGAGATGCTTTCCTTGCAGCACAAAACAAGGTAAAGACAACTGCAGGATTCGGAAATTCAAGGTATTGGGCAGCGTTTATTATGCTGGATGGAAACGAAAATTAATTTACGAATTACGATTGACGATTTTAGATTGATGATTTGAAGATTTGATAATTTGAAGATTTGAACGACAAGATGCAAAGGGATTTACGATTTATTGGGCAAAAAGGCTCAAAATCATTTGTACAGACGCAAAATCATTTGTACAGACGCAAAATTTTGCGTCTCAACAGAAACTAGAAACATAAACACTATGAAGAAAATATTATCACTTGCCATTCTTGTTCTTCTCAGCACTGCCGTTTTCGCACAAACAGAAAATGAACCTACTGCTGAAGCTATTGATTCACTTAACAATATTGGGAAATCCCTTGCCAAAGAAAAGAACTACGAAGAAGCCCTAGCAGCATATACAAAAGCCGCAGAAATGACAAAAATACTGGTAAGCGACACCAGTTCAATATATGCTGCTGCACTAGACAACATTGCCGTCACCCACTACTACATGAAGAACTACGACGAAGCTCTGAAATACTACTTGGAAGCATTGGAAATAAAGAAAAATGATTCAGGTGAAGAAACAACTAACTACGCAGCAGCACTGAATAATATTGCAGCTTTGTACTCGAAAATGGGCGACACGCCCAAAGCAATAGAATTTTACACGCACTCATCCGAGATAAAGGGCAAGTTGCTAGGAGAACAGCACCCCGACTACATAAAATCGCTGAATAACATTTATAACTTGTACTATAAGATTGGCGACTACGACAATGCATTAGAAATAAAAAAGAAAATAGTAGGCGAGGAGCATCCCGATTATGCCACATTGCTAAACAACATTGCCAATATGTATAATAATGTTGGCGACCATCAGAACGCACTGAAGTATTATGTGCAGGCATTGGAACTATGGAAAAAGACACTCGGCGAAGAACATCCCAACTATGCCGCATCGTTAAGCAATGTCGGGACTTTGTATGAGGAGACTGGCGACTTCAACAACGCTTTGGAATATCACTTGAGAGCCTTGCAAGTCAGGAAGAAAGCACTTGAAGAAAACAATCCTGACTATATAATGTCACTAAGCCATATTGCTTTTATTTACAGGGAATTGGGCGATTATCAGAACGCATTGGAATACTATGTTCAGGCATTTGAAATTCAAAGCAGGAATATCGGAGACGACCAGTCGGGTTACACGCGCACACTAAATAACATCTGCTCCATATATATGGAACAAAATGATTATCAGAATGCGTTGAAATACTATGAATTAGCTTTGGAACAGAAGAGGAAGTCAGTAGGCGGACAGCATCCCGACTATGCAAGACTGCTTGACGACATTGCCTCCCTGTGCGAAGCAAACAAGGATTACCAGAATGCTGAAAAATATAAGTTGCAGGCATTGGAAGTGTGGAAAGAGGCTGGGATTGTGGATTATATAGCTGCGCTAAACAGCACTGGATATATGTACGAGAAAATGGGTGATATGCAGAAGGCATTGAAATATAGGACAATGGTCGTGGATATTTTAAAGCAGACTAGCAATGAGAACCCTAGAGAATATGTTGCAGCAATAAGCAATATTGGCTATCTGTACGAAAAGATTGGCGACAGCAAGGCCGCTTTGGACTTCCATATACGGGCATCGGAGGTGCAGAAGGAAACACTTGGAGAAAATAATCCCGATTATGCCGTGTCGTTGAACTACATAGGAGAGCTATACGAAAAGGCCGGCGAAAGGGATACTGCATTGGTATATCTACTTCGTGCTCTGAATATCAGAAAGAAAAGTTTTGGAGAAGACAGTCCCAACTGCGCACAATCAATGGTTGTTATAGGTGTCTTGTACTACAAAATGGGTAGTTATCAAAAATCATTGGAATACCAGAAAGATGCTTTGGCAATACAAGAAAAGAACTTTGGCAGGAACAATATAGACTGTGCTACAACATTAGCCAATATCGGTGTGGTTTACAACGAAATAGGAGACTACAGCAATGCTCTCAAATATCAGGTTGAGGCGCTTGAAATAAGGAAAAGCCTAGATGGTGAGGAAAATTTGCAATATGCAATATCGCTCAACAACATTGGCACACTATACAAGGATATGGGTGATTATGAAAGTGCTCTTGAATGTTTTCATAAATCATTGGAGATTAACAAAAAGGTTGTAGGAGAATCGAATTTGAGCTATGCCCTTGCATTGAATAGCATTGGCACATTGTACGATGATGCTGGCGACTACCAGAATGCTTTGAGGTATCTCATAAAATCTCACGAAATCAGAGAACAACTGCTTGGGAAGGAACATCCCGAATATGCTACATCGCTGAATAACATTGGCATCATTTACTCTAAGGTTGGCAACTATAAGAATGCTTTGAAATACCAGTTGCAGGCTCTTGAGGTATGGAGAAAAACACTTGGCGAGAAGCATCCTGCCTATGCTCTTGCACTTGACAACATAGGTGTATTGTATAATAAGACTGGTGATTTTCAGAATTCCTTGGTGTATCATACAAAAGCATTGGGTATCAGAGGAGATATACTTGGCGAGGAACATCCAGACTATGCATCGTCGTTGTGCAATATCGGCAATCTGTACTATAAGATGGGTGATTACACCAATGCACTTGAATATCATCAGAAATCATTGAAAATAAGAGAAAATGTGCTTGGAATTGAACATCCCCTCTATGCCGAGTCGTTGTGCAATATAGGCGGCATATATTCCAAAATGAACGATGCCGAAACTGCAATGGAATATTACAGGCAGGCATTGCTTATATGGGAAAAGACAATTGGTAGCGAACATCCCAACTATGTAGCCTTGTTAAGCAATATCGGAGGATTGTATTCACAAATGGGCGACATATCCGAGGCAATAAAGACAAATAGCATCGCTACCAAGTCGTTGCGCGAAATTCTTGCCGGCAATTTTTCGTTTATGACATCACAGGAGCGCGAAGCATACTGGAATACAAGCGAGGAAACACTTCGTAGAAGCATATTGCACTCATACAATAATCCGGAAAATCCCATAGCGTCTGCAAGTTCGTACGATACTGAGCTAATCACAAAAGGATTGCTGCTCACTTCCGAAATAAGTATGACCAACATCATAATGGAAAGCGGTGATACTGCCATTATTTCCGAATACAACTCTATGAAATCAATGCAGTTGAAGCTACACAAGGAACTTGAGAAGCCTGTCGGTGAACGTACATACAATTGTGATTCTTTAGAAGTAGAAATTGAAAAAATGGAGCGTTCAATCGTGGAAAACAGCAAGGCTTTCGGCGACATATCACACTTTATCCGAATCGACTGGAAAGAAGTTCAGAACTCTCTGAAAGACAACGATGTGGCAATTGAGTTTACAAATGTCAAAGTTACCGGAGATTCTACTTTGTATGCGGCCATAGTTCTTACAAAGACTATGCAGGCTCCTGCGTTTGTGCAATTGTTTGAACATAAGGAAATGAATAAGTTGCTGCGAGGCATAGTTCCAGTGAAAAGCAATCCGACAAATGAAAATGACAACAGGGGTGCATCGTCTGTAACTAACAAACGGCGTGGAATATACGAATCAACTGGACTTTATGAATTATTGTGGATGCCTTTGGAAAAATACTTCCCGGAAAATCCGACTATCTATTTTGCCCCGTCGGGAATGTTGCACCAGATAGCAGTTGAGTATGCACCCGTTGACAACGAAAAGGGCATATCGGACAAGTATAAGATGTACCGCGTTTCATCTACTCGTTTCCTTGCAATGGACTACAAGCCAAAGCCTATACGGAGTTCTGTGCTTTATGGCGGAATCTTCTACGACAGCGACACGACAACTATGAAGATTGAAAGCGAAAACATAGCAAATCGTGATGTTGGCGTTTCATACAATTCTTTTGCCGACATCAACAAGGACGAGTACAGGGAAAGCTTGCCTTATCTGCAAGGCACAAAGTATGAGGTAGATTCGATTTCAACGAAACTGAAGGCGTATAATATTGCCACCAAGGTTTATGAGGGCTCGGCGGCCAACGAAGAATCGTTCAAGGAACTTTCGGGTAACGACATTTCACTCTTGCATATTGCTACTCATGGTTTCTTCATCCATATTGATGAAAAACTATCTGGCGACCAGTCGCTTATACAGTCGGGACTGTTGATGTCGGGTGCAAACTACGCTTGGCAGAATCTTCCTATCCCCGAAGGAATCGAAGATGGAATTCTTACAGCCAAGGAAATCAGTTTCATGGACTTGCGCAATACCGACTTGGTTGTACTTTCTGCCTGCCAGACTGCACTTGGAGAAATCACTGGCGAAGGCGTTTTCGGTCTGCAACGTGGGTTCAAAAAGGCTGGTGCACGTACCATCATTATGAGCCTTTGGCCTGTGGACGACAATGCGACCTTGCTGATGATGACCGAATTTTACACCAACCTTACCAATGGCATGACCAAGCGAGAAGCCTTCCTTGCTGCACAAAACAAAGTTAAGACAACCGAAGGATTCGGAAATCCAAGGTATTGGGCTGCGTTTATTATGCTGGATGGAAACGAAAATTGATTAACAAAATTTAAACTTTTTTTATTCCATATAATTTTCTCTATTTGGAAATTATTCTTTCCTTTGCACATAGTAACCTAATAAAAAACTTTAGCAATGAAAAGTTTATTTATACCATCGTTTTTGTTCGTAGTATCAATACTTTTTTGCCAAAAGGCAACCGCCCAGTATGATGAATTCAAAGACCCGTTTGAAGGAGAAATGGTATTAGTTGAAGGTGGCACATTTACAATGGGATGCACAGACGAACAGGGCAAAAGCTGCAAGACCATAGAAAAACCAGCCCACGAAGTAACAGTAGGCAGTTTCTATATTGCCAAATACGAAGTAACAATGGCGCAATGGTCATACGTGATGGAAAGAACAGATGCTACAACCTTATCAAAATGGGGCGACTATCCTGCTACAGGAATGACTTGGAAATATGCCAACGATTTCATTGATACGCTTCGCTATTATACGGGCAAGAAATACCGTTTGCCAACAGAGGCGGAATGGGAGTTTGCTGCTCGAGGCGGAACCCTTAGCAAGGGTTATAAATATGCGGGAAGTAACAAGGTTATAGAAGTTGCCCACTGCACCGCACAACGCACCGAAAGAGTTGGACAATACCTTCCAAACGAACTTGGTCTGTACGACATGAGTGGCAATGTATGGGAATGGTGCAGCGACTGGTATGATTACTACGACGAGCATCCCCAGACAAATCCAAAAGGACCCGATACAGGTGTGCTACATGTATTCCGTGGTGGTGGTTGGGACGATGACACACCAAGCTATTGCCGAGTTTCGTGCCGATACGATGAACAGCCAGCCAGCAGTGCAAATGACAGAGGCTTCAGAATTGTGCTGGAAGTTGAATAATATAAAACTTTCTATTAGTGTCCGCTAAAGTACCCAGCCTGTCATCCTATATTTGCGTCGTAAAAATAAATGCTATTTTTATGGAGTAAAATGATTGTTAATTTTTCAAACAGAAGGGGGAAAGGAATAAGATTAAAATCGTCATTAATCTCCAAAGATTCTCCGGAATGCTAATCCCCTTTCCCTTCTTCCTGTCTTTAGCCTGAACAGTTCATTAGGACAAACCTGCATTTAGGATTGATAGGCATTGACAGTAAGTCTTCTGTCTGAGTTTAAAACCATTTTGTTATGGCAAAAATAGGTATTTTTTTCGGAATAGACATCAGCAGGGATAAATTTACAGTTGCCTGCAGGTCTGGGAACTCAATTAAGGTTCAGGACTGGACATACGATTGCGATGGAATAAAAAGGTTTGTCGGAGGACTTGCCAGCGGCAGTAAATGTGTAATGGAAGCTACGGGTATCTACCACACAAGGCTTGCCGTTGCCCTGCACAATGCAGGCATATTTGTTTCCGTAGTCAATCCGTTGTGCATAAAGAACTACTCGCGTATGTTGATGAAGCGCACAAAAACTGACAAGGCGGATGCAGAACTTATTCTCAGCTATTCGGAGAGCCAGAATCTTGAACAATGGAAGCCGAAAGAAACATATTGCATAGAGGTTCAGCAGCTTTTCACCATGCTGGAAAGCAAGCGGAAGCAACTGTCAATAGCAAGAAACAAACTTGAATCGCTTGAACACTCCAGCTGCAAGTCAAAGCTGTGTGTTGACATGTGCAAAAGGGATATGGTCGCCTTTGAGAATGATATTGAGTTTATAAGCAACGAGATAGCAAAATTGGTAGAAGAAAACGAGAAGGAATGTCTTGAACGGGTTATGTCAATTCCCGGCATAGGCAGGACAACTGCATGTATGCTCATTGCGCTTACGAATGCTATGAAAGGCTTTGACAATTACCGTCAGGTAATATCGTATATAGGCACGTCACCGAGAATATACGAATCTGGGAAGTCTGTCTGTGGCAAGGCAGCAATCTGCAAGATGGGCATGGGGCTAGTTAGAAAACAACTTTATATGTGTACATTCTCCGCAGAACGGCATAACAGACCATGCGCGGAACTGGCAGAAAGACTAAGAGAAAAGGGGAAGGCAAATA
>JAGCNN010000294.1 GCA_017645925.1 Bacteroidales bacterium
AACGGAGCGTAAAAAGTCAGTCTGTTTGAAGTCGGAGTGAAACGCAGACAAGTTTCTGACTTTTAGCGTAGTGCAGCCGATTTTTAGCGAAGCAGACTCAGCGGACATGGTTTTTTGTTTACTTTTTTGCCAACAATTGTCCAAAGACAATCATGAGTACCGCTGAAAATCAATTGTAGGGGCGAATAAAAAAGTAAAAGCCTCCGCGGCTGGAGCGGAATGCTTTTGTGTTGATTTATTAAACTTTTAGAGGACAATAATAATAAACATATTTTGCGGATAATCATTTTATCATTATATTTGCAGCACTTTTGGTGCAGCACCAAAAGTGCAATTTAAATAAATTATTGAATATGAATAAACTATACAATCCATTTCTTCTTTTAGGGTATGCAGGACACGAATATTTCTGCGGTCGCGACACCGAAAGGAAAGAATTGATTTCGGCATTAAGGAACGGAAGGAACATTACGCTGATGAGTCCGCGCAGAATGGGAAAAACGGGGCTAATCAAGGATACCTTCTACCAGATAGGCAAGGAGAACAAGAAAGCCGTATGTCTCTATATGGATATTTTCTCCACCAAATCACTTGGCGACTTTGTAGCATTACTTGGAAAAACAGTAATCGGCAAACTTGATAGCCTTCCACAGAAAACAGCTTCTGCCATAGCAAACATATTCAAAAGTTGTCGAGTTGTCTTCTCAACCGACATTGCAAGCGGGTTGCCGCAGGCTTCGCTCGACTTCAAGGAGCAGGACACGCAAAACACACTCGGCGAAATATTTTCATACATAAAGGAATCGGACAAGGAATGTATAATTGCCATTGACGAGTTTCAGCAAATTTCCGAATATCCCGAAACGGAAACCGAGGCACTGCTCCGTTCCTACATACAATTCTGTCCGAACTTGCATTTCATTTTTTCGGGAAGCAAGCAACATCTTATGGATGACATTTTCAGTTCGGCATCCCGTCCTTTCTATCGGAGCACAGAGAAGATGAACCTGAAGCCAATCCCTATGGAAACATATTTTGAGTTTTCTTGCAAATGGATGAAAACCACAGGGATAACTTTAGATAAAGACACATTCGAAAAAATATACAATATGGTTGAAGGGCATACCTGGTACGTGCAGTACATCCTCAACAAATTGTTTGAACTGGCACCAGAAAAGGTTACCGAATCGGACATAAACGAATGTGTTATGAAGATTGTCGAAACCGAAACCGATGGCTACAAGCGCATTTACGACTTCCTGACAATCAATCAGGCGCAGTTGTTGGTTGCGATAGCAAAGGAGCATATTGTGCCAGCGATAAATTCCAATTCGTTCATCAGGAAATACAATCTTAAAGGTACAAGCAGCATAAACAAGGCTCTCGCCCAGCTAATCAACAAGGAACTTGTTTTCCATACCGAAAAAGGCTATTCGGTATATGATAGGTTCATGGAAATTTGGCTGAAAAAGATATAATTTTTACAGCACTTTTGACGCTGCACAAAAAGTGCAATAGAAATAAAACGCTGGATATAATAGTGTTATAGTCCCCTGTAAAATAAATTTTGCCATTCCATTCCCTTTTCCTATTTTTGTCATTGGTTTGGCGATGAACCAAGCCGTACATATTGACCAACGAAGCGTTATGCTTCCTTGTACTTGAAAACGTAGCAAATTTTCAAAGTGGACGAGGGGTTGTATAGCGGTTCCGCGCGTTTTGCGTGGGCTGTTATTACGTTAATTACATTTTATCCACGGGTTTTGCTACGACCTTCAAGTACAATGTGAGACATACAGTACCACGCTTCTTTTGTGTGTTTAATAGTCCGTTGGGTGCTGGTGGGCAGAAAAGGTTGTGCCCGACACGGAACGAGGGCATAAAAATATGAGAAGTTTTTTTATTGCATTGCTATTGCTTATTGCAACAATGGCTAATGCGCAGACCATTGAACGCGTTGCATTTTCATCTGCAGCGAGCGGCAACGACCATTTTCAACCTATGGTTGGCGCAGCTTTCGGGCTGTCGGCTAGCGGTGCTGGTGGCTCATTAACCATTACATCGGAGTATGGCGAAAATGTTTTCCACAATGAAATGTCACAACCAACAGAGAATGGCTATATCCCAATTGCAGAAGGCATTTCTGTCTATCCAAATCCAGCCGATTATGTTGTGAACATTGCAATAGGCAAAGCCGCCAATACCGATGGAGCCAAGTCGGTGGAAATATATGATATTAGTGGACGACTAATGTTTGCTAAACCGTTTGATGGCACAGGAAGTGAAGTTTCTGTAGATGTATCAAGCCTGAAGGCAGGTACATACATTCTGAAAGTAGGAAAGGCAAAAGCAAAAATGGTAAAGGAAAATTGACAACAAATTATGGTAGCGATGTTGTGTGTGACATCGCCGAATGAATATAAAGATACAAAACGTTGTTTATCAACAATTAAAAATAATAAGTAAAACAAGTAAGATATGAAGAGAATTATCACAATTACGATTTCGTTGCTGCTTGCTGCGGCGACATTCGCACAGAGCGTACCTCAAACAGTTAATTTTTCGGCAACGGTACGCGATGCAGACAATGAATTATTAGCAAACACACCGGTCAATGTACGGCTAACATTTTACGAGAACGGAGAAGGCGGAACGCCAGTCTATTGTGCATTGCACCAGACTACAACAAATGACAACGGCTTTATGTCGTTCCAGCTTAACCGCAATGTACTGGCATGCGCATGCAATGGAGCTCCCAACACGACATTTGAGGAAATTCCGTGGGAAAACGGCAACTACTGGATGCAGGTGGAATACCAAACTCAAATTGGCGGCGAATTTCTGAACCTTGGTTATTTGGAACTTACCAGCGGTTTTTATGCGTTCTCGTCCAATTATGCTCTCGTAGCACAGAAACTTGAAGACTTTGACATTGATGTAGAAGATGCGCAGGACGGCGATGTGCTTGTGTATAACGGCACTACCCACAAGTGGGAAGCTAGGAGACCCGACAACATTGGAGGCGGAGGAACAACACCTAATATGCCTACCGTAACTACAGGCACGGCCAGCGACATAACTGCTGGATGTGCAACCCTTTCGGGCAATGTAACCTCAACTGGCGGTTTTACGGTAACAGCCCGTGGCTTTGTATATGGCACAAGCGAAAACGAATTGTCTCTGACGGTTACAAGCGGAGATGGAACAGGCAGTTATACAGCAA
>JAGCNN010000295.1 GCA_017645925.1 Bacteroidales bacterium
TACCAGTTTGTAAACCAAGGCAGTTTTGTCAACATAAACATAGTTACCTTCCACAATATTGCTGAAGGTCTGCGTATCAACCGGGTATCTGCGCGTTTCCATAAACAGAAATTTTATTTGTTTAACCTTTCTTCCTCCGCCTCGTAACTCTCTATATTCCTATCCTTTGACGAAAAATTTATCGCTGTGCGAACTTCTTCGTTCGGATAACCAAGTATATACGTGTTGTAATCTTTGTTGTAGTCCTTAATTGTTAGGTAACCAATCTGGAATAGGAAAGGAACTAAATCGGCAACCTGTTCTACAGGTTGATTGAAACAGGATTCTGAACACTCTATGTTTTCAAAGTCCTCCATTTCAAAGTCAAACTTGTTCATTAAGTTAGGTAACAAAGATGGTGTTTCCGAATTGAGCCAATAATCATTTAGTATTTTGCTGCTCAATGCACTAATCACGGAAAATGGATTGAACACATCCTGCATTTGTCTGGTAAAATGATAACTGCCGTATTTGTCTTTAAACATCTGCAATGTCTGTTCAAAAGTGAGATTGTTTTTGTCGGCAAAATCTTGAATACCATCTTTCAGTTGAGTATAAAGTTCGTTTTCTGAAATGCCACAAATTGTTTCATACTCCGGCTTTAGCGAGATGTTACATATATTATTAAGTACCAACGAAAACAACATCTGGGGAAATGTTGTTGTTCCTGTAATGAAAACGAATCGCAGATATGGGTCGAGTTGTTTCAGCGGAGCAAGCAAGCTTGCTATTGTAGCGCAAATCTGATTATACAACTTGTCATTATCAATAGTATTCAACATCGGAGCATCATACTCGTCAATGATAATGACGGCTTTTTGTCCGTATGATTCATTGGCTTTGAAAACGATGTTTTGAAGTCTTGCGCTGAAAGAAGACGCTTTTTGTTCAACAGAATACTTTTCTTCAATAATCCTAAGCGAATTATTAACGACATCTTTCAAGTCGTCTATATTGTCCGACTTAAAGTCGCTGAAATCCAGATGTATCACAGGATATTTCACCCAGTCCTTTTCCAGCTCTGCCATTTGCAGACCGGCGAACATTTCCTTGTTGCCCTCAAAGTATTCCTTCAATGTACTGCACAACAGCGACTTGCCGAAACGCCTTGGACGCGAAAGAAATACATAATTGAAACTCTTTACCATCTTGTAAACCAAGGCGGTCTTATCTACATAGACATAGTTGCCTTCAATAACTTTGCTGAAGGTCTGCGTATCAACCGGGTATCTGCGCGTTTCCATAAACAGAAATTTATGGCAAAAATAAAACTTATTTACGATTTTAGATTTACGATTGACAATTTTTTATTGAAATGGAGGGAGAAAAGGCGAGAAGGCTGAAAGGCTAAAAGGCTCACAGCCGTTTGTACAGGCGCAATTCATTGCATCCCAGAAACTGGCTTTAGCCCCACAAACGGCGAAGCCCATTCAAACGGCTTTAGCCAATCAAACGCCGCAGGCATTCAAACCCAGAAACGGGCGAAGCCCATAGAAATGGCTTAGCCATTCAAACGGTGTCAGCCATTGAAACCAAAAAAATTTTTCAAAAAAAATTTTTTTTCAAGGCAACCATTTCAAAAACTTTTCGTTATACTTGTGTATAATTTTAAATTTTATCTTTATGAAGAAGACTTTTCTCGTTGTTACCATGCTGTTTGCGATTTCATTCAGCTTTGCACAAAATAATATGGACTGGCAGTATGCTACAAGATTTGGTGGTACCAACAAGTTTGTTACATCTGAAATTATAGAACCACTAAACTATCCGAATCACCTTGAAATTGATGCAGAAGGTAACGCATATATATTCGGCACATACGGCGATAATGCCAGTTTCTACGGTGGTTACAACGGGTTAGATTTTAACACTCCAGCCTACGGCGACAAATGTGCCGGTGCTTTCATTGCCAAGTTCGACTGCAATGGCAATGTAGTGTGGCATAAGGCAATAGCGCGAGAAAAGAATAGTAGTCTGAACGCGCAATATATGGTATTGAAAGATAACCGTCTGTACTTGCAAGGAAATGTACACATACCAGTATCAGGATTTGAAAATTTTGTATATTTCCTTGACACCACTATTAATGGCTGGACATTGAATCATCAATCTGACCCTCAAGTTTTTCCATGGATTTCAAACAACTATTATACATATATTATGGAATTTGATTTGGATGGCAATATGATTGACTATAACCTATTTTCTTTGTACAAGGAAGCAATGTACAGCGGAAATGGAGAATGGATTGGAAGGATAACTAGTGATTTATTTAGCCCTGCTGGTGACATACGCCATCCTGTTCCATTTGCAATTGATAATCAGCATAACTTATATATGTGGTCAAGAATGACTAGTTACCCTATGTATGATAGCCTTGACAATACCATTCCGCAAAAGATGGTGTTTAAACTAAATGGTGAGGCCATTACCGACACCATTATGCCAGAAGACAACAAGTATATTAATCGAATACTAAAATTCGACAGAGATTTCAATCTGCAATATGCAAAACCATTAGTCGTAAATTTAAGCGATACAGCCTGTTGGGGAATAGAGATGTGGCTTTACGATATGGCTAACGATTCGGATGATAATATATATATTTCTGGAGATGTAATACTGCGCTACGCCCATGGTGTAGTACCTGCATTGCCAATAGATTTGGAACTGGCAGACAACCATCATATTTATTTCACAAATACGGAATATTTAAGTGACGACGAGTGGGGTGTACCTACTTTTAGTTCAAGTTTCATAATAAAAATGAACAGCGACGGGGAAATATTATGGGTTGACTATACGAAGAATTATGGCGCGTTCGGGCAATCATCATTCAAATCAATGCTTCTTGACGAGACATCTGGTAACATATATATTTCTGCACTTGTTATGCCCAAATCATGGGTTGCGCTCGACAGCGTCATATACACCAATCCTTTTGTTGGCTACAGTTGGACTGAGTTTGGCGAAAATGACACTGTCATAAACAATTATGAAGGAGAAGATTCGGTATTTAAAAATTTATCATACGTTATTGCCTGTTGGGATACTGACGGTAACTACAAGTGGTATAATTGCCCATTGGCAAGAGGTTGTACAATAGGAGAACCCGCAATTCACAATAGTAAATTGTATGCTGGTGTATTGTGGCCAGAAACTGGACTTACATGCGGGGATTCTACATATATGCCTGTTATGCAGCTGCCTGCAGGAACACCTGGCGTACGAATTGGCGGATTTGGTATTTGCGAATGGGATCTACAGGGGAATATGACAGATGTATTACAAATTTACTGCAAGGCTCAAGACCATACAATACCATACGATACTCGTATAAATAGTTTGGGAGAAATATATACAACTGGAACTTTTGATAACTATATGGTTATCGGGGAGGATTCCATATACGATTTCTGGAATAGCGATATGTTCATTGCCAAGTTCGGTCTGCCTTGCCAAACATACATTTACGATACCGCCACCTATTGCTATGGCGAGGTAGTGCAGGGCGTAACCCTTACCGCATCTGGCGATTACACATTTACATATCCCGAGGTCGGTCAGGAGTTCGACAGCATTGTGCTTGTCCACGCCACCGTACTGCCGCCGCTCACTATCGGGCTTAGCGATACTACCGTTTGCACCGCCCAGCAGTTCTACTTGGATGCCTGCGGCGAGTTCGATTCCTACCAGTGGAGCACAGGTGGCACAGGCTGCACCGAAATGCTTCAGTTCGACAATGCCTGTACGCAGAGCGTAAGCCTTACCGTCACCCGTGGCGAATGTTCCGCCACCCGTACCATCAGCATCACCGCTCAGGTCTGCGACGGCATCACCGAACCTACCGCTACGGCAATGTCGCTCTACCCGAATCCCGCCACCGATATTGTGACCATCTTCGGCGATGGCTTCGTCAGTGCCACCGTCATCGACATCAATGGTCGCA
>JAGCNN010000296.1 GCA_017645925.1 Bacteroidales bacterium
GAATGGGATTTATAAGGGGCTTACAGGCTAGAAGGCTCGCAGGCTGAAAGGCTAACAGCCTAACAGACCTGCAAGCCTACAGGAATGGGAAATATTTTTGAGGTCGCAAATTGCGACCTCAAACACAAACAATAAACATCTAAGATACCTTTTGAACTCTTTAATTAAACAAACATATAAATATTGTACAGACGCAAAATTTTGCGTCTCAACAGAAATCATTGAATATCGTACGGGCGCAATTAATTGTGTCCCTCTAAAAAAAATTAAATGATATGAAAAAAATTATCATAATCTCTTTCCTCTCCCTCCTATGCGCCCCGGCTTTTTCCCAAGCCGACACAACCGCCATATTCCATATTGCCGATTCGCTGAACACACTTGGCGACAAATTGTATGACAGGGAAAAATACATCGAGGCTTTGGTTTTGTACACTCAGGCCTCCGAAATGACAAAGGATATTAATAATGGATACAATAAACATTACGCCACTGCCTTGTACAATATCGCGTGGGTTTATAAAGTATCTGGCGAACTCCAAAAGACCCTTGAACTTTTTATTCAAACGATGGAAATCCGAAAGAAAATTTTCGGTGAAGAAAATGCCAAATATGCGAAATTGTTGAACCATATCAGTAATGTTTATGAAGATTTGGACGATTATCAAAATGCTTTGAAATATAAGACTCGGGCTGTTGAAATTCGTAAAAAAATACTTGGCGAAGAGCATCCAGACAATGCTCCATTGCTTAACAATCTTGGTCTTTTGTATTGTGATATGGGCGACTACCAGAATGCCTTGAAATGTCTCTCACAAGCAATAGAAATCAGAAAGAAAACCATCGGCGAGGAACACCCTGACTATGCATCATCATTGAGTAATATTGGAATCGTGTATCGCAATATGGGCGACTACCAGAATGCCTTGAAATATTACTCACAAGCAATGAAAATCAGGAAGAAAGTCCTCGGCGAGGAAGACCCCGACTATGCAGCATCATTGAATAATATTGGAATAGCGTACAACAATATGGGCGACTACCAGAATGCTCTGAAATACAGTTTGCAAGCAATGAAAATCAGGAAGAAAGTCCTCGGCGAGGACGACCCTGACTATGCAGCATCATTGAATAATATTGGAAGTACCTATGACGATATAGGTGATTACCAAAATGCCTTGAAATATTACTCACAAGCAATGGAAATCAGAAAGAAAGCCCTCGGAGAGGAACATCTATTATATGCATCATCGCTAAACAATATAGGCATTGTATATTCAGAGATGAGAGACTACCAAAATGCTCTGAAATATAGTTTGCAAGCATTGGATATCGAGGGGAAAGTCCTCGGTGAGGGGCATCCTAAATATGCGGCATCATTGAATAATATTGGATGTATCTATGACGATATGGGTGATTACCAAAATGCCATGAAATACCATTTGCAAGCATTACAAATAAGGGGAAAAGTCCTCGGCGAGGAACATCCATACTATACACAATCATTGAATAACATCGGAATTGTCTATGACAATATTGGTGATTACCCAAACGCCTTGAAATACTATTTGCAAGCATCGGAAATAAGAAAGAAAGTCCTCGGAGAGGAAAACCCTGACTATGCGACATCTTTGAATAGCATTGGAATAGCGTACTATGATATGGGCAACTACCAGAATGCCTTGAAATATTACTCACAAGCAATGGAAATCAGAAAGAAAGCCCTCGGCGAGGAAAACCCTGACTATGCAGCATCATTGAATAATATTGGAAATGCATATTTAAGTATGGAAGATTACCCAAACGCCTTGAAATACCACTCACAAGCAATGGAGATCAGGAAAAAAGTTCTCGGCGAAGAACATTCAGCCTATGCTTCATCATTGAATAATATTGGATTGGTGTACTATAATATGGGCGACTACCTGAATGCAATCAAAAAAAGCAAAAAATCGACTGACATATATAAGAAAAACCTAATCAAAAACTTTTCGTTTATGACCACTCACGAGCGCGAAGCATATTGGAATACTGACAACAAACATTTCTCTCGTAACATAAAATATATGCTCTACTCGCCCAATGATACCCTTGCCACAAAAATAGCCTACGATTCGGAACTAATTACCAAAGGCTTGCTACTGGCATCGGAAATAAGCCTAACAAACACAATAATGGAAAGTGGCGATACTGCGCTGATTTCTGAATACGAAACAATGAAAACTGCACACTTGCAGTTGAACAAGGAACTTGAAAGACCTATTGCGGAACGCGTTTTAAACTGCGATTCACTTGAAAACGAAATCCAGAAAATGGAACGCCACATAATGGAAAAGAGTAAGGAGTTCGGAGATGTCACACACTTTATTAAGATTGACTGGAAAGAAGTGCGAAATTCCTTAAAGCCAAACGATGTTGCGATTGAGTTCTCCAATTATACCGAAGACGACACCACAAGATATGTTGCGTTTGTGCTTACAAAAGATATGGAAGCACCGGTATGCGTTCCGCTTTTCGAGCAGTCGGAAATGCAGAAACTGCAACGCGGCATAGCGCCAGCAAAATCCGAAAAGCAAAAGGATGATGAAAACCGTGGAGCAACTACAGTCGCAGCAAAGCGGCAAGGAATCTACGAATCCACAGGACTATACAATCTGCTTTGGAAACCATTGGAGAAATACTTCCCCGAAAATCCTCGCATCTACTTCGCTCCGTCGGGAATGTTACACCAGATTGCAGTGGAATACGCACCAACCGGCAACGGCAAGACCATTTCGGACAAGTACGAAATGTACCGCGTTTCCTCTACCCGCTTCCTCGCAATGGACTATATGCCAAAACCTCTTAAAAATTCAGTCCTCTACGGCGGTGTTTACTACGACAGCGACACAACCACGATGAAGCAGGAAAGCGACAGATATTCAACGCGCAGTGCCACATCATACACATCGTTTGCCGACTTCAACCGCAACGAAGACCGAGGTAGTTTAAATTATATGCCCGGCACAAAGACCGAAGTGGAAGATATTGTCGGCAAACTGAAGAAAAAGAAGATTTCTGCCACACTATACGAAGGAGCACAAGCAAACGAGGAATCATTTAAGGCATTGTCGGACAAGGATATTTCATTATTGCACATTGCAACACACGGCTTTTTCCTGCCTACCGATGAAAAGTTGTCGGGCGACCAGTCACTTGTACAGTCTGGACTTTTGCTATCTGGTGCAAACTATGCTTGGCAAAACAAACCTCTTCCCGAAGGCATAGAGGACGGTATTCTCACCGCCAAGGAAATCAGTTTCATGGACTTGCGCAACACCGACTTGGTTGTACTTTCCGCCTGCCAGACAGCACTCGGAGAAATCACTGGTGAAGGCGTTTTCGGTCTGCAACGAGGCTTCAAGAAAGCAGGTGCGCGAACTATCATTATGAGCCTCTGGCCAGTGGATGACAATGCAACTTTGTTAATGATGACCGAATTCTACACCAACCTAACCAAAGGTATGACGAAGCGCGAAGCCTTCCTTGCTGCACAGAACAAGGTAAAGACAACCTCTGGATTCGAGAATCCGAGGTACTGGGCAGCGTTCATAATGCTGGATGGAAACGAAAATTGATTTACGATTTTAGATTGAAACGGACGATGCCTGCATCGTCCCAACTTAGAAACCTAGAAA
>JAGCNN010000297.1 GCA_017645925.1 Bacteroidales bacterium
CTCGCGTGTGGAGTTCTACTCCCCTACCGGACAGCTTGTTATGCGCAAGGAAATAAACGGCAATTTTGCCGAATGCAATGTCGAAAGCCTTGTTTCGGGAATTTATATTGTAAGGATTTACGGCGAGGAAAGCAACTTGCCGTCAGTATATAAAATTGTAAAGGAATAATATTATGCAAAGAATTAATAAAAAGAATGTTATGACATACAAAAAGATTAGTTCGGTATCATTGGTATTTGTAGCCTCAATACTAATGCTTGTATCTTGCCAAAAGGATCCTGTACAAATTAATCCTTTGGCTACATTGAACATAGAACTCTCAAAAAAGTATTCTGCCGAAGGTATTGTAAGCAAAAGCCTAGTAGATGAGTTTGATGCTGAAATTTCTGTTGCATACGAGGACGACACTACTGTGTACAAGGGTATGTTCGTAGCTACAGACAACACAACCGACCTATACATGTACGACTTTACCCGCAGCGATGTGCTGTATGCCGTACAGGGGAAACCTTTCCGCGTACTGGTGGATGCAATTATCGGCGGTATAGCATTTCACGGGGAATCGGAAATCTTTGTCCTCGAAAACGAACCTATGACCACATCCATTGATTTGGTATCCGCATTCAATTATGTTGACCTTGGTCTGCCAAGCGGACTAAAGTGGGCTAACTGCAACCTCGGAGCAAGCGCGCCAGAAAGAACGGGCAAATACTATGCATGGGGCGAAGTCGCAGAAAAACAGTCATATAGCTGGGACACATACAATTACTACCAAGATTCTGCACTTGTGAAATACACCGATTCGGATGGATTGACCAGCTTGGAATCTACCGATGATGCAGCAACAGCAATGCTTGGCTCGGCTTGGAGAATGCCAACAAGGGACGAATTCGCCGAATTGTACGACAACTGCACCAAGGAATACACGGCTCAGAATGGAGTGAACGGCTATCGCTTTACAGGATCTAACGGCAACAGCATCTTCCTGCCTATGGCTGGCGGTCGCGATGGCGAAGGCCTCTTGAGCAACGGCGAAAGCGGTTTCTACTGGGCTAGCACTCTCTACTCCGAAGACACGGAATATGCTTGGGGATTCCTGTTCGATTCATCTTCCTCGTACGAAACAAGCTACTACAGGATGTTGGGACAAACGATAAGACCAGTGTACGACAGGTAAAAGTCGGAAAGTTTGACAATCAGACTTTTCCTCTCCTCGCCTTGTACATTTTTCCCATAGCATCAATGGTGTCCTTCATTTTTTTGCGGAGCATGAGGGGTTCCACCACTTCTATCTGGTTATTCATGGTAAGAAGATACTGAACAAATTCGTAGTTTGGCTTTAGATTGTACTCAAATACCGCATATTCATCAGTTGACTTCTTAAGGTTCTCGGTTTGGGAACTATGCAGAGGAAGCGAACGGAGATAACAATCGCAATAGCCATATTCAGGACCTTTATAAGCCTTTACTACAACGTGTTCAACTTTTGCGCCGATAACACTGACACCTATTATATTGTCAAACACTTCTTCGGGATTAGTCTTGGGAAACTTGAATTTATGGTCGGTACATTCGACATTGTTTATCCTGTCGAGGGCATATACGCGCACTCCAAGTTTCGATTTGGCAAGCACATACCAACGCTGCCTGTATAGTTTTACGCAATATGGCTCTATCATAAAATTGCTTTCCTCCTTGCCAAAACCCTGATACCAGATGTTGACCTTCAACTGGTCGCGTATTGCCTCTATCATGGTTGTAAGAAACGTTTGTCCGGAAGGTATGTCCTCGAGAAGAATACGCTTTTTCAGTTGTTGACTTTCGCAGACAAAATTGTGCAACGACATGGAATTCAACAGCCACAACTTGGTAGAATCGGATTTGCTGTCGTCGTTGGTAATGAAGTAGCAATATTCGCCGCAACCCTCACATTCGATGTCAATGCCAAAAATGTCGGCAATGTCGTTGATATGACGCAGAAAAGTACGCTTGGTAAGTTCCATTCCACCATCACGTTCCTCTCGCTGCCACGCCTTGTTTATCTCCGAAAACGGCACCCGTCCCCTCCTGCGTATGAAACTTATCAGCCATACATAATTGTTTACCAATGATTTTGTATCCATCTTTCGCTTTTTTTATTTATGCACGCAAATCTATAAAAAACATACGACAAAAAATGACCGAGATGAAAAAATATTAATGTTGTCCTGTAAAAAGTGTTCTAACGCTATAAAATCCTTGTTGACACTGTCTTACATAAGAATGTTGATAACGGGGGGTGTCATTCCGGAAGCTAGTCATAACACGCGATACGGAACGAGGAGCGTTGTGAAGACTGCTGTCCGGAACGTTGCTTGCAACCTCACAAAGTAATCTGTTAACGGATTATTAGAGAGCAGATTACTCACTTCGTTTCGTGAGAGAGTTCCGGACAAGTGAACTCACAAGCAACGTTCCTTATGCTGTTCGTTCTACTTTTCGGAATGACAGACCGGGTACTTTACAGGACAACAACATTAAATAATAGGTAATCTATACGGCAAAAATCTACCCTCGCAAAACCCTCGTTTCGTACCAAAGACTTCTGTATGTTTTACAACATTTATACAAACCATATTTTTTGTATTTTTACCATAAATTACCTAATTATAAACAAATTAAAAAAAGTCAGCCAGCGATGTCTTATTTGAAAAAATTACAAATAACGCCTTTGACAAAAGTTGGCAAAAAAAATCACGATTTGAAACACTAATTAACTTAACTTTGGACTTTCAATTTTTTAGGTTAGAAACTAGTTAAATAAATGTAATACAAATATTTCAAAATTAACTTTGGAGGATAAGTATGAATAAAATCAAGAATCTTGCAGAACTTAGGAAGATTAAGGAAGACATGCAA
>JAGCNN010000298.1 GCA_017645925.1 Bacteroidales bacterium
AGTAGTAACATTCTCGGAAAACGGAGAAAGAAAAACAAAATATTTCATCAACAGCATAGGCTTCTGCTTTGATGCAGAAATCGTTAAGATGACAAACGAACTTTCGCACGAACAACGCGGCAAGGAAATCACCTACCTGCTAAGCCTGTTGAAATGCCTTATAAAAAACAAGAAGCACAACGTTTGCATTGAATCCAACGACTTCAATTTAAACGGGAAAGTCCTTTCTATCAGCATTTCAAACGGAAAATATTCGGGAGGCGGAATGCAGCAGACACCAGATGCAATAATAAACGATGGAGCATACGACATTTCTGTCTTCGGCGATATAAGCAAGTTCTTTGTGATAAAAAATGTAAACAGGCTCTACAACGGAACCATAAAACAAATCACCCACAACAATCTTACATTTGCACGTACAGCAGAAAAAATCACGGTTTCGTTCGATACCCCAACCTATGCCGAAACCGACGGTGAAATAATAGGTGACGGCCCATACGAAATTTCAATGATCAAGGGCGGTCTTAATGTAATCGACTAATCACCGCAAAAAATATTATTGCTATCCAGAAAAACGCACAGACACCACAAGTGTCTTATTATCTCTGTTTTACACAAGAACATTAAGGATAGGGCTTGTCATTCCGAAAACCTGATTGAACCTGCGACACGGAACGGGGAGCAGTGTGAAATCGGTTGTCCAGAATCTGTTAACGGATTATTCGAGAACAGATTTCGGACAAGTGAACTCACAAGCAACGTTCCTTTTGCTGTTCGTTCTACTTTACTTGCTTCGCTGCGTGAGCTAAATGTTCCGGATGACAGGCTGGATACTTTAGCGGACACCAATGAAAAATAATAATAAATCCCCCAAAAAACACAACGGACTTACGCCTAACCATCGGAATTTTTACCCCATTAGGCAAAAATAAATTCGCCCCTCACAATAAATTTCGCCACACATTACAAAATTTCACCCCACAATAACACATTTTGGCACTGAACAACAGTGCGTTGTCACTTTTATTTTATCAGCATATTTTATGTATGTTTCTTTGCACCGCAAAAACAAATCGAAATCAAAAACAATTCAAAAAAAATTTCAAAAATGATTAAGGAATTATATGTTGACTATTACAAGAACGCAATTGTAAACAACTGGAATCTCCCTGCACTGCAGGACTACGACAACAAAGAATCGGTAATCACATTTGGAAAATTAGGTAACAACATCCTGAAATTGCACAAGCTTTTCAGCGAATGTGGAATCAAGGATGGCGACAAGATTGTACTCGTCGGAAAGAACTCCGTAAACTGGGGATGCGTATATTTGGCTGCAACTACATACGGAGCAGTTATAGTTCCGCTTCTACAGGATTTCACACCTAAAGATTTATACGCACTCACAAACCATTCGGACGCTCGCATTGCATTCGTATCGGAATATATCCTCAACAAGATGGATGTCAGCAACTTCACTATACTAGAAGAAATTTTTAAGCTTGACAATTTCGATTCATACTACACCCGCAATGGAGAAAGCCACATTTACGACAAGAATATGCCGGTAATCGGAAAGGACGAATTCACCTTGCCAACACTATCAAACGACAGGCTTGGCGTAATCCTTTATACCTCTGGCACATCGGGAAGTCCAAAGGGCGTAATGCTGACACTCAACGCATTGGCAGCAAACATAAAGTTCGCACGCGAGAACATGTTCCTCGTAAGCGGCGACAAGCTTGTTTCGTTCCTGCCGCTTGCACACTGCTACGGCTGTGCATTCGACTTCCTCTACCCTCTCACCGAAGGATGCCACATCATCTTCCTCGGCAAGCTGCCTTCACCGCAGGTAATACTCAAGGCTTTCGGCGAATACAAGCCTCGTCTGATACTTTCTGTTCCGCTAATCCTCGAAAAGATATACAAGGGCAAGATTAAGCCTACACTCGAAAAGCCAATGGTTAAGTTTATGACCAAAGTTCCAGGACTGCGCACCATTATATATAATAAGATACGCAAGACCTTGGAAGAGGCATTTGGTGGAAACTTCATAGAACTTATCCTCGGTGGCGCCAAGGTAAACCGCGAAGTAGAAACCTTCCTCAAGAAGATCGGATTCCGCTTCACAGTTGGCTACGGCATGACCGAATGCGGACCGCTTGTAGCATACAGCAGCTGGAAGACCAATCCAATATATGCAGCAGGAAAACTTGTTGACTGCCTTGAAGCAAAGGTAGAATCAAGTGCACCAGGCAAAATCGGTGAAATTCTTCTCCGTGGCGAAAACATAATGTCGGGCTACTACAAGAACCCAGAGGAAACAGCAAGAGCACTCGACAGCGAAGGCTGGCTGCACACCGGCGACCTCGGCATTATCGACAAGGATGGCTTCATTTCGCTCAAGGGACGCAGCAAGACCATGATTCTCACAAGTTCGGGACAAAATGTATATCCAGAAGAAATAGAATCTAGGTTCTGCAACTTCCCGCTGGTTTCGGAATGCGTAGTAGTAAGCCGCGCAGCAAAGATAGTTTCGATAATCTACCCGAACCCAGACCTTACAAAGGGAATGTCGTCGGAACAGATTGAAACCGAACTCGCTGAATACCAAAAGCAAATCAACTCCGAAATTCCTGCCTACATGCACATCAACAAGATTCAGGTGCGCGACCAGGAATTTGAAAAAACGCCTAAAAAGAGTATCAAAAGGTACCTATACGAATAAACACACAACAAAAACTCCTAATGAAAAGCGTAGGCCTCCCAAGTCTGCGCTTTTTTATTCATGCAACCAACTGCTATACAGAGCATTACCATGTTAACTAAACTACTATCCAAAAATTCTATTTTTTTTGCTAATTTTGCAGCAATGCAAAAAATTGTGATTGTCATCGTTTTGATGCTGACGAGTATTGCAGCATTGGCACAGCACGAAGGAATTCGTCGCTACTTTTCGTCATATACGCTGCACAACGATACAACCTCAGACCAGAGTTTCTACAACGATACCACAATCGACGACTTCTACAAGTTCATGCCCCAGCAGAAAGTATCCGACAATACCTTGGGACTAATGAACCCCGGCAGCCCCTACCTTCCTGCATTGTTATCCGACTGGGAAGATACTCACGAATTCTTTTTCCTTAACAATTACCAGGCTTTCATCAAGTCGCACAACGATGTTATCTACTTTGATGCACAAAAGCCATTCACCCGCTTTGACTTCACAGGCGGAAACAAAGGACTGGAACTCGTAAAGTTCATTCATAGTCAAAACTTTTCGCCATATTTCAACCTTACATTCAACTACGACATCTCAAACTCTGATGGATTCTACCTCAACAGTGCTTCAAAAGTCAACGCATTGTACCTTGCTGGTGCTTTCACAAAAAAGAAATACCAGAACCATTTCAACTTCATATTCAACAAGATAAACAGCAACGAAAATGGAGGTATTGCCGACTATGACAAATTTGAAAGCGGAAATATTCGCGCAGTTGACAACAACGTACAACTATCAAAGGCTTCAAGCTCCATTTCACAGCTTGGCGGACAATACAACCACGAATTCCGTTTCGGACAATACACAATCGACACTATTTACCGAGACGACAAGAACGATACGATAATAAACAAGAGCCTGCATGGAAAATTCTCCATCGTCCACGATGTAACATTCGACAGATACGTACGCAAATACCAAGATATTTTTTCGTCGTTCTACACAAACTACTACAACGACTCAAGCAAAACCCTTGACTCGGTAACATACTACCAGTTCAACAACAAACTGCTATTTTGCTTCAACCTGCAAGACAGCACAGGCAACTCCCTAAAATTATATGCAGGATTGAAAAACAAGCTTTACAAGTTTGATATAGACAGCACACGCAAAACTCTCTGCAATTCAACCTACATAACTGGCGAACTGATTTTCAAGCACAAGTCCACCGACCTGAACGCCGAAGTAAACTATTGTCTGTTCGGTTCCGATGCGTTTGACATCGAAGCAGTTGGAAAACTGAAACAAATGTTCAATGAAAACATTGGCATCAAGGCAACACTAGGATATTACCTCTACACACCCTCTTTATTCGACACCTACTATATATCAAACAATTTCAAGTGGGAAAACAATTTCAGCAAAAATGGCTGGGCTACTGCTCATATCGACTTCTTCCACGACAAATATTACCTTGAAATAGGCGCAAACCTAAACTTGCTGCACAACTACATAATATACGACCAGCAAGCAATGCCGCAACAGATAAACAGTGCCAACCTGATTGTAGATGCATACGCCAGCAAGACATTCAATTTCTGGAAGTTCCATTGGCAAACAAAAATAGCCTACCAATACATTTCCGACAAACAATATGTAAGACTTCCCGACCTTGTAGGATACACGAGCCTTTATTTCATGTCGGGAATGTTTAAGAACGCCCTTACCTTGCAAATAGGAATAGATGCCAAGATAAACTCCAAATTCTACGGTTACGCCTATATGCCGTCAACATCGGTATTCTACCTGCAGGACGAACATAAATTCGGCTACTACCCCAACCTCGGAGTATTTGTTGGAACAAAAATCAAACGTTTCCGCATTTTTGCAAAACTGTCGAATTTCAACTCGACATTCATGAAACCGACATACTTCTCGCTTCACAGACTGCCAGAAAATCCGCTTGCCTTCAATTTTGGAATATCTTGGGAATTCTACGACTAAAGTATGGACAGCCTAGCAAAAATATCAAGGATAACCGTGTTGTCGGCATTTGTAATGCTTATAATAGTGGCATTCGTAAAATTTAAAATAGACCAAATCCCTGATACTCCAGAAATCACATTCAACCACGACTACGACGAAATCGCCAAAATTGGGATACTGAATGTTGCACTTGAAGAAAACGCCACCGAATACTGCATTTACAATGCTACACCCCGCGGATTCCAACTGGAAACATTCGAAGATTTCTGCAATGCGCACGAACTGGAACTCAATATAATACGCTCGGCAAACGAACGTCAATCCGAAAAACTTCTAGCCGAAGGTCAATGCGACATTATAGTAAAGCACACAAGCAAACCCGATAGCTGCTGCATGTCGGAACCGCTTATCAGTTCCTGCCTCGTAATACTTTCCAACTCAAAAGAAAATCCAGACACAATCTATGTCTCCGGACTGCAAAAATTCTGCACCAAGTACAAGGGACACATAATAATAGGCACCGACAGCCTTTCGCAGGAAAATCTTGCACGCTCGGTTGCATCAAACAAAATTTCTGCCGCAATATGCGATTCAGCACTTGCTCTTGCATATCAAAAAGCATATCCGCGCCTCGAAATCGACACTTCAATACATTTTGCACAGAATATTGTATGGAAAACACATCCAAAAGCAAGAATTTTACGTGACAGCATCAATACATGGCTTGCTAAAGAACGGGAAACCAAACACTTCAAGTTGCGCCACGAAATATACTACTCATACATAAACATTAAAGTATCAAGCAACTACTATTCTGGCAACGGCAACATTATTTGCGTTTACGATGACATAATAAAAAAACATTCCAAGAAACTAAATTGGGACTGGCGATACATTACATCATTGATATAC
Source organism: Bacteroidales bacterium (assembly GCA_017645925.1). GTDB lineage: Bacteria > Bacteroidota > Bacteroidia > Bacteroidales > ML635J-15 > Bact-19. The sequence goes on from JAGCNN010000298.1 coordinate 5,624, forward strand.
GAAGAATCGCATTTCATCCCCGACATAAGCAATCCTTCTGGCGCATACGGACTTATGCAACTAATGCCTGCCGCCTACCAAAAGTTCATGCACGACAGCGCAGACATATCAAACCCCGAAATACAAATAATTGCCGGCATTAACCACATTGCCTACCTGAAAAAACGCGCTCCCGAATCCATTACCGACACAGCCGTAATAATACGCTTTATACTAATGGGTTACAACGCAGGACTTGGACACGCAGACGATGCTTTCTTCCTTGCACAGAAATACGCCAACAATCCAAACTCATGGAAATCACTTTCGGAGTACATGAAACTGCTAAATGACCACAAATACTACACCGACTCAGTAGTAAAATGCGGCAAATACAGAGGAAGCCGTACCGTTGTCTTTACCAACAACGTGATAAACAGGTACAAGCACTACAGAAATCTAATAGAATAATAATGCAATTATCTCTCAAACGGTAGTTTCCCTTCGTTTTCCCCTTTGATAACCACCTTCATGCCGAGAAAAGCATAATTCTGCTTAAGCGAATCTATGTCTGCATCGCGAAGACGTATGCAGCCCTCGCTTTCCCTGCCAGGAACAGAACTTTCGTTGTTGGTGCTACCATGTATGCCTATCCCCGAAAACGAGGACGACAAACGCAAAAACCACTTTCCGTATGCATTGATGCTGCCTCTGCCATCGCCAAAATCGTGTTTCCACCATGACGAATTTTCAATCTTTTCGATTCTGAAAGGCTTCTGCAAAGAAGATTCCGGCGTACACATATCACCACGCTTCTGCTTGTCGCCCATATTCTTGCCCAAACAGCAATCAAAACGCGCAACCAAGGCCGTATCTTTCTTTCTTGCCTCATACACACTGAGTTTCAAATCCTTCTTCGACACTACTATGAAGCATTTTTCCCTGTCACTAGGCGTGCCAATACCAACAGTATCTTCCGCAATTGATACCTCCGAATTAACATCACTACCTTCAGCTACACCTGTTCCTGTAGTCCCAGACGAACACATTACGCACAAAAAAGCGAGCAAAAATACCATTGTCAATACTATTATTCTTTTCATCCAAATATTCTATTTAACAATGCCGCAAGTCTGTAGCCAGCCACCAAAAGCTGATGCTCAACAACCGGCGCATAATCATACATATATTTATAGGAATAATTCTCGTCAGGTTTCACATAGTCGTAAATGCCACATGTTACCTTCCATGTCTCGTTAAGCCAATCCTCTGGCGTACCAGCCGAAATTTCCTTAAATTCCGCCTTAGTGCAATGGTCAAGATTCTGCTGCCATTCAGTATATGACCAGGAATGAACGCTCTCAATCAACTTCGAATCCCACAAGGCGTGCAAATTTGTATTCTGCTTGAACCACTTGATATGCAGTTCGTTACCTCCCCTATCCGACAATCTTCCAACGTGCATCGGACAATGCATATCACCAACTAAGTGAATAAGCATACGCAAATAGTCAATTTTAACGCTATCGGAAAGTTCATTACTGTGATTCTCAAGCGAATCAATTAGCATATTCATTGCCGAAAGCACATCACCCTTAGGATTGCGCGACATTGTCTGTGGCGTAAAACCTTCATCCACATTGAAATAATGCCAGGTCTTTGTGCGGTCGTAACCGTCTTTCCAATACGGCGAATTCTGCACATTGTCCATCCATGACGAATAGTACATCAGCGATTTACCATCAAGTATCGCGTTCAAGTTCTTGCGAGCCTTGCGAGTCAAATGCTTTTCGGCTATGCAAGTAACAATATCGTGTCCCTTTTGCCCCCAAGCAAATACATCAGTGCTGCCAAACAGCAGAAAAATCAACAATAATATACAAATGTAACGTTTCATCAGTCAGCCAATTCCATGTCAATCTGCTTCTTTTCAAGGTTTACATCCGAAATGCGAACTTTCACCTCGTCGCCAAGCCTGTAAATCTTACCGGTTTCTATTCCCTGAAGACAATATTCCTCGGCAAAGAACTCGTAGTTGTCGTCCATAAGCGTGCGCACGTGTACAAGGCCTTCGCAAGCCGACTCCTTCAGTTCCACAAAGAAACCATATTCCTGAACTCCAGAAATAACGCCGTCGAAAACATAGCCAATCTTGTCCTGCAAGAATTCCGCCTGCTTGTACTTTATGGAACTGCGCTCGGCCAAAACTGCCTGCTGCTCCTTGAACGAACAATGCTTGCACTTCAATTCAAGGTCATCCACATCAGGTGTTTGACTGCGCATATATGCATATAGCAGACGATGAGTCATCACATCGGGATAGCGGCGGATTGGCGAAGTAAAATGAGTGTAGAAGTCGAATGCCAAACCGTAATGGCCTATGTTATTGGTAGAATACACAGCCTTAGCCATTGCTCTGACGGCAAGGTTTTCAATTATGTTCTGCTCGGGCTTGCCCTTCACATCGTTTACCAAGCCGTTTAGTGAATTGGACAACGAAATACTGTTGGACATATCAATCGAATAGCCGAACTGGCTTATGAATGTCGAGAAATTTGACAGCTTGTCGTAGTTCGGTTCTGCATGAACACGATAGACGAAAGGCTTGTGCTTCTTGCCGATAAGCTCTGCAACATTACGGTTTGCAAGCAACATAAATTCCTCTATCAAATTGTTTGCCTCCTTTGCCTCTTTGAAATATACGCTTACGGGACGGGCATCTTCGTCAAGCACAAACTTAACCTCCTTATGCTCGAAGTTGAATGCGCCCTTCTGGAAACGAGCCGAACGCAAGATTTTTGCCAACTCGTTTAGTTTCAATATTTCCTCGGCAAAATCGCCCTTGCCGGTCTCGATGATTTCCTGAGCCTCCTCATATGCGAAACGCCTGTCGGACGAAATTATGGTCTTCATCGGCTTGAAACTCAACACTTCGGCATTATCGTTCATCTCAAACACTGCCGAGAAACAAAACTTTTCCTCGTTGGGACGAAGCGAGCAAAGGAAATTGCACAACCTTTCGGGCAACATCGGCACGGTCCTATCGACAAGATACACAGAAGTTGCACGGTTGAAAGCCTCGTCGTCTAGCGGCGTGTTTTCGCGCATATAATGAGTGACATCGGCGATGTGCACACCTATTCTATAATTACCGTTTTCTAGTTTTTCAAACGAAAGCGCATCGTCGAAGTCCTTTGCATCGGCTGGGTCGATTGTAAAAGTCGGTGCATTGCGGAAATCCTCGCGCGTCTTAAGATCGTAGTCGGTGATTTCAAACTTAATGCGGTTTGCCTCGCGTTCGATGTCTTCTGAGAATTTTGCAGGAAGTCCGTATTCGGCAAGGATGGCGTGCATCTCGGTATTGTTGTCGCCGGCTTCGCCAAGCACTTCAATCACCTTTCCCACAGGATTCTGACGACCGGTGGGCCATTCCTCAATCTCGACGAGCACCTTCTGGTCTTCCTTGGCGCCCATAAGCCTATCGGACGGAATAAGAATATCGTACATGACCTTCTGGCTGTCGGGAATCATAAACGAGTAATGTCCAGCCGTGCGAATAGTCCCGACAAACTGCGTCCTTGCCCTGCGTATAACCTCCACGACCTCGCCTTCGAGCCTATTGCTCGACTTGCGTGCATAAAGGCTAACCTTCACGGTATCGCCATCGAAGGCAGAATTCAAGTTCTTGAACGAAACGAAAATGTCCTCCGACAATTCCTCGCTAGTGACAAAGGC
>JAGCNN010000299.1 GCA_017645925.1 Bacteroidales bacterium
CTCGCGTGTGGAGTTCTACTCCCCTACCGGACAGCTTGTTATGCGCAAGGAAATAAACGGCAATTTTGCCGAATGCAATGTCGAAAGCCTTGTTTCGGGAATTTATATTGTAAGGATTTACGGCGAGGAAAGCAACTTGCCATCGGTATATAAGGTTGTAAAGGAGTAGAAAATGGGAAAGAAGGGTGATTTATTGTTTAATTCTACAAATTGTGTATATTTGTAACCTGATTTTGAAAGTAATCGAATGAGGAAACATTTCACAATAATATTCTTAGCTCTCCTTTGTGCCAACGCTATGGCCTACGATTTTTCCGCAGTGTGTAGCACAGGGCAGACATTGTACTACAATATTACATCCAATGTAGAACCTTATACGGTGGAAGTGACGAGAGAAAATACATCATATCCATATTACAACACTTATCCAGAAGGAAACCTTGAAATACCAGAAACTGTTGAGTATAATGGTATAACATATTCCATTACAAGTATAGGCAATGGTGCATTTTATGCATGTAGGGAAATAACCTCTCTCTCTATCCCAAATTCCATAACTGACATTGGACAGGAAGCTTTTAGATATTGCGAGGGTCTGACTGGCGAACTAACTATACCTAATTCAGTGACAAATATTTACAATAATGCATTTAGTGATTGTGAAAACATTTCCTCCGTTATAATTGGGAATGGAATTACAATCATTTACCAAGGTGTATTTTTTGGTTGTACACGTATGACATATATATCAATCAGCAATTCGGTCACAACAATTGTCAGAGGTGCATTTAATGGTTGCTACGGATTGACATCTGTAACAATTCCCAATACAGTAACAAGCATTGGAGAGTCGGCATTTGGCGGTGTTAGAAATATTGAATATAACGGCACGGCAACTGGAAGTCCATGGGGAGCACTGACTGTCAACGGATATATTGACGGCAATCTTGTATATACCGATGAAACAAGAACAAACTTGACGGGATGCAGCACATTAACTACTGATGTCGAAATTCCAAATTCAGTCACAAGTATTGGCGACTATGCTTTTTATCGGTGCGATAGTTTGTCGTCTATTACAATTCCAAATTCGGTTACAAGTATTGGTAATCGTGTTTTTTCCTATTGCAGCGGATTGGAAGTATTTTCCGTAGAACCGGATAATACAATTTACGACTCACGCAATAACTGCAATGCAATAATAGAAACAGAAACAAACTCGCTTATTTATGGTTGTAAAAATACAATTATACCAAATTCGATAACTAGTATTGGTGATTATGCATTTTTTTATTCTGGTCTTACAGGCACCTTAATAATCCACGATTCTATAACAAATATTGGACAAGGTGCATTTTGGGGTTGTAGCGACATAGAAACTATAACTATCGGACTTATGGTAGAAACCATAAATGGTGATGCATTTTACTCATGCTCAAATATCACGGATATAAATGTAAGAACATATACGCCTCCTGTTCTTGGTGTTGACGCATTCAGAGAATCAACATATACGGACGCAAAGGTTTGGTGTACATGTGGCACGGTTGATGTTTACATAAACAATAGCGATTGGGGGCAATTCTCCAACATAAGGAACGATACCACAGCACTTTTTAATATAGTAGTACAAACCGCTGAATATGATATGGGAAGTGCAACTGGCTCTGGAACCTTCTCTTGCGAAATGGAACAAACCATTATGGCTATTCCAAACGATGGATTCCGTTTTCTATCTTGGAACGATGGAAACACCGACAATCCACGAACTGTCATAGTTACTTCAGATAGCACATTTACCGCTGGTTTTAGGGCAGTTTACTCTGTTACCGTCCAGTCTAGCAACGAATCATACGGCTCTGTTTCAGGCGATGGCACATACGATGAAGGAACACAAGTCGTCATAACCGCAACGCCATACGAAGGCTACCAATTTGTGCAGTGGGACGATGGCAATGCAGAAAATCCACGCACAATTACAGTAACAAGCGATAGCACATTTATAGCACTCTTTGAGGAAGTGCCCTCCTACACCATTACCGTTCTTTCAAACAACGATTCATACGGCTCGGTTTCAGGCGGTGGAACTTACTACGAAGGCGACATTGCAACGCTTACGGCAATGCCATACGACGGTTATTGTTTCACCTCGTGGGACGACGACAACACCGACAATCCACGCACTATAACCGTTTCAAGCGACAGCACTTTCATTGCCAATTTCAGCGAACCTATTCTTTTCACCATCGATACCACAGTAAACAATTTTGTAACAGTCGGCGACCACACGTTCTATTCCACTGGAAACTATAGTTTTACCATACCGACAGAAACTGGCTGCGATACAATATTCAACATACGTCTTCGTGTCCTTGCCGAACCAGAACCATTCGACATAGAGCCTAATCCCGCCAAGAGCATCTTGAACATACATTCCGATGGTTTCATCTCGCGTGTGGAGTTCTACTCCCCTACCGGACAGCTTGTTATGCGCAAGGAAATAAACGGC
>JAGCNN010000300.1 GCA_017645925.1 Bacteroidales bacterium
CGGTCTGCTGAATATTAGCAACAAAGTTATTGAATATTACGAAAATAAGTTTGGTAAGAAAGTAGAAAATAGGTATGTTGGCTACAATCTTTCCGAATTGTGCAGGCAACTTGAAAACGAGAATGCAGAATATTTGGTTGCTGCTAATCTTGATGACTATAATATGTATGCTGTAAAACGGTATTATCCGTATGTACTTGACTATTCGGAATATATTGGCTCCGAAATTTATGTTATGTCCAAGACCAAGCATCAAGAGTGTAAAACTCAAGAACCAATATTCGAGCGTATCTACGATTTGAATGGATACAACGTTGATGACGAGTGGATGACCCTGCTTGATACGCCTTTTGTAGCACTTTCTGATTCTCGCTTTGTAAAATCCGAAGTAGAAATGACTTATATGCATAAAGATACCGCAGAGGATTTTCTGATTGCCTTGCAGACATTTGACGCAAATGGTGAGTCGTACGATTGGCGCGAAGCGCGAGTTAAGAAATTTTCGGTTCCCGTAAGCGATAGTGTTCGCAGTATTTTGATTCCGTTGAGATACGAACTCTTATTCAAGGATTCACGTAAGCTTTCCGGATATTCTATAAAAGTTTTACTATGGAATATCGACCATGTGAAGTCGGTGCGACCTCTGAGTGCAAGTATTAGGTTTTCACCAGACAACAGATATATTTATTCGTTTGCCGAGGAACTGGAATAAGAAGTATAACAGTTCTTCATTCAGACTAAGAGTCTGGTACTTTAAATCTTGTTAATCTCCTTCATAATCTGGAATCCAATGTTGCAATTCAGGCAGCGCTTATGGTCACAGTAGTTCTTTTTTAGGTTAAGCAGTGCTTGAGAGTCAAACGCAGATTCGCACTTTATTTTATCTATGCCAGCAAAAGCCCGCGTTTCCCTATTGCTTTCGGCTTTAACAGATTTCATTGCATCAACAATCTTTTCGCTGTCGAAATTGGGATTGGTGTTTTTTCCATAGAAGTAAGAAAATGGCAGCACCGTGTTAATCAAAATCGTATCTATTGCCTGTTGACCTAATCCTGTGGATTTACTTTTTGATGATTTTTCACCGAGAGAGAAGTGCGTTTCCCAATATTCCGATGTTTTCAGGTTGTCGAAAAAATGAGGATTGAACCTGCCGTTAAGAATGTCATCAATAAGTTTCTGGAAATTTTGCATAAGGGCAGCAAATTGAGCCAAGCGGGTTTCGGGAAAATTTGTCGGATGCATCTTCGAGCGTTTCCACAACGATTCGGCTATTGGCGACAATCCGTATTTTGCTTTTTGGAAAGAGTACTCGGTGGCGAGTTTTCTTGTATATTCGTCGTTTGGCTGACCGTTTAACATTCCTGCCTGACCGAATGTTATTGCTTCGAGTGCAAACAGATTGTCGGCATTGAGGAGCATCACGTTTAGAGGAGTTTGCATTGCAAGCATCTCGAATGGCTGGGCATTTGTGCCGAATCCGAAATTTCTTGCGACAACAATGTATAAGGTTTCATTCCAATTGCTGTTGGTAAACTTATGTATTTCGCTGATATGCTCAGACTTGTGCTCAAGTCTTTCGATAGCCATCTTTTCCATCCACATTGCCACATGGAATTCGTCAACAAGGTCGATGTAGTCGGTACATGCAATAGAGTTGTCGTTGCTCTTGAAGTCGGCATAGCGGTTATACAGCGTGTGTGGAAACGAAATCTCCCAAGTTGGAAGTTTTCTTCCGTTATGCAGGATAATGTCGCAGTCGCTATTGTAAACAACGTGCAGTATAACGTTGTCGTAGGCTTGGTCGCCATCGTGATGATGCTTATGCCAGTCGGAGGCGTTGACATGGATTTCTACATTTCCAACCCATACAATACCGTCAATCTTGATTTTTGCATTGAAGAAATCAGGTCCCGAATCATGATTATGCAATCCTGTTTCTATTATTTCAAAAGGCATGTTGTCCGTAAGTATCTCAGTATCTTTGAGCCACAGGCGGTTCTTGTATATGAAATGCAGGAAATCCTCGTTCATGGTTGTTAGATGTTTTGTTTGCCTTGCAAAATTAGGACTTTTGCCAATGCATTTTATGGCAAAGATTATTTTGTTGATAAATTTTTCTATTAGTGTCCGCTAAACACACTCTGGTCATTCCGTAAAACAAAGCGAACCGACTAAGGAACGTGTCGTGTGAGCCTGTTTGTACGGAACTTTCTCACGAAACGAAGTGAGTAATCTGCTTTCTAATAATACGTTAACAGATTACTTCGTGAGGTTGCAAGCAACGTTCCGGACAACCGATTTCACACTGCTCCCCGTGCCGTATCGCAGGTTCAATCAGGTTTTCGAACCTTTAGCTCACGCAGCGAAGCAAGTAAATGAC
>JAGCNN010000301.1 GCA_017645925.1 Bacteroidales bacterium
AGCCTTGGCATACAGGAATGGAGGAGGGGAGGTTGTTGCTCCTGCGCAGAGGCTTGCCGATTTTGTGTCGGGAAAAATATCATCAGGTTTGCCTTCTGTTTCGTATGAGCCGGGAGTGGTAAGCAGTCCAATGCATTTCTGGTTGCCCGAATTCCTGTCAACTCGTTTGCGGGAAGGTTTCCGTCTGTTCGACAGGCAAATGCATGGATTTTTGACCAATGAAGCAGTTGTGGTAGGAGTGGAGTCGCGCACTAGCAGCCCAGTTCAGGTTGTACGTGATGTAGAATCCATGCGCAGCGTTTCTGTAGAGAACCTTTATCCTTGTGGCGAGGGCGCAGGATATGCAGGTGGCATAGTTTCGTCGGCTATTGATGGTATGGAGGTCGTGAAGAGAATCAATTAGGCTTAGTACAATGTTTTTTTGTACACAAATAGTCCCATATCGTATGGCAGTTCCGAATTTATCATAAGCACGTAGCGCCCAACCTCGTATTGGTTGCATCGGTTCTTGTATATGCGGTAGTTGAATCTTTCGTCGTAATTTTCAGTAACTTCGAATTCCAATGGATGCATATTGTTTTCGCTGTCAACGAAATACAGCTTTAGAATGCAGTACGAGCAGTTGTCTGATGCAGCAACGATATTATAATAGGTATCAGCTTCAAGCATAAGCGTATCGGAGACAATCGGAAGTGTGTCAGAGATTTTGCCTATGGTTTCGGATTGCATTTTATAGCCTTTGTCGTCAAAATTTTGTTTTATCTTTTGCAGAAAGTTGTCGAATTGGACGTTCTGTGCGAATGTACCAAAGGCTGAGAAAAATATTATTGCTATAGTGATAAGTTTTTTCATTTCATATAGAAGTTTCGTTGTCTTAATGCTTCAAATACCATTGCTGATACAGATGTGGATACGTTAAGCGAGTCTATTGCGCCAAGCATGGGGATTTTTATCCTATGGTCGGCATTTTGTATCCATTTTTCGGTAAGTCCGGTAGCCTCAGTTCCGAATACAAGCGCTGTTTTGCCTCGGTAGTCGTACTTGTGGTAGAATTCGGAGGCGCGGAGTTCGGCTGCATAGCTTGTGATTCCGTTTTCGCGGAGCCATTTTATTGTGTTGTTGAAGTCGGTGCTTACTACGTTGTTGCTGAACACGCAGCCAAGGCTTGATCTTACGGAGTTTGGATTGTATATGTCGGTGTGCGGGTCGCAAATGATTATGCCGTCAACCTTTGCTGCATCGCCAATTCTGCAAATTGCACCGAGGTTTCCGGGCTTTTCAACTGCTTCAAGTATTATAAATAGCGAATTGTCATTAATTTTCAGGTCCGAAAGGTTCTTTTCTGGCATTTCGCCAATGATGTATAGACCACCAGTGGTTTCGCGGTATGTAATCTTTGAAAATACTTCTTCGCTGACTTCGTAAGTTTCTGATGTGTCAAATTGAGGTCCTACAAGTTTTCTGGCATCTTCTGCACTTATAATTTCTGGGCAGAAAAGAATTTTTGAAAAATGAATGTTTGCGCTTACTGCAATTTCGGTTTCCTTTTTGCCTTCTATAAGCACAACGTTGTCAGCCTTCCGTTCCTTCGACTTTGACTGATATGCTATTATTTTCTTTATCAGCGGATTCTTTATGCTTGTTATATTTATCATCGGTCAAAAAATCTCTGCGTAAAATTACTTATTTTTTTGAAAAGTTGTACAGAGTGGTGATTTTTATTGAGAATTTCGGAGAAAAGGGCTAACAGGCTTGCGGCCTTGCAGGCTAACAGACTTAAGCCTGATGTTTTTTTCGGTCTAAAAACGATTATTTTTAATTCTTTCGAAGATATTCTTTACAATAGGGCAGGTTTCTGCGTTTAGCTCACAGATTTTCAGTATGCTTTTTATGTTTTTGGAATCGGTGTGCGGATATTCGCGGCAGGCTTTTGTGCGTGAATTGTAGAGCATACAGTAATTGTCGGGCATAAGAAATGGGCAGGGCATTTCCTTGAATACATAGTCGCCATCCTCGTCGATGCGTAGATATTGATCTATAAAAGCCGATTCCTTCATTTTCAAATGGGTTGCCATGCGGGCAATGTCGTTTTGTATGAAGCGAGGACCGAGAGTACGGCAACAGTTGGCACATTGCAGACAATCTATTTTCTCCGATTCCTCGTCATGCAGACGATGAAACAAGGCATCAAGCTTCTTGCTGTCAAGTCGCTTAAGACGTTTTATCAAATCGGAGTATTCACTGTCCATGTTTATTCAACTAAATTCCCAACACAACCGATGGTTCTATGTTTAACTTCTGACATATTGTGCGAGCAAGGTCGTATGTAGGGTTTGTCTTTCCATGCATTAGCTCGCTCAGACGAGAAGGACTGATATTTAATATTTCTGCTACACCTTTTTGTGTCATATTGCGTTCGTACATACGAAGTTTTATTACATCAGGAAGCGTTGGCTTGCCTATAGGATAGTGTATGTCTTCATATTCCTCGACCATATCGCATAGCATATCCATTTCCAGCATATTGGGATCGTCAACAGGGACATCATCGCCTGTAAGCGGAAGTAATTCGTCAATTCGTTTCAGGGCAGCTCTGTATGCTGCTTCACTTTTAATATGTGCCATAATCAAATATTTTTAATGTCCTCAATTTTGTCGTATTCTGCGTGAGTGCCAATGAATCGTATAAAAACTCTGCCTTTTGAAAATCTAATTACAACTATCAGCCTGTAATCATTGCCTTTAATATTGAATACATATCGGTCGTTTCCAACATAGTCAACGGTATTGAAATCATTGCGAATATCGCTAATATTTTGCCATTCTGCCCTTTTTGTAATTCCATACCAATCTTCAAGCGGTTGCCTCGCTTGTGGATGTGCTGTATAATATTCAACCAATGTTCCTTTTGAAAAGATTCTCATTTCGTTATATTTTCAAGTGCAAAAATGCAAAAAAAATTCGCAAATACAAAATATTATTCCAATAATTGTATATTGTGTGTCTTGCCAATAACTAGAATAGGACACATTCAAATGTTTATTCAACCTTTACTACCCTGTGCGATACCGAAACGCCTTCCGACTTTATGCTAACAATGTAAACACCATTTGGCAAATCCGAAACATTACGTACAACAACTTCATCATCAGCGACTTGGACTGAATACGACAATACAATCCTTCCAAGTGAAGAATATACATTTACATCAACTTCGCGAGGTTTTTCTGTACGCAATCTTATTACAAGCTCATCATTCACAGGATTTTGAACAATTGACTGAAATCCAACATCGGTATTTTCGGATGCATAACCTACTTCGCCAAAAGCCAACTCGGCAACAACAGGAAGATGGTCGCTCATATTGTACAAGGCATCAATCACATTGCTGGGCAAAGTATTGTTCTGCGGTGAATTGATTGCACCATTGAACCTGTTTCCATCCTGACCTACAGCCCAGTATGAATTCGGACAATATGTTATGCCCTTTGTTCCGTTAATAATGCTTGATGACATAAGAATGAAGTCAAAACGGTCGTCCATGCCTCCTCCCGAAAAGCAATCATTTCCATTGCCGCTACGTGTTGATTGTGTGTGGTATTCGCTGAAATTCCAGTTGTTGTTCCAGTCGCCCATCTGGTTTACAGGGTCGTAGAAGGCAATTGGCAGGTACGATGGATTCACAAGGTTC
>JAGCNN010000043.1 GCA_017645925.1 Bacteroidales bacterium
TCTCGCGGCTGTGTTTGCGTTGCTTGTGACAGAGTTTCAATTTCCTGCATTTCACAACCTATGACTAACATTGTTCCAACGACTATCATTGCCACCACTAATGGCATTGCTACATTTTGTAACAATGTAAGTTTACTCATAATACATTCATTTTTTATTTACATTATGTTTCTCCGCCTGCCCATCTTTACGTTGCAAAGATAACCACATTTTCTATATAACAAAAAAAATTACTAAAAACGCGCTTTTACAACAAACGAAATTCAACAAGCATATTATCAACAAGGAAATGGACACAATTTCTCCATCCTTATTCGTCAACAAAACGTGCGAGATATGCCAAATATTCGTCACAAAAATGTGTGAGATAAGCAAAATTTTCGTCAATATTTTTGGCAAATTACTGAAAACTAATTATTTTTGCAACGACATATTTTTAGATTATGAAACGAAATATTTACAGCAAACTAGTGGAGTGGAAAAACAAGCCGTCGGGAAAGCGTAAACCTCTGATTTTGGAAGGTGCAAGGCAGACCGGCAAGACTTGGCTTGCAAGGGAACTCGGCAAAAACGAATTTGAGTCGTTTGTCGAAGTAAACTTTGAGGATTCAGAGCAGTTGAGGTCGATTTTTGAGATGGATTTCGACATTGACCGCATATTGCTTGCAATACAGTCGGCTACTGGCACGAAGGTCGAAGCAGGAAAAACATTGCTTTTCTTCGATGAGATTCAGCACGCACGGCGCGGTTTGCTGTCGCTAAAATATTTCCACGACAAGGCTCCGCAGTATCACATAATAGCTGCAGGCTCTTTGCTTGGCGTAATCGACCACAAGGATGATTCGTTTCCTGTCGGCAAGGTCGATTTCATAAATGTGCATCCGCTCACATTCGACGAATTTCTTTGCGCACTTGGCAAGGATGGTCTTGCTGATATGCTCCGCACACTCGACTGGAAGGCAATAGAACCTTTTGCATCAAATTATATTGATATGCTGCGCCAGTACTACTATGTTGGAGGTATGCCCGAAGCCGTGCTGACATTCGCCGAGGAGAAGGACTACAATGCAGTGCGAACCGTACAGAACAACCTGCTGAAGTCGTACGAGCGCGACTTCTCGAACCATCCGCCCAAAGAAATCGTACAGCGTATGATAATGGTCTGGAATTCTGTTCCGTCTCAACTAGCAAAGGAAAACAAGAAGTTCGTCTATACGGCAGTACGACCGAGTGCACGTGCTAGGGACTTCGAAACTTCAATACAGTGGCTATGTAACGCAGGCGTAGTGTCGAAAGTAACACGTATTTCTGCAGGGTGGCTTCCTCTGAAAGGCTATGAAGATGCCGATTCGTTCAAATTGTACCTTTTGGACATCGGGCTTATGGGCGCCATTGCTGGACTAGATGCCAAGTCGCTTGTCGATGGCGACGAGTTTTTTTCGCAGTACAAGGGTGCACTAACGGAACAGTTTGTGTTCCAGCAGATAAGTGTTAACGAAGATATGGAAATCCATTATTGGACACCTGATGTTGGAACTGCAGAGGTGGATTTTATAATACAGTTGGGCGATATGATAGTCCCGTTGGAAGTGAAAGCAGAAAAAAACTTGAAAGCCAAGTCGTTAGGACTATTCATAAATCAGTATGGAGCATCAAGCGTTGTCAGAACTTCCATGGCTCCGTTTGAGCAGGGCAAAACAATAACCGACTTGCCATTGTTCGCCATTATGCTTCTGCCTCAAGTTATCGACAATATTCGTCAACAAAATGTGCGAATAGAGCCTAATATTCGTCACAAAAACGTGTGAGACAAGCAAAATTTTCGTCAACATTTTTGGCAAATTACTGAAAACTAATACACAACAATTCCAATAAAAAAGCCGACAAAACTGCCGGCTTTTTCATTGAATAAATTTTAGTTCTATCTCTTAATGTCCATCTCCTTAATCAAATTCTGTGCATTTGCGTACTTGTCGATGATGAACAAAGCGTATCTTACATCAAGGCAAATGCATCTCTGCAGGTTCTCCTCGAAGTCGATGTCTCCAGACATAGCCTCGCTGTTGCCATCGAAAGCAAGACCGATAAGTTCACCTTTTCCGTTGATGACAGGGCTGCCTGAATTTCCTCCAGTAATGTCGTTGTTGGTAATGAAGCAAGTAGGAACTTCACCATCCTTGTTTACATACGGACCAAAATCCTTATCATTGTAAAGCTGTTTCAGCCTTTCGGGAACAATAAATTCGTAGCTGTCAGGATTTTCCTTTTCCATTACGCCCCTTAGCGTTGTATAATAGTTGTAGAAAACACCATCACGCGGGTCGTAGCTCCTTACATTGCCGTATGTAAGCCTTATTGTAGAATTTGCATCTGGTGCAAAATTCTTGCCTGGGTTCATAGCCAACACACCTTCAATGAAAATCCTATTGTTTCTTTCAAGGTCAACCGAAAGGTCATTATATTCGTTGTAAACACCTCTGTAAACGTCAATTATATCGTTGCCCATCTGCAATATAGGATCCTTGGTAAAGGCAGAAGCCGACGGCTTATCAAGAAATGCATTAAACTTGGCTTCGGTAGCAAAAATTGACTTTGCAAAAGCATCATCAACATACTTTTCTACATCGCCTTTATACTTTGCCTGTATTGTCTTGAAAAATTCAGGATAATACTTGGCATCCATTTCGTCGTAAACCTTGCGGAACAAAGCCTTCATCAAAGCACGTTCTGTTTCTGCATTATAATCCTTATAGAAAGCAGCAGCAGGCTCTCTCATATCGCTTACAGCAGAATTTATTTCAGCAACTTCCTTCGATGCAAAAGCTGTAGTCAACGACCTGCAACCGAATGCAAAATAAGGAAGTTCAGAACCAAGAAGTCCCTCGTTGATATACATTCTTGCCACAGCCTGTCCTCTTCTCGACTGATATATTTTCTGGAGAGCATTCAGTGCATTGCGATACTTGGACTCGCCTTTTGCATCAGCCCATTTGCACAAGTCCGATTCAATGTTTTTCTTAATTTCCATAGTATTTAGGTGTGCAAGTGCCTTGTTCTGCTCGTTGGAATACTTCCAGTAGTTTGAGCATGAAGCATATTTCGATGCATATTGAATCTTTACCTTTGGATCGGCATTCATTTTTGCACGCAAAACATTAACCTTCACATCCCTAATTTCGTATCTCAACTTGTTGGTAACCTGCATAACTTCATCAAGCCCGTACGATGTAACATAGCGGTTTGTTGTTCCCGGGAAACCCATAATCATTGCAAAATCGCCATCTTCGATTCCCTTAGCACTAACTGGCAGGAAATGTTTCGGCTTCAAAGGAACATTTTTCTTTGAGTATTTTGCAGGTGAGCCATCAGGAGCCGTATAAATCCTAAACATCGAGAAGTCAGCAGTATGACGCGGCCACATCCAGTTGTCGGTATCACCGCCAAACTTACCCATTGATGAAGGAGGCGCACCAACAAGGCGAACATCCTGATAAATAACATAAACAAGCAGGAAATACTGGTTTCCGCCAAACATGTCCTTCACCTGAGCCTTGTAGTTGGTTCCTGCCACAGCATTGTCAATTATGGTCTTGGAAGCCTTTTTCAGTGCAATACTGCGGTCACGTTCTGACATATCCTTCTTGAACGACTTTTCAATTTCGGCAGTAACATCTTCAATCCTAACGAGTATAGATGCTGTAATGTCGGGATTTGCAAGTTCTTCGGCCTTCGAATAAGCCCAGAAACCATCCTTCAAGTAGTCGTGTTCAACAGTCGAATGAGTCTGAATCATTGAATACCCGCAATGATGGTTTGTAAACATAAGACCCTCATCTGAAACTATTTCGCCTGTGCAGAAGTGCCAGAACGGAGAACCATCCCTGCCCAAACCTACCACAGCATCCTTCAAGCACCCCTTGTTGACACTGTAAATATCTTCGGGTGTCAGCTTGAAACCCTGCTTCTTCATATCATCGTAGTTCTTGCCAATCATCGACAATAGCCACATACCTTCGTCAGCCCTTGCAGTGAATCCCATTGCA
>JAGCNN010000302.1 GCA_017645925.1 Bacteroidales bacterium
AAATGAATATCCGCAAAATGCTTGTGGTATATTTGTTAATTCATTGAATATCAACCGATTGTCCCCCCCCCCATATCACACAAATCTAAAATTTTCCAGTACATATCATTGTGGCTTTGTGGCAGGCAATGTGGTGTGCTGTGCTGTCTTGTTGTGCAGTGCAGTGGTGTCGTGGCGCGCCGCGACCTCCACAAAGATTACCACAAAGAGACCCACACAAAAAAAACACCACACAACCCCATCCACCCTTATAATCTAATCCCCAAAATTGAATAACTTAATAATAAATAGGAACTTTAAAATTTTAATAAAATGAAAAAATTTGTATTATCATTCATTCTCGCCACCATTTGTGGCTTTTCCGCTTTTGCGGCCAACGCCAACTTTTCTGCAAGATGCGAAAGCGGACAAACCTTATTCTACGCCATTACATCCTCTACATCCCCATATACTGTAGAAGTTACATATCAAGGGGGATCTCATTCCTATTATTCCACTTATCCCACGGGCAACCTTACAATTCCATCATCCGTTACATACAATGGCAGAACTTATTCTGTTACTGGCATTGGTGCAAATACATTTAACGGTTGCACAGGTCTTACATCGGTTACAATTCCCAATTCTGTTACAAGCATTGGCAGTTCTGCATTTTCTGGCTGCAGCGGACTTGTAGATATTACAATCCCATTTGTCGGCAGCAGTGCAACGGCAACAACGGCTTCAGCATCAACACTTTTTGGATACATCTTCGGAACAACAAGTTATACAGGCGGTACTGCCGTAGAGCAACAATACGGTTCTAGTACTAGCACGAATCAAACATATTACATTCCCAGCAACCTTAGGTCGGTTACCGTGACTGGCGGAAATATGCTCTATGGCGCATTCTACGGCTGCTCTATGTTGACATCGGTTTCTATCCCCAATTCTGTTACGAGCATTGGCAGTAGAGCATTTTATAATTGTAGCGGTCTTACATCAGTAACAATCCCCGATTCAGTTACGAGCATTGGCCAGTATGCATTTTCTGGTTGTAGCGGACTGAAAGGAACATTGACAATCCCCGATTCAGTTACGAGCATTGGCGATTATGCGTTTTCTGATTGCAGTGGACTGACAGGAACATTGACAATCCCCGATTCAGTTACGAGCATTGGGAATTATGCATTTTATAATTGCAGCGGACTTACATCGGTAACAATCCCCGATTCAGTTACGAGCATTGGCCAGTATGCATTTCGAAATTGCAGCGGACTTACATCGGTTACCATTGGCAATGGAGTTACAAGCATTGGTAAAGGTGCATTTTATGGTTGCAGCGGACTTGTAGATATGACAATCCCATTTGTAGGCGGAAGCGCAACGGCAACAGAGTCTTCTGCTTCCACGCTTTTCGGATATATATTCGATTATTCAACAAGCAGCCAAACAGGAACAATTTGTCAACAATACAATGGCGGTAGTATTTATGCCTACATTCCCAGCAGCCTTAGGTCGGTTACCGTGACAGGCGGAAATCTGCTGCGCGGGGCATTCTACGGCTGCTCTATGCTGACATCGGTTGCAATCCCCAATTCTGTTACGAGCATTGGCGATTATGCATTTTTTGATTGTAGCGGACTGACTTCTGTTACAATCCCCAATTCTGTTACAAGCATTGGATATGCTGCATTTTCTAGTTGTAGCGGATTGAGAGGAACATTGACAATCCCAAATTCTGTAACAAGCATTGGACAATATGCATTTGGTTTTTGCACTGGACTGACTTCGGTTACCATCGGCAATGGTGTTACGAGCATTGGCGATAACGCATTTAATAGTTGTAGCGGATTGAGAGGAACATTGACAATCCCAAATTCTGTAACAAGCATTGGAGATGGTGCATTTCGTAATTGTAGCGGACTTTCTGGAACATTGACAATTCCAAATTCTGTTACGAGCATTGGGGGAAGCGCATTTTTTAATTGTAGCGGACTGACATATGTTACAATAGGCAATTCTGTTACAAGCATTGGCAGTCAGGCATTTCTTGGTTGTTGCAACCTGACCGTCATATATGCAAACCCTGCAACTCCGCCAACTGTTGGTGGAAATAATTTTAATTATAATTATGGTGGATGCGAATATTATTACTATGCCACAGTATGGGTTCCCTGTGGCTCGGCGGCTGCGTATTTGGCTGCTGACGAATGGGGCAATTTCAGCGACATACGCGAAACCGGAGCCTCATTGCTAAGCGTATCAAGCGCAAATCCGCAGATGGGAACAGCAAGCATTACCCTGCAACCATCCTGCTCAAATGGCAACGCCAGAATAGTAGCCACTCCAAACGAAGGCTACCGCTTCGTGCAGTGGAACGACGGCAACACCGACAATCCACGCACGATAACGGTAACAGGCGATGCAACATACACGGCTTCGTTTGCAATCGATAGGTTTACTATTACCGTAGAGTCTGCCGATGAAGCGATGGGAACCGTAAGCGAAAGCAATACCTACGACTACGGCACCGAGATACAGATTTCGGCAACTCCAGCCGAGGGCTACGACTTTGCAGCTTGGACGGACGGCAACACCGACAATCCGCGCACGATAACGGTAACAGGTGATGCAACCTATATAGCAACGTTCGTTGAGGTGCAATTATACACCATTTCGGTGCGTCCGCTTGAGCCAGAGCAAGGTACGGTTACTGGAGGCGGAAGATATCCTGCCGGTACAGAGGTACGTCTCGAAGCTATTCCAAACGAAGGCTATACCTTCCTAAGATGGTACGACAACAACAGCACCGAAAATCCGCGTACAATAACGGTTACGCAAAATGCCACCTTCGTCGCCATATTTACAAGGACCTCTGGCATCGACGAAAGCGCAGTTTCCGAAATCGCCCTCTTCCCGAATCCCGTCACCGACATTCTCAACATCACATCATCGGAAACAATTTCGGAAATCGAGATTGTGAACGTGATGGGACAGGTGGTAAAGCGCATTGAGGTAAACAGCGACAATGCGGTTTGCGATGTGGAAGATTTGAAGGCAGGGGTGTATGTGGTAAGAATCCACACCGAAGGAACGGTTGTTTCGCAACGCAAATTCGTAAAGGAATAACCGAAATGTTTTGTGGTCTATTGTAAGGGAAGGTTTGAAACCTTCCCTTACGGATATACGACCACAAAAACATACAACAATCAAGGACGGTTGAATGCCGTCCTTTTTCTTTTCTTTTCGCCTTTTAGCCTGTTCGTGATTTTCCATAAAATTCAAAAAAAATGAGTTGTGATTATGATTTTTTGTTTGTACTTTTGCCATTTCAAAATTAAAATGCGTAAATAGCGGATTTTGTTTAATAAAATGTTGGTTTATAATTAAGTAGAATACATGAAATTATCTCAATTCAAATTCAATCTGCCGGAGGAACTAATTGCTC
>JAGCNN010000303.1 GCA_017645925.1 Bacteroidales bacterium
ACACATTCGATGCCTTGCCCTTTATCTTGCAGGCCATGCACGACATACAACCTTTGTAGTCGAGTGCGTAGAGGCGTATTGTTTTTACTTCTATTTCTGCGCTTGCTGAAGTCGCTCCTTCGGCAAACTTGCTGAGCATGGAGGCGGTGTTGAATGTTTTGCGCGGGCCTCCGTCGATGATGATAATTTTCTTCATATTTGTTTTACTAAATCTGTTGCGAAAATACGAAAAAAATCCAAAGTACGGTTGCCGACTACTTGATTTTTCCCTTCTTCAGTTTCATCGTAATGAGGAATCTTGTGGAGAAAGATATTCTTCTGTCAGTTTTTCTGAGAGAGTTTTTTTAGTCCCACACCGAGATTTTTATGGTCGTTTGCTCTTGTTAATAAAGTCATCCCAAAACTCGTGCAGAAAAGTGTCAGCATTCGGCAAAAACTCGTGCAGAAAAATGTATAATTTTGTTTGAAAGTCGTGCAGAAAAGTGTATCTTTGCGGCGAAAAGTCGTGCAGAAAAATGTCAATACTATGGAGAGAATAGAATATAACTTATTGATACAGTGGAAGAATAGTAAAAATAGGAAGCCTTTGATTGTAAATGGTGCCAGACAGGTTGGAAAAACATGGCTACTAAATGAGTTCGCAAAGCGTGAATACAAGAAGAAGGTTATGTTTAGTCTCGACCGTCACGAAAAGGCTCGAGAGGTTTTCGTCAATGGCGGAAGTGTGGAACAATTGTTGCGAGCGTTGTCGGCGTTGTCGAATGTTGACATTACCCCAAACGATACATTGATAATTCTTGATGAGATTCAAGAATGTCCGCAGGCACTTACTGCCTTGAAATACTTTTGTGAGGATGCGCCCGACATACATATAGCGGTTGCAGGTTCGCTTCTTGGAATATCGTTGCATAAGCAAAGTTCTTTTCCTGTGGGCAAAGTGGACATTATCAGGTTGTATCCGATGAACTTTGAGGAATTTCTTCGTGCAGTCGGTCGTGAGCAGATGGCCGATGAGCTTTTGCGTGGCGACTGGTCGGTTATTAATCTTCTGGAAAAGGAATACATCGACTTGTTGCGGCAATACTATTATGTGGGCGGAATGCCGGCTGCGGTATTGGCGTATTTGGACAATGGAGGATTGAAAGATGTCCGCCAAGTTCAAAAAAAGATTCTTGCCGACTATGAACACGACTTTTCCAAGTATGCTCCACAGAACGAAGTGCCGCGTATCCGTATGGTATGGCAGAGCATTCCGTCGCAATTGGCTAAGGAAAACAAGAAATTTATATATGGAGCCTTGAAGAAAGGAGCTAGGGCAGCGGCTTTCGAAGTAGCAATACAATGGCTGGTCGATGCTGGTCTTGTGTATAAGGTTTGCCGTACAACAGCGGTAAAAATGCCATTGAAGTTTTACGGGGATGCCAATGCTTTCAAGTTGTTTTTGCTGGATGTCGGTCTGATGGGGGCTATGGTTGATGCACCCGCATCGGCTGTACTTGTTGGCAATGAAATTTTTAGCGAATACAAGGGCGCATTTACCGAATTGTTCGTAGCGGCACAATTGATGGGGACAGGATTGCCCGTATTTTACCATAGCGCAGAAGATTCGAGGGTAGAACTTGATTTCGTTGTGCAAATAGGTTCTACGGTTTATCCAGTGGAGGCAAAGTCGGAAGAAAACCTGCAGTCAAAATCGATGAAGACATTTATACAGAACCATCCTGATTTGCGTGGCATACGCCTGTCGATGAAACCGCGTATAAGTCAAGATTGGTTGGAATGTATCCCATTGTATGCTTTCTGTGAGGAATTTAAGCGGATGCAAGGCGAAGAAATGTGACTTGTCGCAGAGGTTAACCCGATTTACAAGAATTGCGTAAAATACACTGGCATACAGGTGGTTTCTCCGTCCTGCTGATAGTCTTTGGTGTAGAGCAGTATGCGGTCGGAGATGCGCGAGGAATATTTATCGCAGAAGACATCAAGCGACTTGTGCGAGCGGTAGCCAGATGATTTTACTTCTATTGGGCAGATCTTGTTGCCGCGTGACAACAGAAAGTCAATCTCGTAGTTGTGTTTTCCGTTTTCTGTAGGGAAGGTATAGTAGAAAAGCTCATTGCCATTTGCTTTCAGCATCTGAGCAACAAGATTTTCGTAAACATAGCCTAGGTTTGCATTAAGTTTATCGCTGAGAAGCTTTTGATATACAAGGTTTTCTGTGTATGATTTGTCTTTGAATGCCAATGTTACGAACAAGCCCGTGTCGCCGACAAACATTTTGTACCGATACAAATCCTTGCTCATACCAAGTCCGACATTAGGGTCGTTGGCATGAAACGACAGATTGATAACCATACTGTCAACCATATCGGCAACAACAGAACTTACGCGCTCGGCATTCTGGTTTTCAAGTACGCTCGACACTTGGTAGCGACCTGCATTGTTGCTCAATTGACCTGGAATTGCAGCAAATAGTTGTGATGCCCTGCCTGTTGAGTCTATTTTGTACAGGTCGTCGTCGTATAGCTGAAGAATCTCCCGTTTGATATTGTCCACTTCCTGAAGGTTGTTTGTTTTGTTGTATGCGTCAACTGCCTGAGGCATACCACCGATGAGCATATATAGTCGAAGGTCGCGCATCCATTTGCGGTGTACTGCATTGCCAGCTTCGTGTTTCATTTCGAATGCTTGGCGGAGAAACTCAGACGACACCGTATCGCCTGTAGCCCAGCAGAATTCGTCGTAATCCATCGGATATAGGGTCAAGCGGGTTTCTTCGCTCGGGATGACAATGTTTTCCACATTTTTCTTGATGGAAAGCAGAGACCCCGTTTCTATGTAGTCGTATCGTCCGTCCTTTACCAGATGCTTGATTGCCTGTCGTGCCAAAGGTTGCATCTGTACCTCGTCGAAAATAATTACAGATTTGCGCTCGTGAAGTTTGACACCGAATATGTTCTGCAGTTGAAAGAAAAACATATCCAAGTTCATCATGTCTTCAAAAAGAGCATCAACCTGTTTCGAGGTTTTCGAAAAGTCAATTAGGATGTAGGATTTGTATTCTTTCCTTGCAAAGTTTTCCGCTAAGGTAGATTTTCCCACTCGCCGTGCTCCCTTTATAAGCAATGCCGATGTGCCTTTTCTGGACTCTTTCCAACGCAACATTTCATTGTATAATTTTCTTTTGAATGCCATAATTGACTAATATGTTGATTTCGTGGTGCAAAGGTATGTCATTTTTTTGTTTCCTCAAAATGTTTTTTGCTAAAAATGCACAAATCCTCAAAATGTTTTTGGGCGAAAATGCATAAATCCTCAAAATGTTTTTTGTCAAAAATGCATAAATCCTCAAAATGTTTTTTGCTAAAAATGCATAAATCCTCAAAATGTTTTGGCAACATATAGTCTTATGTCAGTTTTTTGAGAGAGGGTTTTAGCGTCCCGCGCAGGAATTTACTTTCCAAGGTTTATCCTTCGTGAAAAAGTTCTATTTTTGTGCAACTAAATGTAATCTTATGTTGAAGGGCTAATCAGCAATGGCGGACCAGCCTTCGACACCATCAGTAAGATGCTTGGCGTTGAAGCAGCAAAGACGCTCTTCCGCCGTTATATTTTCGGAACGGAATAATACGACTCTATTATTCCCACTGTTTCATTCCCGCCAGTGGTCATGAG
>JAGCNN010000304.1 GCA_017645925.1 Bacteroidales bacterium
AAGGATGATGTTGAGTCTTCGGTATCGCTTCTTTTGGACAATGGGGAGATTGACGGTCAGACAGCCGAAAATCTTGTTTCTGAGTTCAATAAAGTTTTGATTGATGAGAATGTCAGTCGTTGGTATGATGGCAGTTGCGAAGTTTACAACGAGTTCAATATTATTGATCCAAATTCTACCAGCGACAAGTTGAAGCGTCCCGACAGGGTTATGATATTCCCCGACGAGGTTGTAATCCTTGATTATAAGTTTGGTAAAGAGGAAAATATAAAGAGATATGCCGATCAGGTTCGCTACTACGCTAAATTGATTTCGCAGATGAAAGGTTTTGCTGGTAAACGGATTTCGGCTTACATTTGGTATTATTTCAGAAGTGAACTGGTAAAGGTAGAGATGTCTGGTGAAACTTCTGTAACAAAAATAACAGCTTGATATGAAGAAACTCATAAGATTTTTGGTAAGGAAAATTCCTCGTCCGATATTGATAAGGTTTTCGGGGCTGTTTTCTATATTGGTCAGGCCTTTTTATATAGGTCATAATGTAACATGTCCTGTGTGTGGAAAATCGTTCCGCAAATTTTTGCCATACGGCAAAAGCGGTGGAGATAATCGTTTGTGTCCCAAATGCTTGTCTTTGGAAAGGCATAGGCTCATGTGGTTGTATTGGACTGAATATTCCGACTTTTTTACAAAAAAGAAATCGGTTTTGCATGTTGCGCCCGAACAGCCTTTCATAAAGCGGTTCAAGAAGTCGGAAAACATTGAGTACACGACCGCTGACCTTGTTTCGCCGATTGCAGACTTGCATTTTGACATCATGCAGATTCCGCTTGCCGATGAGTCGTACGATTATGTTATATGCAACCATGTACTTGAACATGTTCCCAACGACATTACGGCCATGAAGGAAATATTCCGCGTGCTGAAAAAAGGTGGTACTGCTATCCTTCAGGTTCCTATAAATCCAAATTTCAAGGAAACATACGAGGATCCTTCAATTACCGAACCTCTTGAGCGTGAGAAGCATTTCGGTCAGTACGACCATGTTCGTTGGCACGGGCTTGACTATCCAGACAGGCTCAGGTCGGTTGGCTTTACTGTTGAGGAATTTGACATAAAGGAAAAGATTTCCGCAGAGGATATGGAAAGATATCGCCTTGACAAGAAGGAGATACTGTATGTTGCAAGGAAGAATTAGAATACTACATTTTTTGATATTAGTGTCCGCTAAACACTCTCAAGTCATTCCGTAAAACAAAGCGAACCGACTAAGGAACGTGTCGTGTGAGCCTGTTTGTACGGAATCTGTTCTTTAATAATCCGTTAGCAGATTTCGGACAGCAGTCTTCACAACGCTCCCCGTTCCGTATCGCGTGTTACGACTAGCTTTCGGAATGACAAGCCCCTTTATTTGTATTTCTACCTAAACACTTGGAAACATTACAATTACGCGTATTGCCCTATTTTTTAGTGGACACTATTAATTTTTTGTAGGTTTTCTATCGTCTCCATTGTTGACTTGCAAAGGAATATGTACAGCAGAAAGTTGGGAAGGTTTGCCGGTCCGCCTGTTTCGGTAAAATAATCAACCTCGGTAACATTTCTGCTTACTCGACAAAGCCTATATGTTGATTTCAAACGGGTTATACGTTCGTATTTGTCAACACGGGGACAATAGTTGGGCAGACAAGTGTTGGTAATAGTAACACTTCCGTCTGAATTGTAGGCAACCATGTACAAGACAAACACCTCTCTGTCTTTCATGAAAAAGGGTGCTTCAATAATATTGCGGAAAATACCGATGTTCGTATCCTTTTCTAGAGTATTGCTTTCGATGCAGTTGTAAACCCATTTGGTGTGTTTTTCTGCATTGCAGAAAATATCTATGCACTTTTCCATCGAAGCATTAATCACGAACTTGCATCTTACCTGATAGTCCTTGCCGCTTTCGCATATTCTGTATTGAATTGGCATGTCGCAGTTGCAATTTTGCCATTCGTTTTGAGCGTTTGCGCAAACAGGTGCTAGCAATGCTACTAACACAATGATATGTAGAATTTTGGTGGTTTTGCGCGTTGATGTCACTATCCGATGTTTTGGTTTATGACCTCGTTGAATTTCTGCATGAGCATTCGCAGGTTTTCGTTTTTAACATGGTATGTCACGTCATTGATGCTGGATATTGGCAGAATCTTGGGCGATGTCCCTGAAATGAAAGCTGACTCGAAAACAGAAATTTCATTAATGTCAATGTCCATTTCTTTATATTTGAGGCCGTTGCGTTTGGCAGTGTCTATTATGTACTTGCGCGTAACACCTTTTAAAATATCCTTTTCCTTTGCAGAAATGAGGATGTCTCCATAAAAGAAGAAAATATTTGAACGTGTTCCTTCGGTTACATGGTTGTTGCTGTTTACATATATTGCCTCATAAATTTGGTTGTCTGCTATAAACTTGTCAACGGTGTCGCGGAGGTTTTGGTTCCATATCTTGTTATGAGGATTTTGCCTTTCGTAGGCAAAAGTTTTGGTTGGGACACCATACTCGTATTGTTCGGCGGTAGGGTAGTGGTGCGGAATTTCGTGGCAGATATATTGCAGAGCTTTGCTTTCCCTATCATAGATGGCTTCAATTTTTATGTTGCCATTTTCTATGTTGTTGTCGCAAATACATTTGTATAACATTGAGCCGAATTCTATGTTATCGACTTTTATATTGTTGTCAACTGAGGCAAGTGTATTTTCAAACCTTGCGAAATGGTCGCTAAGAAAGAGAGGTTTGCGGTTGATGATTCTAATAACCTCGTAACTAGTTATTTCAGACATCTTTAGATGTTTTTAATGGCTTCCATGAGGATTTTTTGCATAACATCTACGCTCTTCTTGAAATTTTCAAGTATCATTTCAAGGGAAACGGGATTTTCATCGTCTCTCCAGCAGTCGTAATCGGTTGCTATTGAGAGTAATGCGTAGTTTAAACCAGCTTCGTTGGCAAGTGCAGTTTCTGTAGCGGTTGTCATATTAATTAGGTCGGCACCCCACATGCGGAACATTTTGGATTCTGCCTTTGATGAAAATCTTGGTCCTTCGATGGTTATGATTGTCGCTTCTTCGTGAACGCTGGCATTCTGGGCTTTAGTCGCATTTACAAGAAATTCGCGCAGACGGTCGTTGTACGGATGTGCCATTGGGCAATGTACCATGTTGCCGGGCTCAAATTCCTCGTAGAAAGTATTTATGCGATGTTTTGTGAAGTCAATGAACTGGTCGGGAACAGCAAAATGTCCGGGAGCAATTTCTTCGCGCAGGCTTCCGCAGGCGGTAGTAGCTATTATGTTCTTGCATCCCAATTTCTTGAGAGCCATTATATTGGCACGATAGTTTACGTTGCTTGGTGTTATTGTGTGTTCAAGTCCGTGACGAGAAACTATAGCAACTTTTTTTCCACAGATGCTACCTGTAATTATTGGTGAAGAAGGTTCTCCGAATGAGGTTGTTATTATCTGGGAAGATTGGTTCTCAAGTATATTGCTTTTTTCGAGACCGGTACCTCCAATTATTCCTATTGTATTATTCATCGTCTTCATCATC
>JAGCNN010000305.1 GCA_017645925.1 Bacteroidales bacterium
AACCCAGACTTTGGCGAATGTGGTTGCCTTGGGCAATTCGGCTGGAAACAGCAGGATAACAAATGTGGCAAATCCTACTGCAAACCAAGATGCTGCAACAAAGTACTATGTGGACAACAGAACTTTGACTAATGTTATTTCCAAGGGCAATTCGGCAGGAAACAACAGGATAACAAATTTGGCAAATCCTACAGCAAACCAAGATGCTGCTACAAAGAAGTATGTAGATGATTTGATAGAAACCCTACAGGCAACTATTGAAACATTGCAGACAACGATAGATGCAATTACTTTGACTGTAACCTTCAATGCCAACGGTGGTATCGGTACTATGGAATCACAGAGATTTGTTGTAGGTGTTGCACAGACAATTTCTGCAAATACATTCACAAAAACTAATTATATCTTTACTGGCTGGAATACGAAAGCCAATGGCAGTGGAACAGCATATACTGATGAACAGAGCATAAGCATATCAACGAATATAACACTTTACGCGCAATGGCGTATGACAACAGGTACAGTAAACGGCCACACTTGGGTTGACCTTGGTTTGCCAAGCGGTACCAAGTGGGCGACTTGCAATGTAGGTGCAACTACGCCTGAAGGTTATGGGAATTACTTTGCTTGGGGCGAAACAACCACCAAGGACAATTACGAGTGGGACAATTATAACTACTGCAATGGTGCTTATAACTCCCTCACAAAATACTGCAACAACTCAAGTTTTGGCAACAACGGTTTTACCGATGCCTTGACTACTTTGGAAGCAAGTGACGATGCAGCCACCGCCAACTGGGGCGCTGGATGGCGTATGCCAACAAGTACGGAAATGCAGGATTTGATTGACAACTGCACCGTAACATGGACGACCCAGAGCGGCGTAAACGGACGCTTGTTCACCGGACCTAACGGCAATTCAATCTTCCTGCCCGCCGCCGGCGAACGCAATGAAAGCAATATTAATAGAGCTGGTTCCTACGGCTACTACTGGTCGAGTTCGTTTGACTCTCGTCTCCCCCCCAGTGCGTGGATCCTCAACTTCTATTCGGGCAATTACTACTTGAACAACGCCCCACGCAGCAATGGGCTATCTGTGCGCCCTGTAGTGGCGGAATAAATGTGATTTATGGTTTTAGATTTACGGCAGTCGGCGAGGGTCGGCTGCTGTTTTTTTGTTATTGATATATGCTTTTTTATTCAATAAGAATTATCTTTGTGCGAATAAATTTGCATATCAATCGGAATGAAATACATAGAATTTGAAGATATTATATCACCAGAAAGGATGAACAAGTATGTTGAAGCATGTTCGCATGATACAAAACGGGCAATGTTCCTATATAGAAGCAACTTGCGACTTTCGCAGGAAATGTTTGCCATAGTAAGTATGTTTGAAGTTTCGCTTAGAAATAGAATTGACAAGGAAATGAAGAATGTACATGGCGATAACTGGTTGCGTGATTTTATATTGCAAGGTGGTGCTTTCGACACAGACAGGCGTGTGGAAGGGACAAAAAAGATTATAAAGAAGGCATATGACGGATTGACAAACAATGGCAGATATACGCATAGTAAATTGTTGGCAGAAATGGAATTCGGAGTGTGGAAATATATGTTCAACAATGTGCAATATCGTTTGACAGGACGATGCCTTCTCAATATTTTTCCAAACAAGCCAATATCAACAAAAACAAACCATTATGACAATACATATATTTATAATGAGTTGTATAAAATCAATACCATAAGGAATAGGATTGCCCATCACGAGCCGATTTGTTTTGGAAGATCATATCCAATTGTTACTGATACGCAAAGTGTTATAGAGTGTTATAATTCCATAATGAGATTATTTGAATGGATGGCAATAGACACAAAAGGTTTGTTGTATGGCATTGACCATATAAATGTAGTTTGCAGCAAGATTATGTCTGTGTAAATTTTGAAAAGATTTTTTGTATTTTATTTTGCTAGGATAATAATAATTTATATCTTTGCATCGTTAAGTCCCGACAGTCCCTGAGCAATCAAACTGCCGGGTATTGTTTTTTTGGGGGCTTCGCCGTTTTTCGCTACGCTGTTTCTGGTTTCATGTTCAAGAGTTCAATGTTCAAAATTCAGTTGTCAAGGATTCCTTGACTACTGCCGCAGATGGGAAAAATTACTGGACATCGTTTTATAACCTTGATGTAATAATATCGGTTGGCTATCGTGTCAAGTCGAAACGCGGCACACAATTCCGTCAGTGGGCAACTCGAATTTTGAAAGAATATCTGCTTAATGGTTATGCTGTAAACCAACGCTTGATAGCTATGGAGGAACGCATTGACAGACGACTTGCCCAACACGACAGCATATTGCAGAAGCATCAGGAAAAGATAGACTTTTTTGTCCAAGCCAATTTGCCACTAGTTGAGAAGGTATTTTTTGACGGTGATTTTTTTGAGGCTCGCGTACTATTGGAGAAACTGGTAAAAACAGCACAGCATAGGGTTGTTGTCATTGACGCATACATTGATGCCGCTACATTCGATATGCTTGATGTGCGTACAAATGGAGTTACTGCCGACATATACTCTGGCAAGGACTTGTCTTCGTTAAGGGATATGCATAATGCTTCGGAGAAAACAAATCCAATAAGTACGCATATATGGGCGAATCCGTCACACGACCGTTGGCTGATAATTGATGACTTCTTGTATCATTGCGGGCACTCATTGAAGGATATGGGACGCAAATTGTCTGCTATCACATTGATGGGAACATCACCTGAAAAGATACTTGATAGTGTTAAATAAGAAGTGAATATAATTCCAGACCACTTTCGTTTTCAACTTATAGAATATGAAACGAATGAACTGGTCACAATTTGTGACCAGTTGCAAACTCTCAAGCACACAAGTATATTCACATGTGTAACGAATACTCAAGGACACAGAAAACCTGACCATAGAAACCATTGCAAAGATTGAACGGGTTACTAGCTTTAAGTTGCTGACGTTTGATGTTTAATGCCTTGCACAATGACAATAATAAGAAATAATAAACTCGGCAGTTGCGTATGTGGCTGCCGAGTTTTTTTTATGGGTAAAATTTGCGCTGGCGGAACATTTTTGCAAAATGAAATTTGCGCTGACGGAACATTTTGCTGAAATGAAGATTGCGCTGACGGAACATTTTGCTGAAATGAAAATTGCGCTGACGGAACATTTTTCAAATTTTTCTTGTGTATTATTTTGATTAATAGTATTTTTGCAAAAAAATTAAAATTGCTGGCATGGACGAGTTTGTTTTTAGGCGTAAAATATACGACAGGATGCTTCAGTGGAAGCAGGAATCGAAAGGAGAAACTGCGCTTTTGGTGGAAGGTCCGAGGCGTGTCGGAAAATCGACAGTCGTTAGGCTTTTTGCCGAAAACGAATACAAAACTCGTGTGATAATTGACTTTTCGAAGGCTTCGGATGCTGAAAAGGCCTTGTTCGACGACTTGTCGGATATGGATTTTTTCTTTTCGCGGTTGAAGGTCTTGAAAGGTGTCGATTTGTACGAAAGACAGTCGGTGATTGTGTTCGACGAAGTACAGAAGTTTCCCGAAGCGCGTCAGGCGATAAAGGCTTTGGTCGAGGACGGGCGGTACGACTATATTGAGACTGGCTCTCTCATAAGCATTCATCAGAATGTGGAAAATATCATAATCCCGAGCGAGGAAGAATCTGTCAATATGTACCCGATGGACTACGAGGAGTTCAGATGGGCGCTTGGCGATACTGTTTCGATTGGGCTTATGCGCGAGGCTCTTGCAAAGGGCAAAGGCTTTGGCGACGATGTGAACAGGAGGCTTATGCGCGATTTTCGCTTGTATATGCTTGTCGGCGGAATGCCTCAGGCGGTAAGCAAGTACATTGAAACAAAGGATTTTGCGAAAGTGGATGCTGTAAAACGAAGTATAGTGCGCCTTTATCGTGATGATTTCCGCAAGTTCGACAGGACGGGCAAGGCTCAGGATATGTTCATGGCAATTCCTGCTGAGTTGTACAAGAATGCAAATCGCTACCAGACAACTACGGTCATTGAAAAGACAAGGGCGGAAATGGTGTCGGAACTCATATATCTTATGCAGGACAGCAAGACGGTAAATGTCGCCTATCATGCCAACGACCCGAATGTCGGGCTTGGCTTGACCGCCGATAAGTCGGCCTACAAGATGTATATATGTGACACGGGGCTTTTTGTTACGATGGCGTTCTGGGACAAGTCGTTTTCAGAAAATATCATATACAATAAATTGTTGAATGACAAACTCGCTACTAATTTGGGCTATGTATATGAAAATGTTGTGGCCCAGATGCTTATGGCGTCAGGCAATAAGTTGTTTTACTATACTTTCCCCGATGGGAACAAGCATTTGTACGAGGTTGATTTCCTTTTGTCGCGAGGCTTTAAGTTGTGGCCGGTGGAGGTAAAGTCGGAAGGGTACAGCACGCACAAGTCGCTTGACGTGTTCTGCACTAAGTTCTCATCGCGCATTTCTAACCGTTATTTGGTATATACCAAGGATTTGCGCAAAGATGGTGCGACAATAATGTTGCCTGTATATATGGTTGGATTGTTGTAGTTTAAAAACTGCGCTGAGGGAACATTTTGTTAAAATAAAATTTGCGCTGAGGGAACATTTTGTTAAAATAAAAATTGCGCTGACGGAACATTGGAGGTTGTAATATATTGTAAAATAGTGTTTTGTGTTGATTTCTTTGTGTACTATATTTTCTGATGCCAAGGTTTTTGTTCAGAAATGCTCTTTATTCAGCGCTGAAATGGTGTTTTATGCTGTTCGCCGCTGGATAAAACGATGCTTTTATGGGTTAATTTGTTTATTCTCAGCTTTTGTTCTTCTTTTTGTTTCGTTCCGTCCTTCGCGACTGACGGCGCTTCGTGCGTTCGGTTCTGCGGTCATTGCGCTCGGTACGGCGAACCATCACATTGCGACGTATGTCGGATATCTTGTCACCTATTACCAAAACTTGGAACTTACCGCGGCGATTTTCGTCCTGCATGAGCAAATTGAACTTGAACTGTCCGTCGCGCATACCATCTTTTAAACATGCTGTCTTAAAACGGGAATAGGCATTCTTCTGCAGTCGGTGTGCCACGGGTGCATTAAGGCGGAAACTGGCTCGTTTCGATTCGTATTCTATGTTGATGGCACGTAGTTTATCATCAACAACTTTGGCAAACATGTCTGCAGTTTCCTGCGAGGTTTCCTGGTCGGTAAACTCAAAATAAAAATGATATTCAGACTCGTTCACGTCGGCAAAACCAACAAAAAACTTTGTCTTTATCTTGGTTTCTTCTTCGGCTTGGTGAACGGCCTCAATAAATTGCGGTTCGTAAAGCTTTTCGCCAGTGAGCGACACTATTCCGTTTACCTTGCTTACCATGTGTATAGTCGGCGTTTTCTCGTACATTCCGCCAACCTCGACAAGGTCGTTCATGTTGTATCGGAACAAGCCCGAATATGTTGTTACATAGACGCAATAGCGCTTGCCTTGCTCCAGTTCGTCTATTTGCATGAATCGCTTGCGTGGCTTGTCCATATCTTCCTCAGGCACAAACTCATAGTAGTGCAGATGCGGGAAAAGTACCGACTCGTTGCTCATGTCGAGGGCAAAGCCAAAGCGACATTCGGTGGCAATGTATCCCAATTCCTGATAGCAGGTTTGCTCCAAGTCGAAATAATCCTGATACTTGTCCATATAGACTTTTGTATTGCCACATTTCCAGGTGCTTAGAATCTGGAGTTTCGGCCAGTAGTGGCGAGGCAGGATTCGTCCGCCGTTTTTGTCACACAGTTCGCGCAACTCTTTTGCACGTTCGGGGCGAGGACGCATATACGATTTCAATTCGGCACGTATGGCTTCGTCAATCACGAACTTGTCTGTGAGTGTTCCTTTTTCAATGTCCTCAATCATCAGGTCGAGGTTCTCATCTACGGAACGTTGTAGCTCCAATATTGTTGATGGATTTGCCGTTGACCACAAAGTAACATCCCAGTGCTGTATGGCAAGGCGCATGAGCGTGTAGTTGCGTGCTGCATAATCCTCAATTGACATTACGCTTGCTGGGGCTGTGTAGCGTTTCTTGATTATCTTTGGTATGTCGCGAACCAAAACGCCGCTTACCGAACCGTAGAGAGTGCCATCGGGGGCGTAGCCTTCACATTCCTTGCCGACTATGGCGAACACCTTGCCAGCCAATGCCAGATTCCGGTGCTTGATAAAGTTCCAAACCCATACGTTCGACATCTTTCCATACACATCGCGAAGATATTTGTGTGTCATGGGTACCCATTTTGGGGCAGAAGTTGTTCCCG
This sequence comes from Bacteroidales bacterium, assembly GCA_017645925.1. Taxonomy (GTDB): domain Bacteria; phylum Bacteroidota; class Bacteroidia; order Bacteroidales; family ML635J-15; genus Bact-19. The sequence goes on from JAGCNN010000305.1 coordinate 6,374, forward strand.
ATGTAGTGGCGTACATGTCGGGGCGACCGGGGAACAAAATGTCTGTTTCTCCATTTTTGTGGCGCTCAACATATCCGCGTAGTGCCTCATAATCGTTTTCGGGTACTAAATGCTGGTACAAGGCGAACAATTCGGAATCTTTTGGAGCCGACAAAATCTCTTCAAAATTGTGTTCCCTGCCGTAAACAGTATCCTTGCTTATTGAAAGTATATCGCGCAGTGTATTTTCCGAAGCTAGGCGAGGTCGTTGCGATGCACGGCGTAGCCTTATGGTTTGGATGCCACCCTTGAAAAGAAGTGCCAAATTGATAAGCAGGGGGTATTTTAACCATCTTGACATAGGCGTTAACTTTTATAATTTGTAATGTGCGCTTTATATTCCTGTGCTATTGTTCTACTCTTCAAGATAAATTTTTATTTCGTCACCAACATGAATTACATGGTCTTCAGCCATATTGTTCCATTTCTTAATCTCGTTAATCGAACAACTGTATTTCATTGATATTCGGAACAGATTGTCGCCGGCGACCACCTTGTGTATTATTTCCTTGTTGTGTTTTATGGTTGCTGGAAGTTCTTCGGTTGCGATTATAGAGTCGTTCACCTGCTGCGGAACATTCTGAACCTCAGTCATCTTTGAAAGAAAGACCGTGGTTTTGTCAAATGGCATTGTAAGAGTGTGGTATTCGCCGTCGTTGGGGATGTATGCAAGCAGATATTGCGGGTTCAATGCTTTTAACGTTTCGTATTCAATGCCAGTGGTTTGCGCAACGTTTTTCAGATGAATCGGACCTTTGACCTGCAAGGTGTCGGTTTTCATGTACTCGATGTAGCCTTTGTTGGGGAAAAGGTTGTGCTCGGCGTGGTACTGCATCAGGTATTCCATTGCGATGAAGGCTCCCACGTAGTTTTTCATCTGGTCGGTGAAGAATGGCAGCAAATCCCAGTGGTTGGTCTTTCCTCCGCTGCGCTCGATGGCGTTTTTGACAGTCCCTTGTCCTCCGTTGTATGCCACAAGTGCAAGCTGCCAGTCACCAAAGGTTTCGTAGAGGAATCGCAGGTAACGGCAGGCTGCGTCAGTTGATTTGCGGACATCGCGGCGCTCATCGATGTAGGTGGTAACTTTCAAGCCCATGACATCGGCGGTTGGTTTCAAAAATTGCCAAAGTCCAACAGCACCAGACTTTGAAATAGCATTGGGGTCGAGCGATGATTCTACGGCGGCAAGGTATTTCAGTTCCATCGGAAGACCGTATTTTGCCATGTATTCTTCGAAGATAGGGAAGTAGTATGCCGATAGCCCGATGACCTTTTGCATCTTGGGGCGGTTGCTAAGTCCGTAGGCCTTTATGTATTTCAGAACCACATCGTTGTATTCCAGTTTGATGCTTGTGAGTTCGTCGAGGTTGGCAATGCGCTTTTCGTAAATTATTTCCGGATAGCTTGGTGCTTTGAGCTGCCTGATGCTGTCGGGGATTGCCGATGGAGACTTCCACCACACGTTAACCGAGTCGCACATTCTGCCGATAGATGTGTTTATGCGGTTGATATATGCAGTGTCTGTCTGCGACATTGCTGCTAATGTGGTGACTGCTGCTAATATTGTAGAAAAAAGTCGTTTCATCTGAAATTATAATTTTGCGAAATTCGGCATATTTATCCAATTGAGAACATACTTGTATGACAAAGTATCAACAGATGGCTTTTCATTTTTTTTGTATAAGTGCTGTAAACAGATGACTATTCATAAATGTTTTTTCAAAAGGTGTGTTCTTTGCAAAAAAAGTATTACCTTTGGAATTTGAATAATAGCAACTTTTTATGAAGTGTAAAACGCTGGCATTTATTATATTGTTATTGACTTTTGCCACAATTGTGTCTGTGTCGTGCAATAGGGATGGAGCTGTTGCTCCCGATTTGTATGATGCGGTGCCTGCAAGTTCTTCCATAGTGGTAAGTTCGTCGGATATTGATTCTGTAACCTCGCTTGTTTCGCGCGACAATTCGCTGGTTCAGCTTTTCTATTCTCCCAAGTCGGGCATAAAAATGCCGTTGTGTACTCTGGTTGATAGCCTTGCGCGAAGCGGTATGTTTGGTGGACATCTGGAAAAAGACGGTGTAATTGCTGTCCGTAAGGATGGTAATTGTGGCTTGTGCCAGTTGTATGTGCGCCGAACCGATTTGGCTGACAAGGGTGCGATTGCTGCAATTGTTGATTCTCTGAAGCACTTGGAGTCAATTGAGTCGCGCATATATAACGATGTGGAAATAATTAGGTTAAGATTGCATCCTTCCGAAGCTGATGTTTCGTTTGGCTTTGTGAACGGCTATGTTGTTTTTTCTTCGTCGGCAAAATATCTCGAGGATGCTCTGCAATGCAGTTGCGGCTTGGGGCAAAGGCTCAAGGACGATGCTAATTTTGAAAAGGCTTTGGCTTCGTCGGGAAAAAAGGAACTGGCAAATGTATTTCTGAACTCAGTCCCTGCGATGGAAATTTTTTCGAGCGAACTGTTTGATGATAATTTCTTTGTGAAAAACATGAAGTCGGTTGACGGATGGTTCTCATTTGATATTGTTTCGGGAAAACCATTGTCGTTCAGTGGCATTGAATTTCCGCAGTCCGACTCGTCGGCATTTGCTGCCTTCGTAAAGTCGCAGCCTTCGGTAGAATTTGGAGCAACTTCTGTAATTCCCGAAAAGGCGGCTGCTTATATTTTGATGTCGTTTGCAGATGCTCAAAAGTACGACGAGGCTTTGTCGGAATATATGGCATCGAATGGAAAGCTGAAGGAGAGAAACAGTGATATTGAAAGTATAAATAGTGCATTTGGCTTTGATGCAAAATCTAAGTTCTATTCATTGGTAAAGCGCGAATTCGCCTACGTTGTTTGCGATAACAGTTATAATCCCGAAAATGGTGCTTTCGTCATTTGCGGTTTGCAGTCGCAGTCGGCTGCCGAACTTGAACTTCGCAATATGGTTTCCGATGAAAATGTAATGTCGCTTGGTGATGGCACGTCGGCAAATGTGTTCAAGATGCCATGCAAAAATATTCCATCGGCATTGTTTGGCGATTTGTTTGGCTATTGTACAGGTAGTTACGTTTGTTGTATAGGCAACTATATGGTGTTTGCCAATTCGGTTGACGACCTGCGTTCGCTTTATCATGATGTAGCACTCAACAATACTATGAAGGCGAGCATTTCGCATAGGGAATTTCTGGACAAGTTCTCGTCAAGCTCCACAATGTTCTTCTACTATTCGTTTGGCGGGACAGAGATTATGAAGCGTATTGTTTCGCGGCAATATTCATCCGACATAGACAAATGCAGAGCAGGCATCGGCGACAATGGTGTTATCGGCATACAGTTCAAGCATCTCGACGACCTTGTATATTGCAATGTTTCTTTAGGCGAGTCGGATGGGAAGCAGGTTGCCGGTTCCGATATTATCTGGGAAAC
>JAGCNN010000306.1 GCA_017645925.1 Bacteroidales bacterium
CCGTGATGTCGTAGGCGGAGTTGTTGTATAGGTCAAAAATACCATAGTTTGCTCCATAATTATAGACATGGCCGTTGCCGTGGATTACGTTGTGACCCCAATTGTCTTCAGTGCCAAGGTCAACATCGGCGGCATTAATAACGGTAATGCCCCAATGGTTATTTGTTATGACATTATTTCGGATGTAAGCCTTGTTGTTCTCATCCATACCATAGATGCTGATGCCGCTGCCGCCATTCATAGGGTTGGTTTCCAATTTATTGTTAATGAATTGGTTGCCGATAATGACGGAACTCAAATTATAGCCTTGCTGGTTGTAACCGTAGCGGCAGTTTTTGATGATATTGTCTTTCAATAGGATTTTGGTTGCGCCAGTTCCCATCAGGTCGGCAATGGAAATTCCACCTATTGTATGGTCTCCGTCATCAATGGTACATCTCACAATGCGGATGCTATCCTGAGCGCCTGGTCCAAGATTGATTTGAGGTCGGTTTTCACCTAAATTCAAAAAGAAAATGCAGTCGATGATTTGCGGAGAGGTTTGCCCATTGGCCGGCGAACTGATGGCCGAACCACTATTATTATCAAAATTGCAATTCGTGAACACTGGGTCACAGTTCATGCAATCGACAACAGCACTTTGTTGTTCGCAACGGAAGTTCTGGAAATGGCAGTCCGTAAAAACAGCCTCGCTTTCAATAACTTGTATGCCATCCAATTGTGTAATATAGCATCTTCTGAACACGCACGGAGCTGTGGCATCCTCCAAACGGATACGACCATTCACACCATAATTGCCTGAAAAAGACAGCCAATAATAAGTATCCGTATTTATGGCCTCTATCGAGCCTTTGATGGTCAGGGTGACATTGTTGCCAAAGTTTATGGAATGGTTGACAACAAGTTTGTCGTTGGCCGAAATGGTGACGTCGTTTTCGATTCTATAAGAATTGTTACTTTCAGACCATATAACACAGCCGTTGCTGAGTTCCACAAGGTCTTCTATGGTATAAGTGGTTCCGTTGCCTGGGCTCACCCATTGAGCGTTCAACGTTGAAAGAGAGCCAATTACAAAAACAAAGGTTAAGATTGCTTTTTGAAGGAAATAGTTGAGTTTTGACATCATCTTGTAAATTTGGCACAAAAGTAATACATTTAATATAACAATCCGAATAGCCATAACGGAATTTTGTTTCCATGACCTATTTCCGTGTTGTCGCTTACAACGAAACTGTTCTCAATGTTCTTGATTTGTGAGAAATTTTTTCCCTTGCCACCTACTTCAAACAGCCATTTTCCATCCACAACCAAATCACCTTTGTTGGGCATATAAAGTCGGTGATTGACACCAACTTGCGAGGCAAGATAAGTCTCGCGCATGGTTCCTGAATCGACTTGGGGAGTCAAGCAATACATCAAATTAGTGTTGTAGAACAATATTTTTTCCGGCTTCGTCAGCATGTTCATTCCGCTTTCTGTTGCATAGAGCTTACGCACCAAAGCAGCCTTGTCCATTAAATCCAAGAGTTTCAATACATTATTACGCGACGATTGCAATGTCGAACAAAGCGATGAGATATTCAAAGTGTAAGGCTTCATTTCGGCCAGTACCGCCAAAAGTTGCTTAACTTTATAAACAGAATCATATTCAATCTTGCTCACAGCTGGAATTTCGGAAGTGACAACGGTGTCTATCACTTGTTGCAAACGGTCGGGGAAACCGTCACCTTCTTCGCGATAGAAAGGATAATAACCTGATTC
>JAGCNN010000307.1 GCA_017645925.1 Bacteroidales bacterium
CGGAATTATCCCTTTTAGTCTTGCAGCCGTCATCCCGACATAACGACATACCGTCATAACGAAATTTTTGCTACTTGCAAAATTTACACCCGCATCATTATAGTCCCTACCTTTGCGATGTAACCAAATGCAACGGACTATGAACCAGTTTGAATTTTTCGAGAAGTTTCCAACCGAAGACGATGCAATAGACTTCATCGTAAGCACCAAATATAAAGACGGATATGTCTGCCCCAAGTGCGGATGCGTGCATCACAAAATCTACCACCAGCACTACAACCGCAGAAACCTCTACTGCAACAACTGCAAGAGCGAGTTCTCCGCCCTTACGGGAACAATATTCGAGCATACGCACCTTGACCTGCGTATGTGGCTCTTTGCAATCAACCTCGTATTGATTGCACGCAAGGGCATAAGCGGATTGCAGTTGCAAAGGGAACTCGGTATGGTGTCCTACAAGGGCGCGTTCCGTATGCTGAAACTTATACGCTACGCAATGGGGACGGAAACGCACAGGGACACATTCGAGGCAATCGTTGAAATAGACGAAACCTATGTAGGCGGAAAGCCACGCAAGGAGAACAAGCACAACGGCAAGGTGTCCAAAAAGTCAAAGCGAGGACGAGGGACAAGCAAAACGCCAGTCGTGGGCGTTGTCGAGCGCAGTAGCGGGCGCATATATGCGAAGGTCGCCCTGCCGAACAAGGAAGGCAAGAAGTTAAGCGGGAAGCAACTGCTGTCAATCTTGGACGAGGTATGCAAGTCCAATACTACCGTTATGACCGACCAGTTGAGCAGTTACGGAATACTTGACGGCAAGACCGACAGGAAGTACATCCATATAAAGATTGACCACAGTATGACATATTCGTTGGGTGATGGAAAGCACACGAACACGATAGAAAGTTGCTGGGCTATACTTAAACGGGGCGTTTACGGCATCTATCATCATATCTCCGCAAGGCACTTGCAGGAGTATGTTGACGAGTTCTGCTACCGCCTTAACCACCGCCAGCCCGACATTGCTTGGAAGCATCTGGTCGGGCTGGGCGTTTGTGGTGCGGTGGCGTGAGTTTACAGTTGGTTATATTTCAAACGCATATTGTCAAGGAAATTCCTATTCATATAGTCGATAAAGTCATCATATACAATTCTTTGCGTTTCCTTGTCCAACTCGTGAAACATTTTTTCTTCTGGTATTAGGTGATTATGGTTAAACAGAACCCATACTTCCGAAGTATCCGACATCGTTACAATATCATAATCGTCACATTGGAATTTGTTTTCTATAAATTCATTGTTCAGACCGTCAACCACTATTTTATTGCCATACCCAGATACATATCCTTCAAATAGAAGCATCATTTCGCGTATTCTTACTTCAATGTCCTTTGTACCCTTTCCCGAAAAGGCATCGGAGAAACTACTCTCATTTAACTGCTTGAAGCCTTTGCGCGAAGCACGGCTTTCGGTAATTCTTCTGTCCCTTTTTGTACCAACTGTGGACTTCGCCATCTCATCTAATCTTTTAATATGTGTCATATTCGTTTTATATATTATATTATCAAATTGCACACGGCATATACTTGATTCGTTAGTGCCGTGTCTGTTTTCGCTTTCTTCATATTCGCGTAGCACTTTTATCTGGTATTCGTTTACGCTTTTGTCTGTCGGCACGGGTATCAGTTCATCTTTGTCATTCGTAGGGCGGAGAACCCTATACCTTGCCGTACCGAGCGGGTCGGAAAAGTCATTCTTGCCAATGTTCAACACAGCATTGATTATCCTTTTTAACTTCTTGATGGTAATTTCATTGCTGTCATAGACATATTGCTGTATAACAAAGAATGTATTGGCTTTCAGATTGCTATGGGTTGCGCTAAAAGGAGCAAAAACTATGTCTATGTTCTGCTTATTAAGCCAAGGCTTTAATTCCTTATCTTCTTCCCATCTTGAAAACCAACCGCCGTGATTTGCTGCCCGAACTTTGAAATTTTCAAAATATTCTTCCCCATCAACAATAACCTTTCTATAAAACGAACAAGGCATAACTATATTTTGCCCATCGACTTTAAATAGTTTGGTGTCATTGCTTGGAGTAAAAACCGCATTGCCGTTTTCGTCCTTTACATCCTTAATATATTGTAATATCTCGTATTCGGTCATTTTAGTAATAAGATAGACTTTATACTTTATTTATATTTTTGTGGTTTGGCAAAATTTCCTAACTTTGCCGATGAAAAGATGGAAAGTTTCCAATATATTATATATGGACAACCAGTTATAAATATATAAGATGATACACACAACTGAAGAGATACAGGTTGCATTTGAATATAATGTAACAATTCCGTGTTATACGGGCAAGGTGTTCGACCCGTATTTTCACTTTAAAGAAATTCCACCTGTCAAGATTTGGTATGATGGCAGCGACCACTCTTTCCATACGAGCGTGGGTGTAAGTATTGACTTTGAAAGTTACGAGAACAATTATCTTGATTGCCTTATGAAACCCGATTACGGAATCAGCAGATGCCTTGGAGCGTTATATGACAAGATAATTGCCGTGTTCAAGGAACGGGGGGTAATTCTACACTCTCGCTACCCAGACTAATGCTTGGATTTAATGACTTGCCATTTGATAAAACCAATAAATTTGTTTTACAAGACTAAAAGGGATAATTCCG
>JAGCNN010000308.1 GCA_017645925.1 Bacteroidales bacterium
CGGGGCATTGTGCCTAAGTGCAAAGTCATCTGCAATATCCAACTGCACGACTTTGGTTTCTGGAAACAAGAAAATTACATCAAATAACCAAGGAAAATTTGGCGGATTTGTAGGAAACTCGATAAACAACACCATAGTCAATTGTACAAACAACCTGCCTATAGAAGTGTCACCCAGTTCCTACGTTTGGGTTGGCGGTATAGTCGGTTCAATCGAAGGAGGTTCTGTGTCGGGATGTACCAACAATGCCGTAATAAGGGGCGTGTACGCCGGTGGAATCGCAGGGCAGATACTGGAAGCAACCTTGTCGTCGAACCTCAATGCAGGAACCGTAATGGCCCAGGAAATGGCTGGTGGAATTGTCGCAACAATTACGGACGGAAATGTTTTGGTTGACAAATGCATGAACATTGGTGAAGTATTCGCGACAAACCAAGGTTGCAATTTTGTGTCGATTGGCGGAATTGTAGGATACAATTCAATTACAAATTATATAGCCAGAGACCCATTCGGTCAATTGGTTAATAAGGCGGCACAGAGAAACAATCAATTTGCAAACCTCACAATCAGCAACTGCGCAAACTACGGTTATTTCCCTGCCCTTTCGATGCAAATCGCCGGTATATTGGGCAATGGAATCGCCAACTTGAGAAATAATATTTCGGTTCCACAGTTCTTGGGAGTTAGTACAACTAGCTATTATTACACAAACGTATATGCAGCATCAGGTATAACCGACGAAAACCTTCCTGATACAACAGATTTCTTCGACAGGCAGGTGACCGACATGAGGAACGAATCATATAGACTTATGTACACCTCGCATGGTACAGGTTTGGAAACTACCGAAATTGTCGGTTCTGCTCTCCAATCGACGTTGGCAGCCAACTGGACCTACACCGATGGGCTTTACCCTATGCCTGCGGGCGTACCTGAAGACGACAGGACAACAGCAGCACGAATACCTATATATTTCCAGCCCGAAGATGCAGCTGCCGCTGTAAGGGTAAATTTCACTCTGCCTACAACAATTTTGGGACATGATGTGTCGTGGGAATCAAGCAATACCAATGTAATATCAATATCGGACGGAAATGCTACTGTTACCCGACCTGCACTTGGTCAGTCAAATGTGGAAGTCGCTCTTACCGCAACCTACGAAGGCGTAACAAAGCCGTTCGTGCTTATGGTAATTCCACCAAAAATAGCAACTGTATATACCGGCAATCCCTATGTTGACGCGGACTCTGTATTTATTGAAGGTGGTTTTGCTCTAAATGATAGTGGCGTGGCATATCTCAAGGAATACGGCTTCTTATACAGCTTGAAGCGCGATATTTCCGATTTTACAAAGATAGTATCCACAAATCTCAGCGAAGAAATGTATGTTGAGGAGTACAGTGGAAGGTGGTTCTCCTATGAAACTTTAGCAGAAGAATTTGAACCGGGCAAAAGGTACTACTTCGCAGCTTATGCAACTACTATCGATACTACTACGTATGGCTCAATAGAGAGTTTCAGAACTGCAGGTCCGCCTGATGTCATAATCTTATACCCAGAATACCGTGATACAACAGCTATGGAAATTAGTGTGGATGTAGAATCCGACGATGAAGATGAACTTGAACTAACTATGTACTGGGGCACCGACAGGAACAATCTGACAGAGCAGGAATATATTGGCTACGACAGCGACTACCACTATTATTCCGCATATTTCTCCGACCTTCAGCCCGAAACCAAATACTGGTTTGTGGCAGAAGCTACCGACAGCCTTGGAACATCCCGGAGCGATACGGTTGCGTTCTATACCTATGGTTCTTTCATCGATGACCGTGATAGTACCGAATATAAATCCATTATAATCGGCAACCAGAAATGGATGGCCGAAAACTTGAGGTATGCTGGCAATATTCCACTGGAAACAAGCGAAATTCTAATGGGAAGCGAAACAGAACCTTACCGTTATTACCCGAATAGTGATGAAGACAATGTGGAAGCTTACGGTTATCTTTACAACTGGCCTGCTGCCATGAACACAGCAACCGACAGCAGCAGCGTACTGAATCCAAGCGGTGTGCAAGGCATCTGTCCGAATGGCTGGCACTTGCCTAGCGAAGCAGAATGGCAAGAACTTAACAATGAACTTGGCTCTGGACCATTTGATGAGGCAGGAGCGCAAATGGCAGGTAATGAAATGTTTTTGGAAAGTTCGTGGAACAGAGGCGACCTTATTTATTCGTTCAATTTCAGCACCAGCGGTTTCAGAGCATTGCCCGCAGGAGGATACTATGGCGAAATGAGAGATTTCGGCAAAGAAGCTTCTTTCTGGTCAACTACAGAGACAATATGGGAAGGGCAAAACTTTATATCAAATTATAGCATTAATTATTACTACACCAGTTTGAATCCTTATTGGTCTCTTAAGGCTTCGGGGCTAAGTGTCCGTTGCATCAAGGGTACAACCATATATGCCGCCTTGGATACTGTAACCATCTGCGGCGACGAATACACATACCACGACACAACCGTAACGGAAAGCGGCGACTATATGCGCAGGTTCTATTTTGCCGAAGATGCCGACACCGCATATTGCCTGCACCTCACATTGAACCATCCGCCAAGAGTAGAACTCGAACAAACAGCTTGTGAGGTATTCGAATGGAACGGGGAAACTTACACCGAACTAGGCGACTATGTGCAGACATTTGTGGATGTTAATGGTTGCGACTCGACTGTAACCGTACACCTTATCGACCTTGACGACTGCTACGGAACGGTTTCGGGCATAATAAGCGATGCAAATACAGGAGTGCCAATTTCAAACGCAAGGGTCATCATTGGTACCGAGACTACAAGGACAAACACCGAAGGCGAGTATTCACTGTCGGTTCTCCGTGGAAGCTGGTTGATGAAAGTTTTGGCATCTGGATATGTATCACATAGCGAAACGATTGACATTCAAACTGATACAACATTAAACATTGAACTTGTAAAGCCTCAGATTACAACTAATGTCGATGACATTTTGGCAACGACCTACCCATATCTGGCTCACAACGACTCTGTAACCATTAGCAACACAAGTCAAATACCGCTTATTTGGAGTTCCGTTACCGACTACGAAAACATTGAACTGCTGCCCGAAGAGGAAGAAATACACCGCAGCAGAAATTCACGCGCACTCTGGGACAGCATACAGACTTTCACAACCCAGTTCAATGCAGAGCAGGCAATCGCTACCGATGGATTCTTCATCTACACATCGTCGTGGCAACGTCCGGGCGAGTTCAACCGCTACACTCCCGATGGCGAATACATCGAAACATTCTACATCGAGAATGTTGGTATGATTAGGAATCTGTCATACGACGGAACCTATTTCTATGGCACTGAGGCAACCAACATTATCTTCAAGCTCGACCTCGACAACCAGATGTTGGTCGATAGCATAACAACCGACATTAACAATATCCGCCACTGCTCGTTCAACAGGCAGAACGGCAATTTGCTCGCCGGCGATTGGAATTCACTCTACAGCATTGATACTGCGACCGGTGTCTCCACCCAAATCCGCGATGACCTTATGAATGTTTACAGTTCGGCATACGACAACTTGTCGCCGGGTGGTCCATATCTGTGGTTGTTCTCGCAGACCTCGCAAGACAACGGTCCGTCGGCATTCATCCGCCAGTTCAGCATCAATAGTGGCGTATACACCGACAAGACTCACTACCTTGACGATATAGAACTTGGTGAAGCTTCGCTTGCTGGCGGTATCTGTGCATCGGAGCAGATAATGGATGGCAGGTTCATCCTGCTCGCCGATGTTCAGAACCCATCGGGCAACAACACCATAGCTGCCTACGAAATTGGCAAAACAAATGGTGTTGTCATTTCCGACAGGAAGAGTGGAGAACTACTGCCAAACGAAAGCGTAACAATCAACATGCAGGAATACACAACAAATGTCGGCGACTTCAATGCCACCATACGATACCGTATAGCCGTTGTAGGAAACCAGTCGAGCGACTTGAACGTTTCTGTTTCTTCTATCGCTCCCGAATGTGTGGCTGTACAACAACTTACGGCTGTTAACAACACCTCTGAGGTGGTTACATTGAACTGGCAACCTGTAGAAGTTGGCGACAATAATTCGGTATCCTACCTCATTTTCTGCGACAATTCCCGATTTGCAATTGACACCACTACCGAAACCACTATAACGATTGCAGGACTTTCGGCTGGCGAACATTGCTTCAACGTAAGGGCAATGCATGTTGGCGAATACATCTGCATGTCGGATGCATCAAATACGGTATGCGCCGATATCCACGACCCGTCATGCGACATTTACATAATGGTGGAATCCGAAAGCGATGGAGAAGCAATTTATGTTGAGTGGAACAAACCCGCTGGCGTTGAATATTTCCGCATCACTAGGGACGACAATGCCGTGGATGAAATTCTTTACGACAACATTTACATCGATTCGGATGTTGCCCCAGAAACCGACTACTGCTATACGATAACAGGTTATCTTGAGAATGAATTGTGCAACGAAATTACATCGTCAACCTGCATGAGGATAGTTCCGGGAATATGTGCCGAAGCACCTGCTTTGAACGTTGAGGCAATGGGAGGCTCTGTTGCACTCAGCTGGACTGGAACTGGCGATGCGTTCTGCTACAAGGTTTACCGAAACGAGGTGCCTATTGGCTTGACAACCGAAACCTCCTATTACGACAGGGTGGACTCTGCTTCATACTGCTGCTACAAGGTTAAGTCGGTTTGCGACTACAGGATGGTAGCATACTCCAACGAGGTATGCCTGTTTGTTGATGACATCGCCGACTGGACAGAAAACAACCTGAACGTTTATCCGAACCCGACCAATGGCAAGTTCTTCATTGAAGGTTCGCAGATTGCAATGGTACGGATATACAACGTTGCAGGTCAGCTTGTTGAGGAGATTGAAAACAACGAGGATGAACGTATAACAGTAAATTGCAACGACTGGAATCCTGGTTTGTACAATGTGCAAATGATTTCCTCTGACGGACAGATTGCAACACGAAAGATAACGATTTATAGGTAAAATGGTTCATTGTAGGGGAAGGTCTTATGCCCTCCCCTACAGATGGAAACAATATCTGCTCCGAAGAGACAACCTGTGGATTTTCGCAGTGTTTATTCAAGAACTATGATTTAGTGGATTGGAACGGTATAAGGAGAGTTTTATTCCACAATCCAGTCGGTTATGTTCTTCTCTTCCTTAGAGAATGCCACACCAACTTTCACGAC
>JAGCNN010000309.1 GCA_017645925.1 Bacteroidales bacterium
GCCGATGGCAGCAAGATTACAGATCGTCCATCAGGCACAGAACCAAAGATTAAAGTCTATATAGTTGTAAAGGGCAATCTCGAAAGTCCTAGCCAGTACGAAGCAACCGAGGAGAAACTAAAAGCAAGGATAAACGAAATAATTGAGACGATAACGAAAGGCTAAAAGGCGAAAAGAAGAAAAGGCTAACAGGCGAACGGGCTGACAGGCTAACAGGCTGAAGGCCGAAAGACTAAAAGGCTTGAAGAAAAGAAAAAAGGACGGCGTTGAACCGTCCTTGATTTTTTTAGTCGCTACGCGATTGTACAAAAAAATCGTCAATCGTAAATCCCAAATCGTAAATAAGTTTTATTTTTGCATAAATTTCTATTTATGGAAAGGCGCAGATATCCGGTTGATACGCAGACCTTCAGCAAAATTGTTGAAGGCAACTATGTCTATGTAGATAAGACCGCCTTGATTTACAAGATGGTAAAGGATTTCAATTATGTATTTCTTTCGCGTCCTCGGCGTTTTGGAAAGTCGTTGCTGTGCAGCACCCTGAAGGAATACTTTGAAGGCAATAAGGAGATGTTCAACGGTCTGCAAATGGCGGAGCTTGAAAAAGACTGGGTAAAGTATCCTGTGATACATCTTGATTTCAGCGATGATAAAAGCAACAATATCAAGGATATTAGGACTACAATAAGCGAATCGCTAAGCGAGTACGAAACTGCGCTCGGCATTGAAAATAAAATAGGAGGATTCAATTCTCGTTTTTCAAAGATAATTAAGACTGCCAACCAAAAATATGGGCAGAAAGTAGTTGTAATTCTCGATGAATACGATGCCACAATGCTGAATGCCATTGACGATGACAAGTTGCAAAACCAGATTCGCACAATGATGACAAATCTATTTTCTCCGCTCAAAAAACTAGATTCATATCTTCGCTTCGTCTTCATTACCGGCATAACAAAGTTCTCGCAGATGTCGATTTTCTCTGCGCTGAACAATTTGCAGGATATTTCATTAATGCCTGAATTTGATGCAATTTGCGGAATTTCAAAGGACGAACTTTTTACGCAATTGAAGGACGGGCTCCAGAACTTTGCAGCCAAAAACGATATGACTGTTGAAGAGGCAACAGAACAGTTTACAAAAAAATACGACGGCTATCATTTTTCGGTAGAGAAACAAGATATTTTCAATCCATTCTCCGTAATCAGGGCTCTGAACGACAGAACATTAAACGATTATTGGTTTGGTTCGGCAACTCCAACTGCCCTGATAAAACTCATCCGCAAATTTGATATTGAGATGTTCGACTACGAATCGGTAGAGTGCGAATCAAGCAGGTTTAACCAGCCAGTAGAGAGTGTTACCGATTTGGTGCCGTTCCTGTTCCAGACTGGTTACCTTACAATCAAGGACTACAACAAGGATTACAACACCTATATACTTGGCTATCCGAACGAAGAAGTGAAATCGTCAATGGCGAATGTCCTTTACAAATACACCTATAAAACACAAAAGAACATTCCTCTCAAGAAAGCGTTCATTGACTTCTCGAAGGATGATGACTTGGACAAATTCATCGAGCATCTTAAAGTATTCTTTTATGGCTTTCCTTTTTCTATGGACAATGAGAAGGCGAACGAATTGCATTATCATTCAATCCTTTATACGGCATTGGCTTCTTTCGGTGCTGACATTACCGCCAATCAGGAAACAGCACTCGGCAAAGCAGATTTGGTTCTTAAAATGCCAAAGACAATATATGTCATCGAGTTGAAATATAATAGGTCTGCCAATGCTGCAATGAGACAGATTGAGCAACGAGAGTACGCAAAGGCTCATCTGGATTCGGGAAAAAGGATTGTAAAACTTGCGATTAATTTTTCGTCAAAGGAAAGGAATATAGAGAGTTACGAAGCAAAAGAAGAATTTATAAATAATTAAAATTAATGGTCGCGGCACGCCACGACACAACAAGAAAAACTTTGAATCATTGAACTTTGAACATTAAACTTTAAACTCAGAAACGGGCTTTAGCCCACAGAAACTTGAAACAAGAAACCTGAAACAAGAAACGTGAAACATAGAAACATTAAACATTAAACTTTGAACCTTAAACTTAGAAACAAGAAACAATTTAAACTTATAGACTATGGCAAAAGATGGAAGCGATTGCTTAGGAGCAACATTAATCGGAGGAGTAATTTTTGTAATACTTCTTATTTTTGGAATTTACGTATGGCGTTCGTACAACAAGATAGTCGAAGCCGACCAGGCCGTGAAGAAGCCGTGGGCCGATGTTCAGGCAGCATACCAGAAGCGTGCCGACCTCATCCCCAACTTGGTTGAAACCGTTAAGGGCTACGCAGCACACGAGTCGGGAACTTTGACGGCTGTTATCGAAGCACGCAGCGCAGCAACATCAATCAACATTAACGCCGACGAGCTCAACAACGAATCGTTTGCTAAGTTCCAGGAGGCACAGGACAATGTATCGAGCACATTGAGCCGTTTGCTTGCAGTGCGCGAGGCTTATCCCGAACTGAAGGCCGATGCTCACTTCACGCAGCTGATGGACCAGTTGAAGGAAATTGAAAACGAAATTGAAGTAAAGCGCGAAGTTTTCAACTCTGCAGTACAGGATTACAATGTCCTTGTGATAAAGTTCCCGAAGAACTTGGTTGCAAAGATGTTCGGATTCGGCGAAAGGGCTTACTTCGAAGCTAGCCAGGCTGCACAGGAAGCACCGAAGGTACA
>JAGCNN010000310.1 GCA_017645925.1 Bacteroidales bacterium
AACTCTCAAAAAGCGGTAGAATGCATCCAAAGTGCTGTGAAAATGGCAGGAATAAGCCCAACAGAAATTTCGTATATAAACGGACATCTTACTGGTACAATGGCCGACCCGTTGGAAGTGACGAACTGGTCTCGTGCGCTCAATTTGAAAAAGGTTTTTCCATACATAAATTCCACTAAATCACTTATAGGTCATGCTCTTGGAGCTGCTGGCGCAATAGAAACTATTGCTACGGTATTACAAATGCATCAAGGATTTGTGCATGTTTCTCAAAATTGCATGCCACTTCATGCCGAGATTGCAAAGATTTACGATTCTGCAAAGATTCCGCAACAAACCATCGAAAATGTTAGCATTGAATATGCTGCAAAGGCAAGTTTCGGTTTCGGTGATGTGAATGCTTGTTTAGTTTTGAAAAAATATAGGTAGAGATGAAGAAAACGGCATTGATATTAGGTGGATTTGGCGGTGTTGGTTACGCATGTGCAAGCATTTTGGCCGAAAACGGTTACAATTTGGTTGTCGTTCATCGTGGACGGCGAGCAAAGGCGGAAGAAAACATGCACAAGGTGCAGGAACTTGAAAAAAACGGTATCAATGTTATTGAGATAAAGGGAAATGCAACTACTCCAGAATGTATGGAAAAGGTTTGCAACGAGTTGCGCGATGTTCGTGTAAATTGCTTTGTTCTCGCTATTGCCGATGGAAATATCGGAAATATTTTTTCGGGAGACAGAATCTTGAATGTGGATTCGTTCTTGTACACTTTCAATTCAATGTGCGTATCGTTTGCAAGTTGGACACAGGTTTTGCTCGAAAATGGCATTTTAGAGGCTGATTCACACATATTTGGGTTTTCAAGCGAAGGAGCAGGCATTGTTTTTCCACAATATGCCGCCAATGGTGTTGCCAAGGCTGGACTTGAAACTTTGTGCCGTTATATGGCCGATGAACTTGTCTGCCAAAAAATATCGGTGAACATTATTCGTGCAGGAATCATGAATACGACTGCTGTTCGGGCATTTGGAGAAAGAAATTTTATGCAGGAACTGGAGCATAAAGGTTGTCGGACAAGCAGTCCAAATGCTGTGGCTGAAAAAATGATGTCCATAATTAGTTCTGAAGATTTTGTAACAGGACAAATTTTTGATGTATAATATGGGCAAATTTCACACTTTATACCTCGAAACTACACGAAATTGCAATCTTGACTGCAAATATTGCTCTACTGGCTCATCATGCAAAAAGAAATTTGATGACATCCCATACGACAAGGTCGTACAACGCATTTTGGAGCCAGCATGGTGCCTCGGAACTAGGAACATCAGTTTCTCGGGCGGAGAATTCTTGCTGAGGCAAGACCACATGGATTTGCTGAAAACCGCTAGCGAAATGGGCTTCTCCGTGAGCATTGTCAGCAATGGCATTTTATTGACTGATAGCAAAATACAGGAATTAAAATCTATTCTTGGCGATAATTTATATGTGTCGCTTGGAATCAATTCCTTTGATTTAGAGAACAAGGAAACCCGTGAGGTTGGCTCTGGCTTCATTATGGATGTGGTAAACCGTTTACAGAAACATGGTGTACGGTTGAACATTTGCGTTACAATTGGCGATTTCAACAAGGAAAGCTTCAAGAATACCGTTGAAACATTGCAAAGGCTTCATTTGCCATTCAATAGGATTCCGTTTGTTGTTCGCAACTGCAATGCCAGACAATTGATGCTTGACAAAGAAATGCTGAAGAATTGTTTTCATCCATACCTTACCGATTGCTATAATGGGCATGTAAGTTTTGTTCCATATTTCTTGAATCCAAGTGATTATGAATTGATTACTGGAAATAAAATGCAAGAAGATGGTTTTGCTACAAATCCATCAGTTGGGTGCTGGGTAGGTTCGTACTATGCGATAAATCCCGAAGGTTATGTTTCGCCTTGTCCGTTGTTTGCCGATTCGGTGTATGCTGGCAATGTGCTTGAGGAAAACCTTGAGGATATTTTGTTCAATTCGGAACTATTTACAAGGATAACGGATAGAAAACGCTTGGAAGGTAAATGCGGAAGTTGCAAATACACAAATACGTGCGGAGGTTGTCGTGTGATGGCCTATTACAAGACTGGCAATCCTTTTGCCGAAGACCCGACTTGTTTTATTGGAGAACTAAGCGATGACGAATTAGCCGATTTAGAAAAAAGAACTGCGCGTAACTTTAAGAACTACAACAGAATGTTGAAATTCTAACCGAAAGTTTCGTAGTCGGCGACATCCCTGTTTACAACGCT
>JAGCNN010000311.1 GCA_017645925.1 Bacteroidales bacterium
GAAAATTAAGAACATTATCCCATTGATATGCTTGTCGCTTATATTGTTTTCCTCATGCCACAAGAAAAAATATGATTACGGCAATTTTACAGATGCCCGCAACGGAAAAGAATACAAGACTGTTGAGGTTGGCGGAAAAATATGGATGGCGGAAAACCTTAATTATGAAGGAGATATTGCATTGGGAACAGACACCAGTACGACAACTCCGCATCGTTATTATCCGAATAATTCGGAAGCAAATGTCGAAGCATGTGGCTATCTGTATAATAAGACGGCTGCTTTTGGAAATTCTGATGCTTCATCGGACAAGGTGCAAGGCATTTGTCCTGATGGCTGGCATCTGCCAAGTCGTTCAGAATGGGAGTCTCTTTTAGACGAAATAATTGATGATGAGGATTATATGTCGGACTTTACTTCGCAATCGGCTGGTGCATATAATGGTTCGTACGTTAACTATGGCAAACGCCAGTACTATTGGACTTCAACTGAGTATGACACAGAGCGTTCGTATTTTGGAATTATGTACAGAATGGAAGCCGATTTCACTGGTACAGCAGATAGGGAAACTGCATTGTCGGTAAGGTGCGTTAAAGACTGATTTTTTAGAGCGTCTATCAAATAAAAAAAAAGTTGCACGAAAATAATATTTTCATATATTTGCCGTTGTTTGTGGTAAATAGGATTTGTTATGAAACGTGAAATTGTAATTTTGATTTTTGTTAGTCTGTTTCTGACTAATGTGACTATGTGTTTTGCTGGCGGTCATTTTCCACCCAACGGCAAGAAGTGTGAAGTTGCAGGCAAGGTGATTTATGTTGACAAAACTTGTATGACAAATCTTGGGTGGAGAGAAATGCTCTGGTTTTTAGAAAACAAGCCCAAAGAATTTTCTGGCATAGTTTCCGAAGGTTCCGTTTCTGAAAATTGTGTTGATTCAACGGTTTGGACGCGCGTGTATGGTGAGAGATGGTGTCGAAAACGCTCATCCGTTGACAAAAATATGATGACTTATGAAGAAATGGAGCATTCTCCTGTTATTGGATTTACGCAGAAGCAATGTCAAAACTATATGAAATTCCGTGCCTCAGCTGTAATGGACGTTTATAATTACAGCAAGTCTGAGCGTTACAAGGGTGTGAAGCTGGAATATTTTATGCTCTCGTCGGAGCAGTATGCTGAACTGCTGAAACAGAAATGGTTTGCCAAGTCGTTTGTTGATGGTTATGCCGAAATCACATCAGATGGCAAGTTTGTGAAGGACGGCAAGATAGTGGATTCGGTTGACGACGACAAGATTACATTCAGAATGTATGCAGTAATAAGCGATATGCACAAATAAGAAAAAGGCATCAATTTCTCGATGCCTCTTTCAAACTTACTACTTGTCATTTATTATCTTTTCTGATTCTTTTTCATTTCCTCCTGTTGCTTTCTGGTGGCTTCTTCAAGTTTTTGCAACCACTTCGATTTCTTCTTAGGTTTAGCCTTGTTGGCCTCCATCTGTGCAAGAAGTTTTTCCTCGTTTACAACAAACCTTTGGATTATCCATGTCTGCAAGATGCTGAACAGGTTTGCAAGCAGGTAGTAGTAGCTCAAGCCAGATGAATACTTGTTGAACCACAATAACATAAGCACTGGCATCATGTACATCATCACCTTCATTCCTGGCATTGAGTTGCTTGGATTCTGGCTGCTTGTCATCATTTGCTGAACAAACATTGATATTGCCATCAGCAGTGCGAAAAGACTGACATGGTTTCCGTAGAAAGTGGAAATAATAGGAATGTTTGTGCTCCATTCAAGTATTGCATCATACGACGAAAGGTCTGATGCCCAAAGGAATGACTGTTGACGCAATTCGATGGAGGCAGGGAAGAAGCGGAACATGGCAATAAGTATCGGGAACTGAAGCAATAATGGCAGACAGCCGCCCATTGGACTTACTCCTGCTTTCTGGTATAGGCTCATCTGTGCTTGCTGGCGTTCCATTTCCTTGCCTTTTGGATATTTTTCGGAAAGAGCATCAATCTGCGGTTTCAGCACGCGCATCTTTGCGGTTGACATGTATGACTTGTATGTCAATGGGAAAAGCACCAGCTTGATAATGATAGTCATAAGCAGGATGATGATACCGTAGTTTGAGATTCCACGACCAAGCAGGTTAAACATCGGAATGATGGCATACTTGTTTACCCAGCCGAAAATTCCCCAGCCTAGCGGAATGACTTTTTCCATATCCATGTCGTTGCCGTCCTTGTCGGTATATTCTTTCAGAAGCGAATATTTGTTAGGTCCGAAATAAAAGCTGAATTCCTTGGAAACTTTTTGCTCTTCAGGAATCTCGACATAAAATTCGGACGAAAAGTTCTTCAATGCTTCCGGATGCTCGTTTTCGTCAAGTTTCACAAGCGCGATAGACGGGTCTTCCATTGTTTTGTCCTTTGACACAAGTATGGAGGAGAAGAACTGCTGCTTGTACGCAATCCATTGAGCATTGCCCTTAGTCTTGTAGTCATCTGCATCCTTCATTTCGCCAAGGTTCTCAATTTCCTCGTCTGACATGCGCATGAAAACAGTGGTGTTGTTCGATTCCCAGTCACGGCCTCTCTCGAGTGCAAATACATTTACACTCCACTGCATCCTTGCATTTGTGTTGCCTTTTAGTTCGTCCTTCAATCCAACAAAGTTCAGATTGAAATCAAGCATATAGTCGTCGGGATGGATTATGTAGTTGTATTCGACATATTTTCCCGTTTCCGCAGTAAGCCGCATTATGAAGTTTAAGTCGTTTTCGCCAACCTTGATAGTGTCGCCTGTGATTGTCTTATTGTCTCCAAGCATCGGTTCGAAATACATGTCGTTTGTAACCAACGGCTTGCCTTTTACCGAAAGCTCAATTCCAAAAACCGAGTTATCTCCGTTTTCAAATAGTACAAGCGGATTCTGGTCGAAGGTCTTGTAGTCTTTCAGCTCAACAGAATAAATTTTTCCGCCTCTGTTTAAAAACGTGATAATCATCTTGTTGTTCTCGATAACGGTGAATTTGTTTTCTCCGTTTACCGACTTTGCAAACATTCCGTATTTGTTGCGTAGGTTTGCTGTCTTTATCGAATCAATCTGTTCCGGTGTAAGCGATTCTGCCATCTCGACGGAATCTTTCTCTGCACGTTCAACTTCTGCTTTCAGCAATTCGGCGGCAGCTTTGGCCTCTTCTTCCTTAACCATTTGCTCGTGAGCTATTGAGTCTTGCACACGTTGCCGTTCTGCAATCTCCTCTTGGCTCGGACGTGAAATAAACATATAGCCAATCAGCAATACACTTATTATCACAAGCCCAATGATTGTATTCTTATCCATATAAATTACTTCTTATTTTCAATTGTTGCTTTAACAAAACTAACAAACAGCGGGTGCGGATTGAGTACCGTACTCTTGTATTCCGGGTGGAACTGGACGCCTACAAACCACTTTTTGCTTGGTATTTCAACTATTTCCACAAGGTTGGTCTGCGGATTAATGCCCGTAGCCACCATTCCTGCTTCTTCATACATTTCCTTGTACGAACTGTTGAATTCGTAGCGATGGCGATGGCGTTCTTCGATTTCGGCACAACCATATGCTTCGTAAGCCTTTGAACCTTCGGTTAATACGCAAGGGTAAGCGCCAAGTCGCATTGTTCCGCCTTTTTCGGTAACGAGTTTCTGCTCTTCCATAAGGTTAATTACAGGATTCAAGCATTTCTCGTCCATTTCCAGCGAGTTAGCCTCGTGAAGACCAAGCACATTCCTTGCAAATTCGATGACCGCACATTGCATTCCGAGACAAATTCCAAGGAATGGAATGTCGTTTTCCCTTGCATAGCGGACGGCTGCAATCTTGCCCTCGATGCCACGGTTTCCAAATCCGGGAGCAACCAGAAGTCCGTCAATGCCAGCAAGCAGAGAATCACAATTTTCGCTGTTGATTGCTTCTGCGCTGACGTATGTTACGTTTACATCCGCCTCGTTTGCTGCTCCTGCATGAATGAACGATTCGTTTATTGACTTGTATGCATCTTTCAACTCTACGTATTTTCCAACAAGAGCAATCTTCACATGATGCTTTGGATTCTTGTACTTTTCAAGGAATGAACGCCAAGGAATCAATTCGGGTTGCGGACCGATTTCAAGTCCAAAATGCTTCAATACTATTTCATCAAGACCTTCCTTCTGCATTTCAAGCGGTACTTCATATATTGTGCTGCAATCCCTTGATTCTATTACTGCTCCTGGTTGTACATTGCAGAAGTTTGCCACCTTTGCCTTGATGTCGGGACGAAGTTTGTGTTCGGTTCTGAGCACAAGCACATCGGGCTGAACACCGGCTTCCTGCAAAGCTTTTACAGAGTGCTGGGTTGGCTTGGTTTTCAGTTCGCCACATGCTGCCAAATAGGGGACAAGTGTCAGATGAATGCTAATGCTGCGGTTTTTCAATTCCCACTTCAACTGACGGACAGCCTCAATATACGACAGCGATTCTATATCACCTACAGTACCTCCGATTTCTGTAATTACAAAGTCGTAATTGCCAGTAGTTCCCAAGATTTTAATTCTACGTTTAATCTCATCGGTGATATGAGGTATGATTTGAACCGTCTTGCCAAGATAGTCGCCGCGACGTTCCTTTTCAATAACGGTCTTGTATATTCTGCCCGTTGTAACGTTGTTGGCCTGTGATGTCCTCACATTCAGGAATCTTTCGTAGTGACCAAGGTCAAGGTCTGTTTCGGCGCCATCGTCGGTAACAAAACATTCACCGTGTTCGTACGGGTTTAGTGTTCCCGGGTCAACATTGATGTAGGGATCAAGTTTTTGAATTGTAACCGAATAATTCCTAGCCTGAAGCAATTTTGCCAACGAAGCGGAGATTATTCCTTTTCCGAGCGACGAAGCAACGCCGCCAGTTACGAAGATGTATTTTGTTTCTGTTGCCATAATATTTTAAAAAGTAAAGTTCAATCCTAAGCTCGGCATAATCGGCAATTGGTTAACGCGGTTATACTCAAGTCTGTCAAAATAAAATATATTTTCTCTGTTGTAAACGTTTGTTACACCGAGGTTTATTTCCAGCTTCATGTTGTGCTCGAAAGCAAACACCTTGTTTACTGTAAGGTCAAGGCGATGGTAGTTTGGCAGTCTTCCCGTGTTAAGCTCCGAGTAGGCAATGCCGAGTGTTCCGTTGTTATTCCAGTACTGCGAGTTTATGCCGCCAGTAAAATCAACATTTTCGTACAATGCCGATGTCAGCGTGAACGGGAATCCGGAACCGTAGTTCCATCTTGCGCTTGCGTTCCATGAGTTGTTCTTTCCAAACTTATAGGTAACTACAAGATTTACATTGTGTCTGCGGTCGTAGTTGGGCGCGTATGTTTGAACGCCGTCGTACCTGCGTACCCAGCTGAGCGAATACACTGCCCATACATACCATTTTTCGGTGTCGTATTTCAGCAGGAAGTCAACTCCGTAGGCATATCCCGATTCCACCATAAAGTCTTTCTTCTGGTAGTCGGGACGCGAAGCATTAGCAGAGTTGTCGTCGTAAATCTTGTTGCGGTTGATTGTGGTTATCTGGTCGAAGTTCTTCAGATAGCCTTCCACGTTAAGATTCAGCGACTTTACAATGTCCCACTCGAATCCGAAAATTATATGTTCCGACTTTTGTAGCTTGGTTTTCAGAATTTCACCCTTATAGGTGTCGGGCATACTTGGCAAATTGCCGCTAAGGAATCCGTAGAACAGGTTGACAACATCGCGGTCGCTGTTGGCAGCAACTAGGTTCTGCGAATACAGACCGCCAGCCAATTTAAGCCTGAATTTTTCCACAACATTGTATTTTATGCCAAGACGTGGCTCTGGAGATACAGAACTCATTGATGCATAGTAGTGTATCCTGAATCCTGGTTCAATGACAAGGCTTCCTAAATTCCATTTGTATTTTGCAAAGGCGGCAAGTTCGGTACTATATTCTTCCTGCGACAATTCGCGTCCTACAGAATTGAAATAGTCGTAGTCGGTGGCAAAACCAAGCATCTCAAGTCCCCATGTAAGAGAGTTCTTTCCCATG
The DNA here is from genome assembly GCA_017645925.1 of Bacteroidales bacterium. Classification (GTDB taxonomy): domain Bacteria; phylum Bacteroidota; class Bacteroidia; order Bacteroidales; family ML635J-15; genus Bact-19. Next base: position 6,106 of record JAGCNN010000311.1, read on the forward strand.
TGGTAGATGAAATCCAAACCTACGTTGAAGCCGTTGATGGAACTTGCACTCGGGTAATTTTGCAGTGCTTGCATCGAAATCGCATAGTTGGAGTAGGAGACATGCGCCTTTATCATCATTGATGAACTCGGTGGTACAACAACCACATTTCCGCCAACACCGAAAGTTCTCCAGTGCAAGTCGCTTAGACCTTGGTAGCTAACGTTGTCGTTGAAGTTGAATCCAAACAGGTTTACACGGCTTCCTCCCGGTGATGCCAACGAAAGTTTTCCGTAAATATCAGTATAGTTGAACGGAAGTCCCTTGCCGTCGTTAATATACCTATAAATATATTTGGACGACTGTTCAAGATAGGAGGTCTTTGCCGAAACAATATACGAAAGGCTGGTCTTTCCTTCCTTGAACTTTACGATAGGTCCTTCGAGCATAAGCTTTGCGCCAAAGGTGCTAGCCGAGAATTTTCCTCCGAAACGCTTTGAATTTCCGTCCTTCATCGAAATGTCCATGACTGATGATGAACGGCCACCGTATTCAGCATTGAAACCTCCAGTATATACATCGGCATTCCTGATTATGTCGGAATCGAAAACTGAAAACAGACCTATTGAGTGGAATGGATTGTAGATTGTCATTCCGTCAATTAGCACAAGGTTCTGTATGTTGGAACCGCCTCTGATGTAAAGCTGTCCGCCTTGGTCGCCAGTGAATGTAACACCAGGTAGCACCTGTAGGAACTGGGCAATGTCGGGTTCACCGCCCACCGATGGCAACTGCTTTATCTGTGTTGGTGAAACCTTTATGATTGAGGCTCTTACCTGTGTCTTTTGTTCTTCTCGTTCTGCCGAAATAACTGTTTCCTGAAGCACAACGGCTGCCTTTTCCATCATAAAGTTCTTGGACACCAACTGACCATCCTTTGTAATTGTAAATTCCTCGGTAAGGTCGGTGTAGCCCAAGTAGGTAATGGTGATGGTATGTGTGCCGACTGGAATTTTGGGAATCGAAAAGTATCCGTTGACATCGGTTGATGCACCAAGGTTTATCTTCTCGGTAGGTATCGACACGTTGGCAAACATACATGGTTCACCACTTTCCTTGTCAAGCACGAAACCTTTCAGTGTGCCTGTCTGAGAAAAAAGCAAGGTTGCACTCGAAATGAATGCAACCAAAAATATGAAAAATGAAAACAATCTATTCATTGTCAGTACCTTTAAGTTCTCGTTCTGCCAAATCAATTGCTTTTTTCTTTTCTTTCAGTACTGAAATTTCGTTTTTGATTTTTTCGATTTTCTTTTTGAATTCGTGAACAATAGAATCCGAACCGCTTGAGAAGAAACCTAGGTTGTTTTCTATTTGTGCAATTTCAACCGTAAGGTCTTGGATTCTACGGACAATAGCGCTTCTTTCCTTCTGCAATGCAGTAGTTTCGCCAGCCTCCTTCATAAGTTCTACCTGTGAAGTGTAGGTTGACAGTTCTAGGTCGTTGCGGTTGAGGTTTATTGTCGTGAAAATCTTATCTACAGCTTCCTTGAATTCCTTGTAGAGGCGATCCTTGTCGGCAGATGCGACATAGCCTATTTCGTTCCACCTTGTCCTGAACTCCTTTATTTTCTCAATGTTCTGGGCTTGGTCTTCAACAGGAACGTATGCTTTTACTTCCGAAATAAGATTTTCCTTCTTCTCGCGGTTCATCTGGTGTTCGGCCTCGATGTTTGAATAGAACTGGCTCTTTGCATCGAAGAACTTGTTGCAGGCAGCACGGAAACGTCCCCATATCTGCTCCGAATGTTTCTTTGGTGCAGGACCAATTTCCTTCCATTTTTTCTGCAGGTCGTAAAACATTTCCGTGGTTTTCTTCCAGTCGGTGCTGTCCTGTAGCGATTCGGCAGTAACGCAGAGTTCGGTCTTCTTGCGGAGGTTTTCTTCCAAGTCGCTGTTCATCCTGTCGAAGTATTCCTTCTTCCTGTCAAAGAACTTGTTGCATGATGATCTGAACCTTTCAAATATTTCGGTGTTAACAGCAGTAGGAACCATACCAATTGTCTTCCATAATGCCTGAAGTTCAAGCACTTTCTGCGAAGCTACAAGCCAATCCTTGCCCGAAGTCGGCAAAGCATCATCGGCTACCATTGCTTCTATTCTTTCGCAAAGCAGCACTTTCTGTTCGTAGTTCTGCTCGCGTTCTGCTTTCTGCTTCTCGTTGTGCTCGTGGAAGTTGTTGTATATCTTGGTACGCACTTCGTTGAACCTGTCCCAAATTTCCTCACGCTTGTCGTTTGGAACTGGACCAACTTCCTTCCATTCGTTGAAAAGTTCTATTGACTTGCGGTATGCGGTCAATACATTCGGTTCAAGCAGAAGTTCTTCCATTCTTTCGCAGAGAGCAATCTTCTGTTCAAGATTTTTCTTGAAGTCGAGTTCGCGAAGTTCCCTGTTAATTTTCAGCAGGTTGTAGTAGTTGGAAACATGCATCTGGTAGTTTTCCCAAAGTTCCTTGTGCTTTTCGGCTGGAACCTGACCGATTTCCATCCATTCCTTCTGCAGGGCCTTGAAGTCGTTGTACGACTGCGAAACCGATTCGCTGTTGCCCAGTTGCTTAATCTTCTCGATGATAGCAAGTTTCTGCTCGTAATTTTTCTCTTTTATTTCTTCTTGGCGGCGCAGACGTTCTTCACGTTGTTTGCGATAGTCTTCCATAAGTTCCCTGAAATAATCTTCTGTAGGATCCTTTGGCATTTCTATTTCAACGCCTTCGCCAGCTTTTTCTCTTAATTCCCTTTTGATTGCTTCGTGGTCTTCGCGTTGTCTGTCGTAATACAGCTTACGCAAAATGTCAATTTCCTTCTTGCAGTCTTCTTTTTCGGAATCGTGTACATAGTAACGGATTTTTTCAAGGATTTCCTCTTTGTTCAGCGAGGCAAAATCTTCTTCCGAAACTTCGTTTTGTACAGTTTCTTCCTCTACATCTTGTACAGGTTCTGATTCTGCAATGTTTTCAATTGCTTGTTCTACAGTCTCTTCGACTGCATTGTTTTCCTGCGCGGCTTCCTCTACATTGGCTTCGGTAGCCTGTGCATTCTGTTCAACTTCTGAAACAACTTGTGCTTCAATGTTTTCGCTCTCAATAGAGTTCTCGGTGTTTAATAATTCGTCCATAAATAGAATAATTAAGTGTGTATTAATTTATTGATGTCAACCGCAGATGACGGCTGAAGAGTTATAATTTCAATTTCATTGCGTACAAAAGGTGGCATGGAAGCTTTTCGCTTCTCATTACATTGAATATCAATGCATTTAAGCCTATCATAGGTTCCTTTTGATAGCATTTCCTTATTCAAAACTCAAAATCAATTTTAAAGTGCGAAGGTAACTAATATTGTGATACCTGCAAAGAAATATTCGTCATTTAATTTTCATTTGAAACATTTTTTTATTTTGGAGTAATGTCAATATGTTATATCTTTGCAACCCTTAAAAAAATGTTAATGGAAAAGCAGAATAATGTACCGGTTGGCTCTTTGCTCAAAGGTTTGCTGATGTCGAATCCTAAATTGGCTGTAAGTTATGGCAAATACAAGGTTAAGTCGTCGTGGGCAGAAATGATGGGCGAATATGTCGCAAAATCAACCGACGAGATAATTTTCTCTGGCCGCAAGATGATTGTAAAGGTCAGGTCCTCCATTATCAGAAACGAGTTGACTATGATACGTGGTGCATTGGTTTCCAGAATTAACAGTACGGCAGGAACAGATATTATTGATGAATTAATAATAAGGTAAAGAAACAATGAAGACTTTAATAAGCAACATAAAGGAACTTGTAAACGTTGACGAAAGCGGTCGTCTGCTTGCTAAGGGTAGCGAAATGTCGGCGCTTCAGACTATAAAGGATGCCTATCTCATTATTGAGGACGACAAGATTCATTCTTACGGCAAAATGGCAGACCTTAATCCCAACTGGGACGGCGACGATGAAAAGAGCATGGAAATAGATGCTTCTGGCAAGATGGTTTTCCCGTCGTTCTGCGATTCTCATACACATCTTGTTTATGCTGGCAGCCGCGAAATAGAATACAGCGACAAAATCAGAGGTCTTAGTTATGAGCAGATTGCAAAAAGGGGCGGTGGAATCCTGAATTCGGCAGAACGGCTTAGAAATACTAGCGAGGACGATTTGTACGCTCAGGCAATGGAACGTATCAACGAAATAATTTCATTTGGTACTGGTGCTGTTGAAATAAAAAGCGGTTACGGACTTGATACCGAAAGCGAAATCAAGATGTTGCGCGTTATAAAGCGGATTAAGGAAACAACTCCGCTGATTGTAAGGTCAACTTTCCTCGGTGCACACGCAACTCCACTGGAATATAAGGAAGAACCTGATGCATACGTCGATAAGATAATAAACGAAATGCTTCCGCTTGTGGCAGCCGAAGAATTGGCCGACTTTGTGGATGTCTTCTGCGACAAGGGATTCTTCACGGTAGAACAGACCGAGCGAATACTTATGGCTGGAATAAAATATGGTATGCGACCAAAAATCCACGCCAACGAAATGGCTAAGTCGGGCGGAATACAGGTGGGCGTCAAGTACGAGGCTCTATCGGTTGACCATATAGAATACACTGGAGATGACGAGATTGCTGTTCTTAAAGATAGCGAAACAATGCCAACAATTCTTCCTGGTGCAGCATTCTTCCTGAACATGCCATACGCACCTGCTCGCAAAATGATTGAGGCTGGTCTGCCTGTTGCTATTGCCTCCGACTACAATCCTGGTTCTTCGCCTGCTGGTAACATGAAGTTCATGATGTCGCTCGCCTGCGTCAACTACAAGATGCTGCCCGAAGAGGCAATAATCGCGGCAACGCTGAATTCTGCATACGCAATGGGAGTAAGCGACATAGCAGGAAGCATTACTATTGGAAAGAAGGCTAATGTGTTCATAACAAAGGAAATACCTTCGATAGAATTTATGCCTTATGCTTATTGCACCGACCTCATTGATACGGTAATTCTTAACGGACAAATACTTTAAGGCAATATTTCGTAAAAAATAAAGTTATATGACTAACAGAGAAATAATAATAGATGCCTTTAAGAAAAAAGGCGCTATGAAAGCTGGAGAACTTGCCGAAGCTACTGGTCTCGACAAGAAAATAGTTGACAAGGAACTTGACAGCATGAAAAAAGAAAACCTGATAGTTTCTCCAAAAAGATGCTACTGGACTATTAATGAATAAGTTGTTGAAAAATAGGACATTCGTTTTGCTGGCAATTGGAATGATTTTCCTTTTGTCGGCAACTTCTTGTTCAAATATTTGTTCTACAAAAACTTTGTTCTCGGCCATTGGAAAACGGTACGAAAATAATTGGTTTTCAAATGTCAGGTATATGATATCGGTTGTCAAGTTTGCCGACGACAATACCGAAAAACGAAGCACATGCAGCGCCGAATATGTAAGGCCTTCGCAACATATCATTAAGACCGACTTTGTAAACGATGATGGCTACATATACAACAACGATACTATATATGTGTTCAAGAATGGTGAAATGGTGTCGTCGAATCCTGGCATCAACGATTTTGTTCTTGTGGTGCTGGACTTGTATGGCATGAAGGCAACTGATGCTATTGATAGACTGGAAAGCGCTAGTTTTGTAAACACTTCTGAGTTTTGCACTTACAAGGACACTGCAACAAACAAGAAATCCTACATTGTAGGCATTTCGGACTACGGCGAAGCAACTCGCGACTGCAATCAGATATGGTTCGACTCCGAAACCCTTTTGCCTCAGATGGTTCAGCGCACTCGGGCAGACGGTTATCTGCATTCTGTTCGTTTCGACAATTATATTCAAGTTGGTGGCTGCGGCTGGCTTCCGCAAAAAATTACTTATTCGATGGATGGCAAGGTTAAAATCATTGAACGCATTTACGATGCTGTAATCCCAATTTACGAGCGCAAGGAAATTTCCATTGATAATTTTTGCGACAACGAAACTATTAATGAACGGCAACTGAATCCAAATTCAAATTTCTCGCTCAATTTTATGGTAGAACCCTAAGTGGATTTACGATTTACGATTGTCCGATTAATTATAGGATTAAAATCAAAGTCATATATTTCAACAACTAAACTTGGGATAATAAATTTTATTCTAATTTTGCAACATCATTTTCAAAGGTTAATGTTCTTATGAAGAGGTTAAGTATAACATTTGCAACAGTTTTATTGTCAGCATTTTGCTGCTTTTCACAAATCAATGTATTTCCGATTACTAACACAGAAGTAAGGATAAAAAAGAATTCAATGCTTTACTATCTGCCGCAGACAACGTTTGAAATAAAGATGACTGTTACAACGGAAACTTTGGTTCCTGGTCCATATTCCAAGTATGCAGAAAAATATCTTTGCATCAAAAACGCTGCTACGACTACCACTACTGACGTTAAAATAGAAAACATTGATATAAACCAGATTTCATTGCCAGATCCCAATGCTTGCTTTATGGTAGTCTGCGACCACGATGCCAACTTGAATTACAACAGCAAGGGAATTGTCGTTGGATACAACTATTCTGAATCAACTGGAGAAGAAGTCGTTGAAGAAAGCCATTTTACGAGAAAATCAACGATAAGTCTGCCTTCGTTTACCGACTATGGTGTAAAACGAAATTTCACTGGAAATACCGATACTACCTACAAGGTCGTAGAGGTTGATTCCGTTTTCCAGAAGATACCTATATATAATAAGGTAATCATAAGCAAGGACGAGGAGATGAAAGCCGAGGAAGCAGCCAACTTCATAATCAAGATAAGGAAGCGTCTGTTTAAGGTTCTTTCGGCTCAGTTCGAAACGGAAACACCGCCATCGGACATAGCAATAATGGTGGAAGAACTGAAGTTGATGGAAAAACGCTACATGGAATTGTTTGTCGGAAGAATAGAAAAGGAAACTGTGGAATATGTGTTCTACTATACGCCGCAATCGGATTTGACAGAAGAAAAAATTCCTGTTTGCTATATAACAAAGGATAATGAAGTAGTTGACAAAAGAACAGAAAGTTCCGAACCTGTATTCCTCAAACTTCAGAACCTTCAGTCAGCCAAGGAAATTAGTGGATTCTACGGAAGACAGACCGACCTGAAAAAGAAGGAGAAGGAAGCTGGCCTTTTCTATCGCATACCTTCGGATGTGTCGGTTGCTGTTGAGTTTGACGACTTTACCTACTACAGAAGTATTATATGCGTACCTCAATGCGGATTTGTAGGACATTTGCCTGCCGATATGTTCAAGAACAAGAACCTTAAGATTGCTTTCGATGAGAAATTTGGTTCGATAAAGGGCATATACACAAAATAACATAGGTAAAATGCATCCATATTGTATTTTTTATTTTCAAAGACACGAATTTTCGTGTCTTTCCGTTATATAGACATGAGTTTTAGACTCGCCAATATTACCAAGTATGCAGTCTTATTGTGCGTAGCAGCCTTATTGTTAGGCGCAAACGTCTTTTCTCAGTCTGTATCCGTATATTCAAGGCTCACCGAGAATGAAAAATATATGCTGGATGCAAAAAAGAGACTTAACGATAGCACTTCGGTTGACATATATCTGGAAAAATATTTGTCGTCAAAACGGAAGCAACTGTACATTGAAGCCGGTTTCGATAGTATTGCCTACGGCAAAAAGCAAATAGATGCATACGCTACACTTGGTGTTCCCGTCGGCAATGTCAACGTTGATGTGTCGGAGTCTCCAATTAAAATACCGCGCAAAAAATTAAGTAATCCTTTGTGTTGGCAGGAAATAACATCCCGAATTATAGAGTATTACAGCAACAGGGGCTACATTTTCGCAGAGGCAAGATTCGACCGCATAAATATTGCCGACAACAATTTTGAGGCTAAACTACATATAGACAAAGGTACGATTGTCAAGGTTGACAGCTTGATTATCAATGGCAGTGCAAAAATTACCCACACATACATTGAACGGGTTCTGGAACTCAGGAAAAATTCAATACTTACTACCGACAAGATTGACAAGATTGATGCGCGCATAAGGAATATTCCGTTTCTTGAGCAGGAGCAACCTTTCCAACTGGCTTTTTCCGATGCAAAGTCCGATGTCCTGCTTTTCCTTAAAGGGAAAAGGGCAAGTTCTTTCAGCGGTGTATTGGGAATTATGCCCAAAAGCCAGACAACGGGTAAGGTAATGATAACTGGCGACATAGACCTTTCGCTTGTAAACGTTTTCCACCGAGGCGAGAATTTCAACTTTAGCTGGAAAAAATACGAAACACAGAACCAGACATTAAATATTGGTGGCGCCTTCCCATATATTTTTAGGTCTCCGATAGGGCTTGGTGCCGACTTCAACCTTGAAAAAAAGGATTCCTCATACTTGAAAACCGATTTTTCGGGCAAGGTTATGGTGGGCAATACGGCTGGAAAAGGGTTCTACTTGTACTACAGAAATGTTTCGTCGTTTCCAATTGGCGATGCTAGCGAAAAGTCGGGCAACTATACACGCTTCAGAACCAATCTTTTCGGCGTGGGTGTGAATTTCAGCAATGTTGACAATGCTCGGAATCCATATCGTGGACTAACTATAGACTTAAAAGCTGATGCTGGAAAAAAGAATGAAGTGGAGCAGGAGGGAAGCAAATCGCTGGTTCATTCAAGTTTCGGCTACGATATAAACGGATACATTGGCTTTCTGGAATACCTTACAATAAAATTGCGGAATGCCAGCAGTTTTATTTATAGTCCTACAATCTTTGACAACGAGCTTATGTGGGTTGGCGGACTTAACACAATTCGCGGATTCGATGAATTATCCTTGCCTGCAACATATTACACATTGGGAACCATCGAATTGCGTTATCTTTTTGAGCGAAACTCGGCAGTGTATGTCCTAACCGATGCCATGTATTTCGGCAAGATGTTTACCGAAGAAACAACAAGCAACTATGCTCTTGGTATTGGCGTTGGCATTGACCTCAACACGCCAGCAGGAATTTTTTCTCTAGTGTATGCCATCGGCAAGCAAAACAGTAATTCGTTCAGTTTCAACAATTCAAAGATACATTTCGGATACAAAAGTTATTTCTAGTAGCGACGTAAAATTTTACGTCGCTATATAAACGTTGCGTGCAACGTTTATGTTAGATTTTGGCATTTCTATGATAGTCAATAAAACAATAATACCTATTTGTATAAATTCCCAGCAAATACAATATTGTTCCGATTTCATAAGGCTTTTGGCACGTAGTATTCCTAAAAAAGTTTTACCTTTGCACTTTGCAAATGTATCATTTTGCAATGGGAACAGAAGGTCAGGACAAAAATAGAATTCTTACAAAAGGTAGACTTGTCAACATTGTGAATTACACTTTGTTGTACTTGGCTGCTTTGTCGCTTAACATTTTAATTTCAGGAGTTTCGTATTGGATGTTCATGCTTCAGCTTTTAGGACTTGAATTCTCCATTGTTGTAATAGCCATGTTCTCCATAAAAAAGATTGTAAGTTCTCCCAATTGCAAGATATGGCACTTTGTATGTTTCGAAATCCTGATTATTATAGTCAACATGCTGCTAATAGGTTGGCTGGCAGGAGAAATAAACTTGTTTAACATTGTAACAATAGAATTGTCATCTGTTTATTTGGCAGCAATGATTGGCAACCCGTTTTTGGTGATAAATGAGATAAGGCGTATTGAAAAAGTAAAGGAGATGGAGGCAGAGAAACATCGTTTGGAACTCTATTACCTTAATCTTCAACTGAATCCTCATTTTCTATTCAATACGCTGAATGTTATTTACGTGCAATCGCGAAAAGAAAAAGCCCGTACAGCAGCCGATATGGTTATGCAGTTGTCCGAGTTGTTGAGATATCAGCTCTACGAAAGTGTTGACAATAAGGTGCTTCTGAAAAACGATGTCAAGTATATTGAAAACTATATTGAACTCCAGAAAATGCGTAAGACCGATGTCGTAATTGATTATCATACCGAAGGCAACTTCGATGGAGTTATGGTATATCCGTTTTTGACAATTTCATTTCTCGAAAATGCTTTCAAGTATGTAAATGAAAACACATGTGGGGAAAAAATTATAAAAATTTTCATTGGAGTTGAGAAAAATTTAGTTTCCTTTGCCGTTAGAAATTCAAGGTGCAATTCGCCAATCAATTTCGACGCCAAAAAGACAGAGTCAAGTGGAATCGGAATTGAGAACACAAAAAAGAGGTTGGACCTGTTGTGTGGCGGCAAATACACTTTGGATATCTCTTATGATGAAAATTATTTTAATGTTGAACTAAAAATAGAAATTTAAAAATGATGAAATGTATTATCGTGGACGATGAACCTCTGGCACGTGAAGGCATGAGGATGAACGTCGAAGAATTGGACAACCTTGAATTGGTCGGCGAATTCGCAAGTGCTGCTGAAGCAAGCAAGTTCTTATTGAAGAACAAAGTTGATTTGATGTTCCTTGATGTTGAAATGCCAGGTACTAATGGTATTGATTTCCTCAAGAACCTCGACAATCCACCAATGGTAATCCTCGCAACGGCTTACCCGCAATATGCAGTTGAAGCATACGACCTTGATGTTGTTGACTATCTTGTAAAGCCTATAAAGTTTGAACGTTTTGTACGTGCAATCGCAAAGGCTGATGAAATTATGAAGATGGCTGAATCTCCTTGCATTTTCGATGCTTACGAAGATAAGTTCATTTTCGTTAAGTCTGAAAGAAAGTATGTGAAAATCAATTTTGACGACCTGCTTTTCATCGAAGGCTTGAAGGATTATGTCATTATCCATGCAACTCACGGAAAGTACATGACCGCAATGAATGTAAAGACCATCTTCAACAAGCTTCCCGAAAATATGTTCTTCAGGGTTAGCAAGTCGTACATTGTAAATGTAAACCACATTGACGACATCGATGGTGCATATATCAACATAAAAGGCAACCAGGTTCCTATCGGACGTTCATACAGGGATACTTTTGTTGACTATATAAACACCCGTCTGTTAAGAAGATAACCGATATATTAATAAAAACAAAAAAAATAATACCTTATTTTTGAGGTATTATTTTTTTTTATATCTTTGAATTTGTGTCTGAGATAGAACTGAAAATAGAAATAAAGGCTCTAAACGAACGCACAGCCAACGACATTGGCTTGCAGCGCGACCTGTTAGAATGCTTTGAAAAGAATCTCGGTGAAGTTCGCAACTCGTTGACAACCTATGCATTAGAGGACAACCGAAATGCTATGAAGTCTGAGTTGCACAAGCTAAAAGGTTCTGTCGGTATTTTTGGTTTCGTAAATGTGTCAGAGCATATTTCCTGCATTGAAAAAATGCTCGAATCTGACACTGATGCCGATTTTTCAGCAATGTTTTCGGATTTGTTCTCGGCCATTGAGAAACATATTGTAGAATTAAAATGTATTATTAATAAATAAAAAATAATTGTTATGGGTTTGTTTGATAAACTAAAAAATGAATTTATAGACATAATCGACTGGCTCGATCCGTCTAACAATACAATCGTTTACCGTTTCCCAAGGTATCAGAACGAGATAAAGATGGGAGCAAAGCTCACTGTTCGCGAATCGCAGGTGGCAGTATTTATTAACGAAGGTCAGATTGCCGATATATTCCAGCCCGGCATGTACACGCTGTCAACGCAGAACATGCCAATCCTTGCTACTTTGAAAGGTTGGAAGTATGGTTTCAACAGCCCGTTCAAGGCTGAGGTTTACTTCGTTAACACCAAGAAGTTCCTTGACAACAAGTGGGGAACCCCGAATCCAGTTATGGTTAGGGACCCCGAATTCGGACCTGTTCGTCTGCGTGCATTCGGTGTTTACGAATATAGGGTGGAAGATGCAGGAAAGTTCATCAAGGACATCGTTGGAACCGATGGAGATTTCACCGTTGAAAAAATTAACAATCAATTAAGAAATATCATTATCACCCGTTTTTCGGATGCTGTTGCAGAGTCGAAAATTCCAGTTCTGGACATGGCTTCAAACTACAACGAATTCTCCGAAAAAATAGGTAAAGTAATAATTGATGAATACAAGGAGTACGGCTTGAATATGACCAAGTTCCTTGTTTCGAACATCAGTCTTCCAGAAGAGGTTGAAAAGGCTATGGACAAGCGTTCGAGCATGGGCGTTTTGGGCGACCTCAACAGGTACACCCAGTTCCAGGCAGCCAACGCTATGGAAGCCGCTGCAACTGCTCCCGGAGGCAGTGCCGCAGGTTCCGGAATGGGAATGGGCATGGGATTTGCTATGGCAGGCCAGATGATGAATGCAATGAATCCGATGATGAATCAACAGCAGCAAATGTATCAGCAACAGCAACAGCCAGTAGCTCCGCCGCCAATGCCGGCGCCTTCTACTTATTTTGTAGCTGTAAATGGTCAGCAGTCTGGTCCATTTGACATGAATACATTGTCAACAATGATTAAGAACGGACAGGTCAACAAGGACACATTGGTATGGAAGCAGGGTATGCCAGCATGGGCTGCTGCGGGTTCAGTGCAGGAATTGTCAGCGCTATTTGGTGCCGTACCTCCGCCAATGCCTGGTATGCCGCCAGTACCGCCACAATTGTAATAGGTTAACATTTAATAATTTAGGATATGAAACTAAGATGCTTTTTATTGGTTGTTTTTGCTGCATTAGCATTCGGCGCAAAGGCGCAGACTCTAACAGCAAACGAAATCCCCGACGGAATAAATCCTGACGACTATGGATTTCCACGGATGGAAGAATACGAGCAGCAGATGCCAAAAGATGCAGATTTGTGTTCTCTTTCTTTTGAAAATGCAACAGGCTATTATGTCGATGTTTGGATTGACAAGTCGTATAAGGGTAGAATTACACCATGGAAGCGCATGTCGATGAAGATATTATCAAAGGACAGCGAGGTGTATTTTAGAACTAGCGGCGGAACTTTCCAGTGGTATTCAAAAGCCGACTGCGACAGCGCTTTCGTACTTGAAGTTGAAGAGGACGAAGATTAAGCAATGCCGATTATCAGTGCTTTTGAAAAGGAACTTGCTATATTCTCAGACAGACTGAAACTGTCTGAGAATATAGTCATTATACACCATTATAATCCCGATGGAGATGCTATTGGTGCATCACTCGGATTGTATAATGTATTAAAACAGACTGGTAAGACTGTCAGGGTTATCAGTCCGACTTTCTTTCCCGACAACCTAAAATGGTTGCCCGGAGCAAAGGAAATGAAAGTACTTGGCAAAAAAACGCAGAACGATGCCACCGTCCTTGATGGCGCCGATATGATTATCTGCGTAGATATGAACGCAAAAAAACGAGTAGGAGCAATACAGCCTCAATTCGAAAAATCAACAGCCTACAAGGCTCTCTTTGACCACCATCCGTTTGTGGAGGATTTCACTGATGTTAGAATTTCCGACACTTCTTATTCTTCCGCTTGCGAGCTTATATTTGAACTGATTGAAAACACTTACCTGAACCAATACTTCAACACCGATGTCGTTACTTGTCTATATACTGGAATCCTTACAGATACCGGCTCATTCGAGTATAGTTCTTCAAATCCGAATGTATTCAGGGTGGTTGGCAAAATCATGGAATACAAAATAGACAAGAACAAGATATACAACAGGCTTTTCAATGCATGGTCGGAGGACAGGATAAGGTTTATGGGGTTTGTTACTTGCAACCGAATGGTTGTTATGCCTGAGTACAAGACCGCCTATATTTACATAACTGCCGAAGACAGAAAGCGGTTCAGAGAAAAATTCGGTGATACGGAGAACTTTGTGAACATTCCAATGCAAATAAGCGGAATTGTGTTCACCGCAATATTCATTGAACGCGACAACTTCATAAAGGCAAGTTTCCGTTCAAAAGGCACATTTGATGTCAATATGTTCAGTGCCAAGCATTTCAATGGTGGTGGACATGTGAACGCATCGGGCGGCGAGACTTATATTTCGCTTAACGAAGCTTGTAAAAAGTTTGAGGAACTTGTAAAAGGTGAATATTCGGAAACGCTAATGAATTACAAATACTAAACTTAGTATCGTGTTCGTAAAGAGGTGTTTACATATTATCTTCGTTGCTATTTTGTTTGTTTCGTGCAGCACTAATGGCGAGCATGTCGAAACAAAGGATCCGTATTCGCAAGTTAAGAAAGAAAAGCAGGAGGAGACAATTGCTATTAACCAAAATATGATTGGCGTGAATAAAGATGTAATTGAAAAATATATTGTACGCCATAATTGGAAAATGACAGAGACCGAAACGGGACTTTACTACATGATTTATTATAAAACCGACGGTACGGAAGTAAAAAGTGGCGACGAGGTGGAATTTTCGTTCAAGACTTCGCTGCTGAATGGCAATGTGCTTTACGATTCGGATGCTACAGGCAACAGAAAAATGAAGATAGACAGCAATCAGGAAGAATCTGGCATTAATGAAGGTTTGAAACTGATGAAAAAAGGGGAGAAGGCGTATTTTATTTTGCCGCCACACCTTGCTTTTGGCGTGGCTGGCGACTCGTACAAGATTCAGCCTTATTCCGTATTAGTATATGATATTGAGATTGTTGACATTAAGCAGCAGCAAAGCGAATATGATTTTGAAGGTGAAGTAGTTTTGTAAAAATCCATTCTGATGAAAAAATGCTATCCGATATTAGCTTTTTTGTTTTTATTTGCTTCATGTACAGACAAATATGGTGATTTCAATGTGGCAGAATCCGGCTTGCAATATAGGATTGTAGAGTCAAATGAAAATGCTCCGCTTCCAAAAGTCGGCAATGTACTTGAACTCAGATACACTTATGAAAAAATGGACGGGACTATCCTTTTTGATTCTGGCGAAGCTGGCAGAAAGTATATGAAAACCCTTGAAAAGCCAGCACATACGGGCGGAAGTATTGAGGATGGTCTTGCCATGATGCACGAGGGAGATTCTGCTTTGTTTAAAATTGCCGCCGAAAATTTTCTGCTTTTTTCGGAAAAATACGGACATCTGCCTGATGGCGTGAATGCGCTTGACCCTATTATTATAAAGGTAAGGCTTGTGGATATTATGGACGAGAAGGATATGGAGCTGTATATGTCTTCAAGGTATCATACTGGCGAGGATGTTGAAATGGAAATCCTTGATAATTACCTAAAGAACGCTAATATCACTGTTGAACCAACAGCTTCGGGACTATATTTTATAGAACGAAATGCTGGCTCGGGTGATTATATCAAACAGGGCGATGAAATTACTGTAAACTATACACTTACACTTGCTGATGGTTCTTTGGTGGAAACTACGCTTGGTCGTGAACCTATGAAATACGTGGTAGGTCGGGAAATGTTTATTGCAGGCTGGGAAGAAGCTGTTTCGATGATGAAAAAAGGGATGACTGCAACTGCCATAATTCCATCAAAAATTGGATATGGGGCCGAAACCAAAGGCAATATATTGCCATATTCAACGTTGATATTTGAAATAGAAATCCTTGATGTTAAATGAAATACGGGTTTGCCATATTGTTGCTATGCACAGTCGTATTGTCGGCAATTTCGTGCAAGGAGAAGGATAAGGGAACGGATGGTGAGTCCGAACAAACTACTGGACAACATGGCTCTAACCTTACAAAGGAAGAAGTTGACTCCTTGCTTTCGCAATGGGAATACAGCAATGATTCGGGAGAGGTTACAATGATGATTTTTGGCGAAAACGGCGAAACCGAATATATTGTTGACCGTCCTGAAAATGTATTTATAAAGACAATCAATGGCGTTGAGTACAAAATAGTTAAGGCTTCCAAATCCCAACGTACGCCAAAAATCGGTGATGTGATGTACATGGAAATGTCATATCGCACAGAAACTACTGATTCGTTGTTGTTTACAAGTTCTGACCTTGGTGAAGATTTTCGGATGAAACTTTCGGCACCAAGCGACAAGGGTTGTATCGAGGAAGCACTGATGCTTTTGCACGAAGGCGACAGCGCCGTAATAAAGGTTGATGCCATAAAGTTTTTTGTCAAGTCGCAGGGAAAGGCAAGTATTCCTGCTTTCATAAAGCGAGGCGAGAAGCTTGTTTTCAATGTGAAGATGAAAAAGATTGTTTCGGGCATTGATTATGCAAATGCGAACAAGGAGGTGTATCAGAAGCGAATAGACGAGGAGAACAGTCTTATAAACCGCTTTCTTATCAACATGAACTATCCTCTGAAAAAGACCGATAGCGGATTGCATATTCTTACGATAAACAAAGGTGCAGGAAAGCGTCCTGCTGTTGGCAGCACCGTAAAGATTGACTATACGGCAGCCTTTATTGATGGTTCGGTATTTGATTCGACACTTGAGCGCTCAGAACCGTTTTCGTTTGAAATAGGCAAGAAGCAGGTTATTGTCGGTCTGGAGGAAGCTGTTATGAATATGCAGGTGGGCGACCATTGTCTTGTGGTTATCCCATTTAGATTGGCATACGGCGACAAGAAATATGGTAACATAATACCTCCATTTAGCACTTTAGTATTTGAAATAGAGTTACTTGATGCAAAATAAACGTGAAATATTGCTTTATTTCGGTTCGTTCAATCCTATACACATTGGACATCTTGCAATAGCAAACTATCTTGCCGAATACACAAATGCAAATGAATTGTGGTTCGTTGTTACTCCTCACAATCCACTAAAGAAATCGACAACACTAATTGATGACAGAGTACGTCAACATTTGGTTCAAATGGCAATAGGCAACTATCCTAAATTCAGGGTTTCAGATGTAGAGTTTTATTTGCCAAAACCTAATTATACGATAAATACCTTGACTCATTTGTCGGAAAAATATCCAGACTACAATTTCAGCATTCTTATCGGCGGCGACAATCTTGAAACTTTCCACAAGTGGAAAAATTATGACATGATACTGAAAAAATACAAGGTGTATGTCTATCGCCGTCCCAATTGCAAAGTCGTTGAATACGAAAACTCCAACATAGAGATTGTTGATGCTCCGCTGATTGAGGTTTCCTCAAGTTTCATACGCGAATCAATACGCAATGGCAAGGATGTACGTTTTTTTATGCCAGAAAAAGTATTTGAGTACATCGACAAAATGGGTTATTGGAAGGATAGGCCATACACAGAATCAAAGGAATAATAGCAATGACAATCAATCCGTTGGCAAAAAAAATACTTATCCATACTGGTGTAGTGATACTTTTTTTCATTGTTGCGGTTGCGTATATGCATCCGATACTTAATGGAAAAATCATTGCACAGGGAGATGTTATGCAGTATCGTTGGACTTCGAGCGAATATGCAAAATTTAAGCAGGAGACAGGAGAAACTGCATACTGGAATAGTTCTGCTTTCAGTGGAATGCCTATGTATCAGATGCAAAACATTCCTTCCAAAAATATTTTCCAGCCACTGAAATACATTCTTACACTCACATTTATTGGCAATGGTCCAGAAGGTCGCAACTGCGACTGGGGAATAATGTTCCTTTATCTGCTTGGCTTTTATGTAGCATTGACGGCAATGGGAGTAAAGCCGTGGTTGAGCGTACTTGGTGCATTTGCCTTTGGCTTTGGAAGTTACAATATTATTATTATAGAAACTGGACATATAACAAAAGCTTGGGCAATATCAATGATAGCACCGATTTTGGCAGGAATGGTTCTCGTATTCCGCAAAAAATATATATGGGGGATGCTGTTGTTTACGCTTGCTCTCGGACTTCAGATTCAGTTCAACCACATACAGATTACCTATTATACATTGATAATGGCGGTTGTCGTAGGTCTTGTCTATTTGGGATATTCCATTAAGAATAAGGAATTTAAGCATTTTGCAAAAGGAGTAGGGGGGCTCGTGCTATGTGCTGCTCTAGTTCTGTTGTCAACTTCGCGCTATTTCATGGTAAATGCCGAATACGTGAAGCATACAATTCGTGGCGGGTCTGAAATTACAATCAGCGAACATGATTTGTACAACACAGAAAACCAAACAAATACCATTGACGGACTTGATGCCGACTATGCCAGCGAATGGAGTTACGGCAAGGCGGAAACTATGACTTTGCTTGTTCCCGGATTCTACGGTGGTAGTTCTGATGAATTGTACTGGGGCGAGCAGCGCTTTACAAACGGAACTGTATATATAGGTGCAATAATTGTTTTCCTTTTTTTGCTTGGTTTACTGATAGTTAAGGAACAGGAACGCTGGTGGTTGCTTGCAACCTTCATTATTGGAATACTATTGGCATGGGGAAGCAACTTGCAATGGTTCAACGACTTACTGCGCAACTACCTACCAATGTACAACAAGTTCCGTTCGCCATCGATGAGCCTTGTAATTGTAAGTGTATCTGCGGTGGTAATGGCTTTGCTTGCCTTGCGACAAATTTTCAACGATTCGGACAGGAAAAATTACAACATTCCGTTATATATTTCGGCTGGTATAACATTGATAACCTGTGCGTTGGTAGCTATTGTGGGACCATTGATTGGCTCGTTCAGTGGAGCAGGGGACGCTGACCTTGGAAAGAGCACAATCGAGGCATTAGTTGCTGACCGAAAAAGCATGATGGCAGTTGATGCTTGGCGGTCCTTCGGTTTTGTACTTGCATCGGCAATCGTTTTATGGCTTCATATAAACAACAAATTGAAAAATAGCAAGTTAGTCGTTGCTATAATAGGTGTGCTTGTAGTTGTCGATTTGATTGGAATTGATAATAGGTACCTGAATGACAGCAAGTACATAAAGGAATCTGCGCTTGACTTGAAACCAGATGAAGGCGACAAGATGATTTACAATATGGCCGATGAAAACAACGACATTGACTATCGTGTATTTAACATAAAACCAAAGCAAGGCAGCGCTTTCAATGATGCAAGGACATCGGCATTTCATCATTCTGCAGGAGGCTATAGCGCTGCAAAACTTGGTAGGTATCAAGACATTATGGAACTATATCTGGCTCATTACAACAAAAATGTAATGAACATGCTGAATATCAGATATTTCTTGAAATTTAAGAATGACAAATATCAAGTACGCCGAAATGCTGATGCTTACGGAAATGCATGGTTTGTGGATTCTGTAAAATATGTCGGCTCAGCAAATGACGAAATTTTGGCTCTAAATGACGAGAATCTAAAATCCAAGGCAATTATCAACAAGAATGAATTTGGCGGATTGTCAGAAACTTACAAGCATGATTCTGTAGCTCAAATAGTTTTAATTTCGGAAAAACTGTACAATCCAAATTTGCGAAAATATTCGGTAAGTACAATCCATGATGCATTGGCTGTATTTTCCGAAATTTATTATAGTCCAGATTGGCGTGCATATTTAGACGGAAATCCGGCAGAATATCTGAGAGCAAATTATTTGTTGAGAGCTATGGAAATTCCTGCCGGCAATCATACGGTAGAATTTCGCAACGAAGCTCCAACGTTTCATAAATGGGAAATTGTAGAAATAATTTCGTCTATAATTCTTGTAATCCTGATTGCAACTGCAATATTCCTAAATTTTAGAAAAAAATAATAAGCCTGTATAATTATTGGAAAATTTGCAAATTAGGGGTGCTTTGGGAAATGCTATTTTACATAATATAAATTATCGGACAAAAAGGGCAATATAAAAGTTGCTGGCTTTTTGTGCTTATAATGCTGTCATAAAACTATCTGGATTGCTGCAAAAAAGTTGCTATTTATTTAGGAAAATATTTTCCAAAACTTTACCACTAACTATTGGCGGCGGCGGTGTTCCCAAAGCCGTTGAAACTGTTGGCGCAATATCGGTTATGTTAACCTCGCTGAAAACTTTTTGCTTCTTAACTTTCCAGCCGTACCATATCAGCGGAACATGCGTATTGCACGAATATCCGGAATTGTGATCCGTACAATATGGAATGTCTTCAATCCAACCTGGCTTCAAAGCAATCATTATATCGCCGGAACGCTTCTGATTGTAAGAGTTTTGCATTTTCACTGGCATACCTTCAACAAACACAATGTTTTGGAACTGGTTGGCTCCTATAGCGTTTGCAATGCCAGCAGAATTCATTATGAAGTCAATTATCTTTTCGCGAAATTCGTTGAGCGAAATCTGCGAATCCTCAATTAGCGACCTATTTAGATAAATCTGTGAATTATTGAAATCTACAATCCAATCTCCATCTCCGTATAATGCTTTTAGATAAGATTTTACAAGTGCTAACATGTAGAACTGCTTGAAGTTCCCGGCAGGCATTTTCTGGTCAAGCAAGTACTGTGGCATTTCCGAAACGCCGTGGTTTGAAGTTAGATAAATAAGGCAATTGTTTTTACCTACAAGTTCTTCAACTACCTCAATAAGATGCTCCAAATCCTTGTCAAGACGCAAAAACAAGTCCTGTACTTCTATTGACTGCGGTCCGTATAATTTGCCAACTTCCTCTGATACAGAATAGTTGATAAACAAAAAATCGGTGAAATCGTCTTTGCCCAAATCTTCACCATACAAAGCTGCCACTGCCAAGTCGTTAAGCAATGTATTGCCTTCTGGAATCATTGTCATCAACTTATAATTTCTAACTGTTTTGGTGATATTCTGGTAGTTATAAGGAAATGTCTTGTACATGCCATCAATTCCAAATTCGTATTTGCTTGAATCAGAAAGCACTTCGTTGTATTTTTCAAGCGGAAGCATTGGCTCCCATGTCCGTTCCAAATAAGTATCAGGCATTTTTCTGTCGTTTACCTCTACAACCCATTTGGGCAAAGTGCTTGTATAATAGGTGGACGTAATCCATTGTCCAGAATTTTGGTCAAACCAGTAAGCTGCATCGGCAGCATAGCCGCCCGAAAGCACTGCTGCATATTTCGACAGCGACATGCTTATTACCTTTGATTTGCCACGGTAGAACAACTTAGCCTCGTCGCTGAAAGTTGTTGAAAGCATATTGGTCGGTGCTACGCAACCATCGGCATCCTTGGAACCGCCAACAGCAGTTTCTTTCTTTTCGGAATGTATGCAGTCGATTTTTTCGCCAGTCAACTTGTTAAACCAATAGTTTGACACTATGCCGTGACTACATGGTTCAGAGCCAGTTGCGATTGTAGCATAACCGGGTGCCGTCTGTGTAAGCGAATAATTCAAGTTGGTATTCACGCAGTAGCTTCCGTTTACGGCAAGTTTCTTGAATCCCTTGTTTCCAAAATTATCCCAGAAACGGTCGATGTAATCTTGCCGCATCTGTTCAACTACGATTCCAATCACTAGTTTGGGCTTGTCGGACGGTATTGACGACTCTATCTGCCCTACTGCCGACAAAGTCATCAGCATTGTTGAAAGCAATAATATACCTATTTTATTTTTCATAATGCGAATATAGTTTATTGCCACCAACCGACTAAAATGCATAAACGTATTTTTTTAACAACATCGTGTTATAAAAGGTCAAAATATCACAAAAAAGCCATTTTAAGTTAAAAAAGTGTTAAGAATAATTAAAAAAAAGAAAGTATTTTTAAATTTGCAGACATGAAAAAGAAGAAAGTTGTATCGTGGAGCATAGTAATGTTGTCGGTTTCGATGATAGTGCTCATTATGCTTCAGGTCAGCCACATAACATCATCGTACAAAAAGTCGGCGGAAATAACCGAAAGGGCTTTGAATGAAGCTATCAATCAGACTATCATAACATTACAAAAGCAGGAAGTTGCCATTTTCGTGTACGACAAATTCAAGGTTCAAGATGCAGGGAAAAACGATGCAAGGCCAGACAAGGTTCGTATCAATTCGACAATGACCTCGTATTTCGATGAAGAAAACATTCCAACCAATGTAATCAAAACTTCAGACAAACATTCCTACTCCATTAAAAACGAAGATGTTGAAGCAATAGAAGCATACTATCTTGGACAGCTTTCCGACCCAAGTTCGCAATTCAACAAACTGGCAATACAACTTGAAGCCGAATTTACTTGCAGGCAGCTACCTATTGAAAAAAGGTTCGATGCAGAAACCATTGAACGCGTTCTTAGCCGCACACTTACTTCTTTTGGCATTGACATGAACTTTGAGTTTGCCATAATTGATGACATCAGCATGGAAACTAAGTTAGCATCCAAGAACTTCGACATCAGCAGGTTGGACAAATGCTACAAGTACAACATGACGCCGGGAAATGTCATGGAAAACCCCAACCTTTTCGTTGTTGACTTCCCGTCCAAGAAAAATGCAATCTTTGCTTCAATATACTCGCAGGTAATAGTTTCGCTGCTTATCTCAATACTTTTCATAGTTACTTTCTGCGTTGCAATATTCACAATATTAAAGCAGAAGAAACTCAATGCCATCAAGACCGATTTCGTGAACAACATGACTCACGAGTTCAAAACGCCAATCGCAACAATAAAGCTTGCAGCTACAGCAATAAAAAGTCCGCAAGTGATTGAAAACAAGGAGACAATATCAGGAATGGCGGAAGTTATCCTTCAGGAGACATCAAGAATGACACAGCATGTTGAACAGGTGCTGCAGATTGCCACCCTTGACCGTAACGGACTGAAACTCAATCTTACCGACGAAGATGCAAATGCATTCGTAAGGGAT
This sequence comes from Bacteroidales bacterium, assembly GCA_017645925.1. Classification (GTDB taxonomy): domain Bacteria; phylum Bacteroidota; class Bacteroidia; order Bacteroidales; family ML635J-15; genus Bact-19. Next base: position 28,765 of record JAGCNN010000311.1, read on the forward strand.
GTTGCAGGAACAATGTCGCTGCAAGTGACGCAAAAAGGCGGTTCCCTGCAAATTGAAACCTGCGACGGTGAAGTCCACATACAAATGGACACTGTGCTTATGACCACTGTCCTTATAAACCTGATTGACAATGCAATAAAATACACAAAAGATGCTCCCGAAATACATGTAAGCACCTACACCAAAGGCGACAGATTCTTCTTCGCAGTAAAGGACAACGGCATAGGAATGTCAAAAGATGCACAGACGAAAGTATTCGACAGATTCTATCGTGCGCACACTGGCAACACCCACAATGTCAAGGGGTTTGGTTTAGGACTGAACTACGCCAAGGAAATAGTGCTTGCACATCACGGCCTTATAACGGTGAGCAGCACCGAAGGCAAAGGAAGCACATTTACAGTAAGTTTACCATTAACACTAAAAGACATAAATTATGAGTAAGGAAAAATTATTATTGGTTGAGGACGATGTAAACTTTGGCTTTGTGCTAAAGTCGTACCTTGAAATGAACGACTTCTATGTTACCCTCATAACAGACGGCAAGGACGCAGTAAACGCCTTCCTGTCGCGCGAATACCACCTCTGCATACTTGATGTGATGCTGCCGAATGTTGACGGCTTCACCATAGCAAAAGAAATCAAGAGAAGAAGTCCGAGCTGTCCTGTTATTTTCCTGACAGCACGCTCTCTGAAGGAAGACATTATGGAAGGTTTCCGCATTGGTGCTGACGACTACCTCACAAAACCGTTTGAGTCAGATGTTTTATTAATGAAAATCAGGGCGATATTGCGTCGCAACTTCGACATTAAGCCAGGCATCAGCGATGTGGTAACAATTGGCAAGTACAAGTTCAACACCAAGATTCGTTCGCTGACGAGCGTTGACGAGGAATACAGGCTCACACCACGCGAAGCCGACTTGCTTAAAGCATTGTACATCAACAAGAACAATGTACTTGACCGTAACGAGGCATTGAAGAAAATCTGGGGCGACGACAACTATTTCAACGCCAGAAGCATGGATGTTTACATCACGAAGCTAAGAAAATACTTCAAGAACGATGATTCTGTCCAGATTGACAACATTCATGGCAGCGGATTCATTTTGGTTGTAAAGGAATAGTCCCGAAACTTTAATTTCTATCATTTGGCATTAAGACCGTACAGGTCTTAATGTCATTATTTATGTTTGGAACAAACAAAACACAGGCTAAAATTTCAACATTCCCCTACTCCAACATCAGCGAATTGATTTTGTCGCGCGACTGATACAGCTTGCTCATAATGCTGTCAACCCATGCTGGCTTCAAGTTTTTTACAATGTCGTGATTGTCTGATGGTTCTGCCGTTGTGGTCTCATTTGCAGAAACAACATTTACTGCCTTTGCTTCTGTCTTCTCCTCTGCTACAGGTTCTGCCACCAAAGTTTCCGAATATGAGTTATCTGCCAAAACATTGAAAAGCGAATCAAGGTTCTTGTTGGAAACGGAATTGAAACAATTGCAGTCGAAGTTGGTCATCATCTGGAATAGAACATGAGCGTCAACAACCGGCATTCCCTTGAAAACAACTTCTTTGATTTCGTAGTCCTTAATTTCTGCGTAGAGCATGGAAAACTGCTTTTTCAAAATATCCTGAATCTCGTATGAAATATCGGTCAACTTTACATTTTTCCTAATCTCATCAAAAACAGGCACAGCAATCTGATAATGTACAAACTGCTGAGGTACAGAAACAAAGCCGTACATTTCAACGAGTGTACGGCAATTGTTGTACGAAAGACCGAACACATTGCTCAATCTGCGAACTACATCGAAAAGTCCAAACTGCAAATTTATGATACGTCTGATATGCCCCCCGCTGAATATGCAAATTTCTGTAACCCTATCAAAAATAGAAACTATTGCATTGTTTCCACAGTAAGACTTTGATGCACTGTTGTACAAATGAGTATCAGGAACAACCGAAACGACCTCGATGCCCAGTTGCGAAAGCTGCGACACAAGCGATGAAAGCCGATGCGAGTCCCAATAGAGAAAGGTCTTGCGTTTCAGGTATTTGCGAAGCAATGGAATCTCCTCCAACCTCTTGCACGACTTGCCCTCGCACTCGTAGTCGGTGTTAACCTCAAAATACGAAGTTGTATCGGTATCGCAAACTGATGAAAGAGGCGATGAAAAATTCCTTATCTTGTACTTTTCTCCTTTCATCGAACGAGCACCGGGAACAACTTGCTCACCATAATTATAATATATGCTCGGCAATACCAATTTTACCGTTGATACATTATTCTCGCAATTCTTTGCAAAACTGCTTATAACTGCGGCTACATATTCTTCAAAATTGTTGTAGTCGTCAATACAGAAAACCTTCTTTAAAGACTTTCCTTCTTTTGGAAAAAACTCAATGCTTGTTTCCGATACCAATACAAATGCTTCGTTTTTCATCTCTTTTAATTTTAAAATTTAACTTAACTTTATTCCATTTTCTTTAAATTCCATTATTGTCAACTAGAATATCAATTTTTACGCTCGCAAAAATACAGCTATAATTTACTATGACACAATGTTTTAATCAAAATATATTTAACTTTAAGCACTTTTTTGCTTAAAAGTTGCAATTTAATTTGGTTAAATGATTTTAATTTAGTTAATTTGCACCCAAAACAAAAAGTTAAATTTAAATGGACTTAAAACGCACAACCTACACCAGTGAGATAATGCTTCTGATAGCGAAGACATTGTCGGTGCATAATGTTTCGTGCGTTCACCAGACAACCAACGGAATTGTAAAGTCGTGGCTTGACGAAAACCTTCAAGTGCATGACGATGGAAAAGTTTCTATAGATGACGTTAACCGAAGGAAGACTCCGACTACAAAGCGCACATCGTGGGAAACTACCAGCAACCGCGACAGCATGTTGTTCGAAGACCAGAGTCTTACTCTCTGCCTAAGGATACCATCGCCAATTGACAATCAATACGACATTTATTTTGCGACCATCCGCCCTACCCTCGGCAGCCTCAGCCTTATGGTTAGCGACCACCACGAGACGCAGGTGTCGATTCGCGACAAGGAAATAATTGCTACCATTTGCTATAATTCGTGCATGGCTCTTATTAGCATATTGAAACAGAAAGATGAGAAAACGCAAATGCTATTGGACTACATCAAGCACAAGGACAGAACCATATCGGAACTGAAGCGCCAAAATGAAATTCCATTTGACAGGACTATGAAGCTTGTCAGGGAAAAACTGTTTGCATTAGGAAGAAAATATGGAAAGGAATTTTTGCTGTCAAAAGATGCAGAAGCCATGGTATGCGAATATGTCGGTGCTGATATTTCGCCATTGCTGAATGCATTGGAAGTGGCGGTAAGCACAAAGGTTGATGTATATGGCAATTCACAGATCACACTAAACGATGACGACATCTGGATAGTGCATAACAATCAAGCGGAAACAGAATCTGCTCGTCCAGAAAACGTAATTGAAAAGAGACATGCGAAATACATCGCCTACCTTGAGCGCATTGAAGATGCATTCGTTGCAACTGTAGAAAGTGGAGAAAGGCCAACGGCTGTCAATGTCGCCAAGAAACTCGGCATTTCGTCTGCATCTATAACAATGTGGTTTAACAAACATTCCGAAGATGCAAGGCGTCTCTGCGAAGAAGATGTGAACCTGTGCAAAAATTCACGTCTCAATTTTGAACCATTGAAAGAAGCCATAGCAGGACGGAAAAACAAGTCAAATACAGCATAATGGCTATTTTGAGAAAAATACTGATATTTCCATTTGTTGCGATTATACAGTTGTACCGCAAATTAATATCTCCTCTCCTACCCGCTTCGTGCCGCTACGTACCAACATGTTCGGCATACGGACTAGAAGCTTTCCGCAAGCATGGACTATTGAAAGGATTTTTTCTAACTACAAGGCGTGTGCTTAGTTGCAACCCTTGGGGAGGCAGCGGATATGACCCCGTTCCCGACGAATGTACATGGAAATACGTGTTTGGAAAACGCGACAAAAAAGAAAACAAGGAATAGCCTACACCTTGCCGGTGAGCTTTTTCCAGTGGCATTCCATTATTTCACCCGAATCAATAGTGTGCAAATGCATTGCTCCACCTAGACAATTCTTATACTCTCTGCACTCAGCACAAATGCCACATTTCATCCAGTCCCTATTGCGGAAAACCTCAAACTTGTTGTCCCACACATCAAGGAAATCATCGGTATAGATGTTTCCCTGTGCAAAACGCCTGTCGATGTTGGGACAAGCAGAAATTGAACCATCGGCAAGCACCGATCCTATGTTTATGCCTGCACGACAGAAATAATGCCAGTCGCGAACCTTGCGGTCGTACTTTCCAAGATAAGCCTCGCAACTGAACTTTGCATCAATCCTCCCCTCCTTGCGCGTAGCAACTATAAAGTCCATAAGTTGCTTCAACTGAGAGCCATCTAGCCTCAAGCCATCGTCGGTAGCCGCCCTGCCAATCGGCGCAATGGTGAAAAAACGCCACGCCTTCACCTTATGCTCAATCAGAATCTGCTTCATTTCGCCCAACTGACCTAAATTCATCGGGCTTACGCAGGTAACAATGTCGTAGGTCGGCAGGTTTTTCTCATTGGCAATCAAATCAATGGCATTCATCGCACGGTCGAAACTGCCAGTGCGCTTGCGGAAAGCATCATGGGTTTCGCGCAAACCGTCGAGACTGACCGTTATGCTGCACATTCCTGCCGACATAAGCCGGCGATGCATAGCCGAATCGTAGGCAAAACCATTAGTGACAATGCTCCACGGAAATCCGTGTCGGCGCAACTCGCGTCCACATTCGGCAAGGTCGGAACGGACAAGCGGCTCGCCACCGGTAATGACAATAAACACAGAGTTTCGCTGATAGCGTTTCTCCAAAGGCAAAATCGCCTTCAGAAAATCCTCGAACGGCATATCCTTCAATGCCGACGAAGCAGTACAATCCGAACCGCAGTGACGGCAATTCAGGTTGCAACGCTGAGTACATTCCCAGAAAAGGTAGTTTAGTTCGTGAAGCTGGGTTTCCTTCCTGCGGAAATAGTTGTGAAATGCCTGAAGCATAGGCTATTTTGCAGCAAGCGAGATGTTAATGTCGGAAAAGTTGGAATCAATTAGCGTGTCGAGCTGTGCGTAACGGTCCAAGGAATCCGAAAAATTAAGGTTGTAGCCATCTTCGCTATCATTATAGACCATAAATGACAAGCTGAACTGACCGTTTTCGTCTGAAACTGCAACTTCATCGGATATGTCGGCAGAGACATAAATTCCCGACAGAGGCTGAGCCGAAGCACTGTCGGTAACCACGCCCGACATCTTCACCTCATAACTGAAGCTCTCTTCGTTGCGATAGTTTGGTGTTCCGTAGCAAGCCTGCATAATGAACATCACCGAAGTAAAAGCCGAAGCCTGCAACAGACCGCGTACCCATTTATAAGTCCTATTTTTAGCCATAACTATTTGTCGTTTGTATAATTTGGGGACAAAAATAAAGAGATTTAAGAAAAGAAACAAGTGTTTTGTGAGATAAAATTTAACAAACAGAATCAAAGGATTCGATGATTTGAAGATTTGATGATTCGATGATTCCCGTGTGTTGCAATTTTACCCCACAAAAAAACCGCCAAAGGCGGTGATTTCTTCTTTCATCTCCCTCCGCGCGCGGAAACCTTGCCCTGCGGTGCCTTTGTGTGCGCTACCGCGCACGCACCGCACTACAATGTTTCCGCTATTTTGCGTGTTTGGGGGAGAACAAAAGATTAGTTCTGAGACTGGCAAACCGCACGAACGGCTAACCCATAGCAGCGGTAGTCGCTGTACATGCCGTAATCGCCCGAATTGAAGTCGAGGTTCCACGCGCTGCCCGTATAGCCCGTGTAGAGCGAACTCGACCAGCAGCCGCCGAGGGAACCGGCACCGTAGAGGTCGCTATCGCCGCGGTCGCCGGCAGCGGGCAGGAAGATGGAGTTGCCGTTAGGTCCAGTGAACAAGCGTCCGTTTACTCCGTTCTGGGTAGTCCAAGTTACAGTGCAGTTATTTTTCAGTTCATTCAGTTCATCGTATGTCGGCATTCTCCAATCCGAGCCCCAGTTGGCGGTGGCAGCGTCATCAGAGGCTTCAAGGGTTGTTCGATTGTCGGTAAATCCGTTGTTACCGTAACTTGAATTATTGCAGTACTTAGTTAGTGTAGTATTACTACCATTGCAATAGCGGTAAGTACTCCAATTATAAGAAGTCTTTGCGGTTGTTTCACCCCATGCAAAGTAGTCGCCATAACCTTCGGGAGTGCTTGCGCCCACATTGCAAGTAGCCCAGCGTGTGCCAGAAGGCAAGCCAAGGTCAACCCAATCATATCCATTCAGCGTACCAGTGGTTAGAGCAGTTGTTGTAAACGACATGACTTCGCCGTAAGCCGTACCTTCGCTATTAGTGGCGTATGCCTTATAATAATATGTAGTGCCAGAGGTAAGTCCTGTAAGGCTTGCTGTAAAACTGCCTGTACCGCTGCCGCTCTGCACAGTTTGCGAAAGGTTATTTGCGCTAGTGCCGTACATAAATCCGCGGTCAGTTACTGTTGCCCAACCGTCGGATGTTACGTTGCCGTTTAAGGTTGCTCCTGTTGAGGAAATGCCTGTTGCTGCATCAGTCTGCACGGTTGGAGGGCATACCATTGTCAAGTGCAAGGTTACAACAGAATCGCAGCCAGCGGCATTGGTCAAAGTAAATGTCGGTTCGTTGGTGCTTGCCGTGTATGTTATGCCATCAATCCAAGTATAGCTGTCGCAAGCGGTCTGCTCGTCAATGCCTGTGTTGCTGTGGTTTATTGTCAAGTGCAGTGTCACAACAGAATCGCAGCCAGTAGCATTGGTCAAAGTAAATGTCGGGGCGTTGGTGCTCGCCGTGTAAGTCACGCCATCAATCCAAGTATAGCTGTCGCATGCGGTCTGTTCGTCAATGCCTGTGTTGCTGTGGTTTATTGTCAAGTGCAAGGTAACAACAGAATCGCAACCAGTGGCATTGGTCAAAGTAAATGTCGGTTCGTTGGTACTTTCTATGTATGTCACACCGTCAATCCACTCGTAGCTGTTGCAAGCTGTCTGCGTGTCAATGCCTGTGTTGCTGCGGTTTATTGTCAAGTGCAAGGTTACAACAGAATCGCATCCATTTACAGCAGTAAATATATGTTGATAATCACCACTTTCGTTATAGGTTTCATTATTCCACTCGTACGAATCGCATGCCGTAACTTCAACATGCCCAGCCAACGGTTGACAATGCGTAAAGTTCAGCGTTATATCTTCGCTTGACGTCTGCGGTTGCTCCACTACATTACTAGCTATAACTTCACTGCCTATGGTTACGTATCCTGTATAATGCATATTGTCACCATTTTGGAATTCGTTGGTCGTAGTAAACTTTGCCGTAATGCCTCCTGAAAGGCCAGCATACTTTATGCTGCTTCCGCATCCTCTGCCCATATTTACCATACGTATGGAATAGGACTTGTCGCCAACAAGCGCATTTAATATATAGGTCTGCGGATTGGCTGCCGAAATGTCGAATGTATGCACGCCTGCATCAAGCGAACCGCTGTAGTCGGCATACTGCCTTACAGATGCGTCAAGCAGTTGCATACGCACATTTTCGCGCTGCGATACCGATAGTTCCACGCGGGTTTCGCAGTCGAACGGATTTGGGATGTTCTGCCCAAGCCCCTGAGTGGCGGCAAAGTTCAGATTGGTTCCCACAGTACCGCCCAACACTATTATTGTGTCGGGGTACTCGACGGTTTCCGTCCAGTCGCGGGTAAGGTTAGTAACTGCTAAACTGTCAAGACGGCAGTAGCTTGTTCCGTTAAGCTGTCCTGTAAAGCGGACTGTGATTTCCTGTGAAAATGCTCCCAAACAGATGGAAAGCAGGAGAAAGAAAATGTAAAATCTTTTCATATAATTAAAATTAGCATAACTTGCACCATGCAGCGCTTTGTACATCAATATTTTAGGCAAAAATTTCATTTACCTCATATTAAAACTCTAGGGTACAAATTTAAAACAAATTGTTGGAACTATGAAACAACGCTTGCAATATTTGAAATTAAATTTTTCAGTCATTTGTTGGATTTTTTTTCAGTCATTTGTAAGAAAATTTTTCAACCATTTGTAGGTTTTCACATTAAACATTTGATTTCTAATCATATATAAAATTTCGATTAGTAGATAGCAACAACAAAAACAAACAACACCTTGCATTATTCGGCAAAATGATTTACCTTTGCAGTCGCCAAAAAAAAATTGGCAATTAAAAAATGTTTTTTCTAAAAATTAGACTGTAAAATATATGGCAAGTAGAAGAAAAGAAATGTTTCCGAATGTTACCGATGCAGAATGGAACGACTGGAAATGGCAAGTGAGAAACAGAATTGAGACTCTCGAACAACTGAAAAAATATGTGAAGCTGACTCCAGAAGAGGAAGAAGGCGTTGCAAAGTCGCTGAAGACTCTCCGTATGGCTATCACTCCCTACTACCTGAGCCTCATTAACCCAGATGACCCGAACGATCCTGTCCGCAAGCAGGCTATCCCGACTGCCGCTGAACTTCACCAGTCGGCAGCCGATTTGCTCGACCCGCTTCACGAAGACGAAGATTCGCCGGTTCCTGGTCTTACCCACCGCTACCCGGACAGAGTTCTGTTCCTTATCACCGACATGTGCTCGATGTACTGCCGCCACTGCACACGCCGCAGATTCGCAGGTCAGCACGACTGCCAGTCACCATCGGAACGCATACAGGCAGCTATTGACTATGTAGCACGCACCCCACAGGTTCGCGACGTCCTCCTTTCGGGTGGCGACGCTCTTATGGTCGATGACGCTATGCTCGAATCTATCATTCAGAGACTCAGAGCAATACCTC
>JAGCNN010000044.1 GCA_017645925.1 Bacteroidales bacterium
CGTTGATGCACAGATGCTTGGTGAGGTGCAAGTGGAAGCCACGATGAACAATGTCGATTACCGTCTCGACCGCAAGGTAATCAATGTAAATCAGGACATTGTATCGTCCGGCGCTTCTGCCGTGGAAGTATTGGAAAATGCGCCATCCGTAACCACCGACCTTGATGGAAATGTATCTTTGCGTGGATCAGAAAGTTTCCTTGTGCTTATTGACGGTCGTCCAAGTCCGCTCGAGGGCAGCGAGGCTTTGCAGCAAATTCCAGCAAGTTCCATTGAAAGCATTGAGATAATCACCAATCCATCAGCCAAATACGCCCCCGATGGCGTTGGCGGAATCATCAATGTCGTACTGAAAAAGGAAAAGCGCAAGGGCTACAACGGACAAATCTCGGCAAACTACGGCAACAACAACACCTTCGGAGGAAACGCCCTGTTCAATTTCCGCACGCAGAAAGTAAACTTTTTCATCGGTGGCGAATACAACCGCCGCATGAGCAAGAGTTTCGGCAAGTCGGAACGCGAAACCTACCTTAATACAGCAAAGGATTCCATGTTCTGCCTAAACAACCAGAATTCAGGACTTTACGGCAGACAAAGCTGGAATGCCCGTGCTGGCTTGGACATATACATAACCGACAACGATGTGATTACAATTTCGGGCAAATACGGTTCGCGCGGACATGGAGGAAACGGCATAACCGAAGCAGAAACCTTCTATTTCAACAAGTTGGATTCGCTCATTTACGACCCTCACACTTTTAGCCTAGGTTTGCCCTACTCCTACAGCGCCGAGGAAATTTCTAAGCGAAGAAACAGCTACTGGAGCGGCGACATCAACTATCAGCGCAAATTCGCAAAACCAGGACACGAACTGCAGCTGTATTTCAACTATTCGGCAAACCGTTCAAACAACAACAACGAATACTCCGAGGCCGAAACAGAAAGTCTTGGCGGTGAAATACTTGCAGGTGCAGTTGAAGACCGTTACCGCACTTTGGAAATAGGAACTCAGGACAGATATCAGGCAAAAGCCGACTATGTGCTGCCATTCAACGAAAAGTCGAAACTTGAAGCTGGCTACGAAATCAATATCCGCAACCAGACAAACGACTACACATACGCCGTACACCAAAACGATGACTGGATTAACGATGAGTCGCGCCACAGCCCATACGATTTCGACCTCAATGTGCAGTCGGGATATGTGATTTACTCGAACTTCTGGAAGAACTTTGGCTATCAGGTAGGTTTGAGAACCGAATACACCAACCGCATCTTTGCAATCCCCGACAGCAACTATGTGTACAAGAAGTTCGACTTCTTCCCATCGGTACACCTATCCTACTCGTTCTCTGAGGATTTGCAAATTATGGCAAGCTACAGCCGGCGTCTCGAAAGACCCCGTCCATGGAACCTGAACCCGATGACACAGGTGGAAGACCCGAACAATGTACGCCGTGGAAATCCTGCACTTAACCCCGAATACACCAATTCGTACGACATGTCGCTGCAGAAGCGTTTCGGCGAACATTTTGTATCGTTCGAGCTTTACGCACGTCAGACCAACGACTTGATACAGAACGTCACACTGGTTGATACGGCAAATTCCAACATGTACATCAAAACCTTTGACAATATTGGCAAAGACTTGTCAATTGGAAGCGAAATAATGACAAACATCAACCCGTGCAAATGGTACAACCTGAATGCCAGCGTAAACGCCTACTACTATGCAATAACATCGGAACAATACCGCAGCAACAGCACATTTACATGGAGGGTAAGGCTCAATAACACTTTCAGAATCAAGAAGTCGGGCACAAATATACAGTTCGGAGGATTCTACGATGCACCATCAATTACGGCTCAGGGACGCAGTGCCGGACGAATAGCATTCAACCTTGGCGTAAAGCAGGACTTCCTTGACAAGAGGCTCTCAATTAGCGTCAACTTCCGCAACCTGTTCAACACCATGAAGTTCAACACAACCACGGAAACAGACTACTTATACTATCATGTAACAAGGTCAAACACATGGCCAAATTTCAATATTTCAATAACTTATAAAATTAACGATTTTAAGAAACGTAAAGAAAAAGACGGAGATTCAGACGATGATGGCGGTGAAATGTAAAAGAATCGTATTAACAGTTATAGCACTATCGTGCATGTATGTGTCGGCAAATGCACAAGTTTACATATCCGACTATAAAATCAACAAGACAACTAAATGCTTGTTTTCCAGCTACGAAACAACCATGACAACCTATCGCGATGAAGGCGGAGATATATTTGTAGAAGAATTTCGTGCAAACATTGAGTTCCCTGAAAATAATGCACTTGATGCAGAATCGGAAAAGGACATCAAAGAAAAAATAACCCAGATTATCATCGGAAAATCATACGTATCAACGCCTAACGAAATCCTAAACGAGTACATATCAAAATCTTTCCTATCGAAATACGAAACCCATAAAATCTTTGGCGATAACGAATGTAACTCATTCATTGCCAACACAAAGAGCAAGAGCCTTCTAATCTCAGACGAAATGCTTTGGGAACCGTCTGCGTACGAAATACTCACAGGAAAACTTATCTGCCAGACAAACATGTTTATCTCCTACAGTGTAATCGTGGAATCGTGCAATGCAATGACTTGCCTTAGAAAAGAAACAACATTCGTGTACGACATCATACACAAGAAATTCCTGAAAGAGAGCGACTTCGTATTGCCAGAAAAACTTGAGGCATACACCGAACTCATCAAAAACACCATGACAAGAGAACAAAAAATCGCATACAACAAACAGAATATCAATTCTAACGGCAACTTCTACATTGACGACAACGGTTTAACATACGTTTTCAATTCGGACAAATACCTTGACGAATTTGAAGCAACCATTCATGTTCTGCTTGATGCAAAGTTGGTTAGGCAGCAAGTAAAGAGCGAATCTATTGTATATAAGTATTTTAATATCGGACAAGTAGAACGCGCAAAAGCTAAGAAGCAAAACAAAACTGTTGCAATAAATTGATAAGTGGCTAAAAGAAGAAAAGGCTAAAAGGCTAAAAGACGTTTGTACAGACACAAAATTTTGCGTCTCAACAGAAACAGTAAAGCCATAGAACGGCGAAGCCCTCAACGAAGTTAAACATAGAAACAATTTAAAATGGATAAGAAAGAACTCAGAAAACACATAAAGGCGCTCAAGAAGCAACATACAGCCGAACAACTTGAGGCTCAATCAAATGCCATAATGCAGAAGCTTGAAAAGCATTCCGATTTTGCAAAGGCTAAGATTGTAATGCTATACTACTCGCTTCCTGACGAAGTCCAGACAGCCGAATTTATTGCCAAATGGCGCAGCATCAAACAGATAATACTGCCAACTGTCGTAGGCGATGACATTGTTCCTGTAAAACTAGACGACAGCACAACCTTTGCAAAGGGCGACTTCAACATACAAGAGCCTCAATCAGAGCCATATACAGGCGGCTACGACCTTATAGTCGTCCCCGGCGTAGCATTCGACAGAAATGGCAACCGCCTTGGCAGAGGACGTGGCTACTACGACAGATTTTTGTGCAACCATGCAAATGTCAAAAAGATAGGTATCTGCTTCGATTTCCAGCTTGTCGATGAAATTCCAACCGAACCGACCGACATAAAAATGGACGAAATTATTAGCTTGTAAGCAACATGAAAATAGCAACAAGCATATTAAAGTGGATATTTATATTACTTGGCATAATAATATTAACAATAAACATATTAGCACTTACTCCTGCCCCATTTTACATGCATCGTAGCCTCGGTGAAGACGCAAGCTGGGAAGACGACACAACCACCATTTTCACACCCGACTACATAGTAATGTTCGGCGGTGCCGGAATGCCATCCGAGAGCAATCTTATAAGATTATATTACACAGCCGAAATAGCAGGCAAATTGCATAAGCCGATAATACTTGTTCACCCGAAAGACTCTGTATGTCAGGCAGAAATGACTAAATACCTTGTCAACTACGGCATTTCTCCCGACAGCATAATGTATATGACCGGCGGAAGCAACACCCGTTCGCAGTCGGTTTGCCTTGCTGACAGTTCTCCAAACATCACATCAGCAAAATGCTTGATAATCACTGCACCAGAACATCTTTCTCGCACACTGAAATGCCTGTGCAAATGCGGTTTCCAGAACATTCGTGGAATCGGTGCATTTGAAAATACTGTAGATTTTGACTTGTCGCTTGACAAGCAAGCCCTTAAAGGCAACAAATACGTCCCCTATGTAGAAAACACTAACTTGCGCTACACATATTGGAACTACTTGAAATTGGAAATTATTTGCTTCAGGGAATATTTTGCAACGGCGTATTACCATCTAAAAGGCTGGATATAATAAGGTTTGGCAAAACAATTAAAGGAGAAACCGTACAACTGCCACTGGTTAAGATTTCAATATTCGTCCTGTTTTCCCATCGTTATTTATCCACTCAACAAACCTTAGATACACATTCTTATACCAACTTTCCAACTCTCCAAACATCGAGGTATTGTGCCACAGAAGCACAAAGTCTCCCTCAACAGCCACACATCTTTCGTGCAGACGGCAAATATTTGCAAAAGCTTCTTCTTCAGCCAAGTTTCTATATTGGAACAATGTTGTGTCCATTGCAATCAACGGATGTTCAAGGACTTCCAACACGCAATTATTTTCAATGTCGAACAAATGATACGGATGGCAAGTGCCGCAACGAAAACCATCATGCTCAGGAAATCCCAGTGTAGAATCATATTCAATGCCACTTTGCTGCCAAACTTGCGGAGTGCTGTGCACATCAAAACGGAGAAAATGCTGACGTGAGCTATTTGCCTCTTTGCCAATCACTTCCTCAAGATTTTTTTTCTCTTTCGCGAACACATTCTGCATAGAATACGATTCTAAACCACCATGCAATCCTATTGTTTTCCCTGCCGAGGAAATCCTTTCTATACACATCTTTGTCCTGTTAGAAAAAATATTGTAGGAACAATCATCTCCTCCACTTAATGCTTTGAAATAAAATTTAGAATCATAATTGTTTTCAATCGATACTTTAAGCAAATCCAGCATACCATGAACGTATGGATCGCACTCAACATTACTCCACGATTTAATGTATGCACTCAAGGATTTCAACGACAATCGCAAACTTTTCCTCTTGAACAAATCACCAGCAATGGTCTTGACTGCCTTTCCAAAATTCTGGAAACGGAACAGAAAGTCAATGTCGTGAGTAGGAATAAAATTAGGCTTTCGTGGTGATAATGAAACTGTTGGGAAATTGTCGCAGACAAATTTTCTTAACAGCATTGCATATTCGTCAACAAGCGGAATATCAACAAAATCGTACTTGCAGCACAAGCTATCACAATACCTGAACCTGCCGAACTTATCCCGTTCAGAAGTGCAGGACTCCTCGTAACGCGAAAGCAAGGCAAACGAAATCGAAATCAAGTCAGCATTCACGACAACCTCACCATCAACAAGCGAAAACAAATCTCGTCCAGAAGCTAGGTTAAAAACCTTAACTGTTACTTTATTATCGTATGATTTTAGTTCTGTATAACAAGTATTTCCCTCCAACAAAGACGCCATATCTTTTTTATCTGGAACCTGAAATTTTATTACAATGCAACCATCCACAACAATCGCAGGCACAGGCGTCGCACTAACAGATATTGTCTTCTGCGGGAATGCCACATCTGCTATGCAAACCAAAGTGTACCTTATTGCTTCTGGTGTCATAAAATCCTTATACTAAGCCACTTGTGTATTATTTCTGTGACAGTTTTTTATCACCGCAAAGGTAATATTTTTGTTAATAACAATTACGTCATGCATAGCAGCAACGCAATTTATTTATTATTTTCGCAAAAAATCTAAACAATATGGCAGACAAAGAAAAGGTCTTGGTAATTGTCAATCCTGCTTCTGGCACAGGCAAACAAAAGTCTGCCGTGAAAGCCATTGTAAAACAAGCTGATAAGATAAACTTTGACCTTGAAATAAAGAAAACCGAATACCCGCACCACGCTTTTGAAATTGCTAGTCAAGCAGCTGCAGACGGCTACGACATTGTTGTTGCTGTTGGTGGCGACGGCACGATAAACGAAGTGGCATCGGGACTTGTTGATACCCCGACCAAAATGGGCATAATCCCTTGTGGCTCAGGAAACGGACTTGCCAGATGCCTGAAAATTCCACTTGCGCCAGAAAAAGCTATGGAAGTGCTGAACGACAACAAGATGAAGCGTATTGATACGATGCTCATAAATGGTCATTTCTGCGCAAGCATAGCAGGAATCGGATTTGATGCACTGATAGCCAAGGAGTTCCAAGAAAGGCCCAAAAACAAAAGAGGACTACAGTCATATCTGCAACTTATCGCCACAGAATATCCTAAATACGAAGCCAATACCTTCAAGCTAGAAATCAACGGCAAGACCTCCATCCACAAGGCAATGTTCATCTGCTTTGCAAATGCCAACCAGTTCGGTTTCAACGCAATGGTCGCCCCAGACTCCAGAATTGACGATGGACTTATCGACATCTGCATTGTCAAAAACATACCATTGATTTCCGCTACCCCAACAGCATTGTTGCTGATGACCAAAAACATAACCCTTTCGCCTCGTGTTAAAATCATAAAGGCCAGTTCGGTCAAAGTTTTCTGTAATCTAAATGAATGGGCAAACATAGACGGAGAAGCAATCAAGATTGGAAAAACACTTGACATTTCAATAAAACACAAGTCGTTAAGAGTAATATGCTAAATAAACACTTCATATTATTTTTATTGCTGTCAATAATATTTTCTGTTGCAAATCCACAACATTCGGCAGCACAAAAAAACGAATCAGACACCATCCGTTACGACTATTCATTTGAGTTCAAAAACGGCGTATATACCTCATTCCACTCATTTAGAAACAACTCGCCAATACCTTTTTCAAGATTTGTAAGCCCCTCATACGATGACAAATTCTTCAAAAAACTGCTTTCAGTTGAAACAATAAGTTTCTACGATGAGAACGGCACACTTAACGAACTCCCAAGAAAAATGATATGGGGATACGCAAATAACGGAAAACCAAACATTTACTGGGGAGACAAATTCAATCTAATTCCATACATCGGTACAATTTCCCACTTCATGTCAACAGAAATCGTAACACATTACATAAACAGCACAGGAACAATGATGTACGATCCGATGTACATACCTTCTACTCAGCCATATACGTCAGAAGAACTAGTACATTATTTCATTGACATGAACACAGGAAAAATACTCACATACAGCAGCAAAAACCTGTTAGATCTAATAAAAGACGACACAGAACTATACGATGAGTATTCAAAACTCAGCAAGCGCAAACGCAACAAGAACGTGATGGAGTACGTGCAAAAATACAACAGGAAACACCCAATTTATTTTAACAAATAACGCTATGGAAATGAAACGATTAACACTACTACTCATAATATTAGCAACCACATTGCAGGCATTCTCGCAGATAAAAATGCCTATGGGAAGCAAATCGGAAGTAGAAAAGTTCTACAAGACAACAACTTACGTCGTAATGAAGAACGAATTTATGAGCGACTATAACGATGCAATAAAGGCAGCCGTTGAAAAGCACTGGAGGGCTACGCCAGTCAAATTCGTGAAGGCCAGCGAGTTCGAAAAGCTACGTCACGACGATGACAAGTCATTCCTTGTGATAAACATCGCTTATTTTGACGGTGATGATGCAAAATTTGAGTTCATGATTTTGTCGCTTGGCGGAAGCAAGTACAAGACTGTCAACGACATGCCTACCCTATGCGCTGTTCCGCTATGCTACTACAACGACGAAGACGAGGCCCAATACACCTACAAGTTAGGCGCAATGCTGAAGCACTGTCAGACACACGTAGCACTATGCCGCGAGCATCCCGAACTTACAAAGGAAACTATCCTCAACTACTACACCGACAATACCGGCAATCTTGCCGACAAGACATTATACTTGCTAAGGAACGATGTATCAGACGATTTGCGCAGCAATTCAGCACTTAAGTCGGCATATCCTTACAATGCAGAGTTCGCTACGGCAGAACAAATTGAAGAACTGACAAACGCCAACGATGACAAGGCTCTTATCGTCCACATTATCAACCCGTACGATAGCAACGGACAGCCTTATTGCATCAAGTTAATAATTGATGCAAGCAAAGGAATGCTATATTACTACGATTTTCAAAAGCTGAAGAAAAACACTATAGGACACATCACGTCCGACGACCTCAAAAAACTATCAAAGAAATGAACTATCAGGAAGCTATCGACTTTATGTTCAACTCGTTGCCTATGTACCAGCGAGTTGGCAAAGCTGCATACAAGGCAAATTTAGACAACACATTGTCCCTTGATGAATATTTCGGACATCCGCACAAGTCGTTCAAAACCATACACGTAGCAGGCACAAACGGCAAAGGTTCCGTTTCTCATTCGTTGGCAGCAATTCTTCAGTCGGCAGGCTATAGGACAGGACTTTACACCTCGCCACACCTTGTCGATTATCGCGAGCGCATACGCATAAACGGTGAAATGATTTCGAAGGATTATGTCTGCGACTTCATAAACGACAATCAGGACATCATCGGAAAACTGAAACCATCGTTCTTTGAGATGTCTGTCGCTTTGGCATTCAAGTACTTTGCCGACATGAAAGTTGATGTGGCTGTGATTGAAGTAGGCATGGGCGGAAGATTGGACTCCACCAACATCATAACGCCAGAACTTTCGGTGATAACCAACATAAGCTTCGACCATACTCAGTTCCTCGGCAACACTCTGCCACTCATCGCAGGCGAAAAAGCTGGCATCATAAAGCCGAACATTCCGGTCGTCATCGGCGAAACCCATACGGAGACAAAGGAAGTTTTTAAAAACAAAGCAAAAGCGACCAACTCTCCCATCACATTTGCCGACCAGTGCATAAAAGTTGCCAAGATAGCCACCGCCGACAACCACATGTACGCTGAATATTTGATAGACGGTGCAAAGACACTCAAATTTGACCTTTTCGGCGAATACCAAACAAAGAACCTTGCCACCATACTCGAAGCCGCAAAACAACTAAAAAATCGCGGATTTGCAATAACCGACAAGAACATTTCGGATGCACTGCAAAATGTAAAAGGTCTTACAGGACTGCATGGTCGCTGGGAAATTCTCTCCGATTCTCCGCTAACAATCTGTGATACAGGTCACAACGTTGATGGTTTGTCGTATGTTACCGCACAACTGAAGGCGATTAAATGTCCGCAGCTGCACATTGTGCTTGGATTTGTCAACGACAAGGACGTAGAACATGTGATGCCGCTTTTCCCGAAAGAAGCCAAGTATTATTTCACCAATGCCGACATTCCACGTGCCATGCCAGCCGAGCAGGTAAAGGCATACGGAGAAAAGTTCGGTCTCGACGGTGAAACTTACGAAAATGTTCCTTCCGCCTACGAATCTGCGAAGAAAAATGCCTCACCGGACGACACAATTTTCATAGGAGGAAGCACTTTTATCGTTGGAGACTACTTCAAACATTATGGTTTTCAGTAGGATAAAACTTTTTTGAAAAATTATTGATTTTATTTTGTCAGTTCGAAAATTTGCAATACTTTTGCACCGCTAATGACAAGGGAGCATAGCTCAGCTGGTTCAGAGCACCTGCCTTACAAGCAGGGGGTCATAGGTTCGAATCCTATTGTTCCCACAGAGAAGCCA
>JAGCNN010000045.1 GCA_017645925.1 Bacteroidales bacterium
ATTGAGATGTGTGACTATATTATGGTGCTTGGAATATATTTAAACGGTGGTGATACAACGCGGTATGCAAATCGGTACAAAATAAGAGAACTGCCGAATACTTTCCCGTGAAATCTTTCGACCGCTTATGATTAAAAATCCTTATATCCCATCTTCGTGATTGCAAATCCCGAAGGACGGCTAAAAACGGCAGGAAAAAATCTGCTGTCCAGAATTTCTGCCATCAAGCCTTCTCGCTTTTCGTTAGCGTCATCTTTCCTTCTCCAAAGTCTATTAGTGCCTTGTATTTCTTTAGGAAATCGCCACCGAGTATGCCAATAATTTTCTGGTCTATCATTGTTTCGTAGAGGGCGTTGATGTGGGCGAGGCTGATGAAAACGCCACGATTTATGTTTACCTTGAACCTGCCTATCGCAAAGTCCTCGATTCTGCCGACTTTCACATCCTCTATTGAGGCGTTGAGGCTGAAATTTCTTCCGCTGTCCTTTATTTCGTGCAGACGTATGCCCGAAAATATTTCGGCGGAGCTGTCGAAAACGGTGTTGGAACTACCGGTGTCAATCAGCATGAAATGTTTTTGCCCAAGGATTGTGCATTGCACGAAAATATGTTTTCCGCCACCTTCGAGCGACTTAATTGTTATCCGGCTCGTGTAGCTGTTCGGTGTTTGTTGCTTCTGCTGTGTTTTCATCTGGAGTTTCGGTTTCTATTGGTAATACGGATGATGATGTATCTGTCTGTACTTCTGTTTTCTTTTTCTTGCCAAGTACTATTATGAGCAAACTGCACATTACTATGCTTGTAAGCACCACGGCGTAACCAATTTCGGCAATTTCCTGACCGTACGGAAGTCCTTCCTGCAAAGGAATGGAAGCCAAAATTGCAGGGACAAGTCCTTTGGGCATCATTATGGACATCAGAAGTTTGTCGTCTGGAGTGCAGTCCTTTCGTACAAGCAGCCGTATGGTCGGAATCCTTGCGAGTATGACGATGCACACTATCATTACGGAAATTAAATATATCAAAGGTGTGCCGAACTCAATCACTATTCCTATGTAAACAAAGAAGTATGTTTGCAGAACAAAGACGATTTCGGAGAAGAAGTTTTTTTCGTTGTCGTTGAGTTTGGCGGTTTCGATTTTGAAGATTTTTTTCCAAAGTTTCATCTTGTCAAAATATTCGGAGTTGCCGAGTACAATGCCGAACGAAAGAGCTGCAATTCCACCATTGAGTCCAAGCAGTTCCGCGCCGCCATATACAATGAAGACAAGAGCCAAAGTGGTAAACATTGAATTTTTGATTCCGCGTATCCAGTTGAGCAGCAGGCTCCAAGCAAAGCCACTGGCAAGGCCGAGCAGAATTGCCAGCAGGAACGACTTTGTCATGTTGATGAGAATAGAGGAGGCTTCGAGATTGCCTGCCTTCATGCTTTCGAGCACAGCCAAGCCGACAACGAGACAGAGCACATCGGTAAATGCCGATTCAAGCAGAAGCACTGTTCCTGCCTTTTGTCCCATGTTGAGCTGTCGCACCATTGGTATTACCACAGCCGACGATGTGCCGCCGAGAATAGAACCGAGGAAAAGGGCAGAGGTGAAGTCAAAGTCGGCAAGCCACATTGTTATGCCTACAACTATGCCCACCGAAAAGATGAAGTTGATTATGGTAACCAATGTTGCCGACAGGATGGAAGATTTCAGTTCCTGGAGTTTTAGACCAACACCGCTTTCAAAGAGTATTATTATCAAGGTTATGGTAGTGAACACGCGTCCCACTTCGCCGAAAAAAATCTTGCTGTCGATGAACAATCCTGCAATTATTCCTATGGTGATAAGTATGAGGACGTTGGGAATCTTAGTCTTGTCGAATAGCTTGTTGAGCAGGTGGCTGAAAAATATCAGTCCGCCCAATATAATGACAATTATTGTGATTTTTTCCATTTGCGGATAGTTATATTACAAGTGTGGCAAATGTAAGATATTTTTGGGATATAGAAGGTTTTATTAGTGTCCGCTAAAAAAATAGAATAACACACGTATTTATAATATCAAGCATTTATAAGACAACAAGAATAAAGGATAAAGGGGGTTGTCATTTACTTGCTTCGCTGCGTGAGCTAAAGGTACGGAAGCTAGTCGTAACACGCGATACGGAACGGGGAGCGTTGTGAAGACTGCTGTCCGAAATCTGTTAACGTATTATTAGTGAACAGATTACTCACTTCGTTTCGTGAGAAAGTTCCGGACAAGTGAACTCACAAGCAACGTTCCTTATGCTGTTCGTTCTACTTTTCGGACCCTTTAGCGCACGCAGCGTAGCAAGTAATGACTGGACGGGACTTTAGCGGACACTAATAAAAAGGTTTTGAGTGTTTTTATTGAAGAAAAATCAAAGACCATGCTTGAACTTTTTTAACCACTCCAAACAACCCAGATGATATTCCTCCAACTTTTATTATTGCGTGGTGTTTTTTTTAAGTTTATCTTCGCGGTTTATTTTTAGGAATGATTATGCGTAGAATATTAATAGTTGTATTGGTTTTGGTAGCGGCGTTGATGTCGTGTTCGTCGCCAGCGGAAAAGATAAAGGGCGAATGGGAGATAGTTTCGATAGGCAAGGGCAAGGTTGTGCAGGCTACAGACGAAGATTATAAGGTTGCCAATGAAATGATGCGCGGTTTGAGATACAAGTTTAGCAACGACTCGTTGTTCATGAATGATTCTCTTGTCGGTTTGTATGAAATAGATTCTACAGCTATTGTGTTTGTCGGCAAGTTGGGGAATAGGGACGTGTATTCCTTTGAGGTTACAAGGGATTCGTTGCGTATTGAAAATGATATATTTATAGTGAATTTCGGTCGCGTTGAGAGGTAGGGAGGCAGTAAAAATAAGTTAGTATGGCAAAAAAACTGCTATTTATAATTAATAAGTTATCTTTGCGCACTTTTTAGAAAGATTTATATGTGGCAGAAGATTGCACGTCTGATATTAAGGAAAAAGCTGTATCTGATAATAGGGCTTGTCGTTGTTACGGCTTTTCTGGGCTATGAGGCATTGCACGTCCGTATGGACTATGGATATGCGCGTATGCTTTCGGAGGACGATGAGGTTTTTCTGCAGAACAAGAAGTTCAAGGAGCTTTTTGGCGATGAGGCAAATGCCATTGCAATAGGTATCGACGACAGTCTGATGCTTTCCGATTACGAGCATTTTGTGAAATTCCGCAATTTTGCAAGGCAAATAAAGGATCACAAGGAGGTAAAGTCAACTTTCGGTCCGCTTGAGGCAGTAAGCCTGAATATGGCTACGGTTGAGGGCGAGAACGGTCAGAAGCGTCGCGCTTTTGCACCGACCAAGATATTCTCGGATTCAATATCATCGCAGGCTGAACTTGATAGTGCGGCAAATGTATTTTTTGGTTTGCCGTTCTATACCAATTTGTTGTATAGCATCGATACCAATGTGTTCCTGTTTACCATTACGTTGAATCCTGAAATCCTCAATAGTTCGGAGCGTCAGCAGAGTGTGGCCGAAATAGAGGATATTATGAATAAGTATTCCGAGGATGCAGGTGTGGGCACGCATATATCGGGACATCCGTACATAAGAACAGAAATTACAAATCTTGTAAAGCGTGAGCTGCTGATATTCACGTTGCTTGCGGCATTAGTCTGCATTATCGTGCTTTTCTTCTTCTTCCGTTCGTTCAAGATTATTTTTGCTGCGCTGATTGTTGTGGCGCTCAGCCTTGTATGGTCGTTTGGCTACATGGCGCTGTTTGACTACCAGATAACAATCCTTACTTCAATGATTCCTCCATTGCTGATTGTCATAGGAATACCGAACATAATATACATGTTCAACAAGTATCATTCCGAGTTCAAGATGCATGGACAGAAGATAAAGGCTTTGCACCGTACTATATGCAAGATTGGAAACGCTTCGTTTGTAACAAACTTGACCACGGCTTGCGGTTTTGCGACTTTCATTGTTACGTCAAACTCGCTGCTTATCGAGTTCGGCGTTGTGGCTTCGCTCGGCATAATGACAGTTTTCCTGCTCTCATTGCTTATAATACCTATATATTTCAGTTTGAGCAAGCCGCCATCAGTCAAGGCAACCAAACATATAGACAACAAGGTGATAACTGGTGTTATTGAGAAAATTGAAAGTATTGTAACATATAGGAGACCAAGGGTTTATGCGGTGTTTATTACTGTGGCAGTGGTAATGATTGGTGGAATTTTCATGATAGACCGTGCCGGATATATTCTCGACGATGTTCCCGAAGATAGTGCTTTGTGCAAGGATACTAGGTTCCTCGAAGATAAGTTTGGTGGCGTTTCGCCAATTGAAATGGTTGTAATTTCGAAGGATACGCTGCGCAACGACCTTGACTATGTTGATCAGATAGAACGTCTTGATTCGTTGCAGCAGAGATTGAAGAAATATCCTGAGCTTTCGCGTTCGATGTCGATTGCCGATGCGGTGAAGTTCTTGTACCAGTCGCTAAAAACGGGAAACAACTACGAGCTGCCGCCAACTCCCGACACTTATTCAACAATTATGAAGCGTATGCCCGATGCAAAGAATGTAGGACTTGCAAAGTCGTTTATTGACAGTACGCGTACGGCTACCCGTATCAGCATGAATATAAAGGATGTTGGCTGCGATAGGATAGAGGAGTTACTTCCTTTGCTGAAAAACGACCTTAGCGAGGTATTCCCTGCTGAAAAATACGAAACTATAGTTACGGGAAGCTCGATTATGAACTATACAGGTACAACTTATTTGACGAAGAACTTGTTTATAAGCCTAGCATTGGCAATCTTGGTCATTGCGCTGTTCTTGTTCATAATGTTCCGTTCGGTAAAGGTAACATTGCTTTCGCTTATTCCTAACGTGATACCTATGGTTGTTACTGCTGGCGTGATGGGTTACTTTGGCATTCCGATAAAGCCGTCAACTATTCTGGTGTTCAGCATTGCATTTGGTATTTCGGTTGACGACACAATACATTACCTTGCAAAGTACAGCCAGGAATTGAAGCATACCGATGGCAACATTGGCATATCGGTTAGGAATGCGCTCTCGGAAACTGGCATGAGCATGATTTATACATCGATAATTCTTGTGCTAGGATTTGGCATTTTCATAATTTCGGCGTATGGAGGCAGCCGTTCGATGGGCATTTTGGTATCGACTGCATTGTTTGTGGCAATGTTCTCAAACATAGTATTGTTGCCATCTTTGCTGATGACATTGGAGCATCATTTCAACAAGAAAGTTTTTAAGGAACAATTTATACAGATATACAACGAGGAGGACGAAATAGACCTCGACGAACTAAAAATTGAAGGAGAAGAATACGATGAAAACAAGTAAATCGCGTCATTCATACAAGCGCCGCATTTTGGTTACTGGCGGTGCAGGATTCATAGCAAGCTCGTTGGCTCAGAAACTTGCCGACGATGAATCGAACCTTGTGGTAATAATGGACAACCTTTCGACTGGTGATTTGCGGAAGCTGCCACCTGCGAAGGAGAATATCCGTTTTGTAAAAGGCGATGTCAACGAGTACAAGGATATAATGGAAATAATGGTTTCATACCAGTTCCATTATGTTTTCCATTATGCAGCTATGGTGGGTGTTCTCCGCACGCAGGCTCATCCAGTTGGAGTGCTTGAGGACTTGCGCGGTATTGAGAATATCTGCCGTCTTAGCAAGAACACAGGTGTGAAAAGGATATTCTTCGCTTCATCGTCTGAGGTTTATGGTGAGCCTGTGGAATTCCCGCAGAATGCACATACTACTCCGCTGAATTCGCGTGTGCCTTACGCAGTTGTGAAGAATATAGGTGAGGCTTTCCTCCGTTCTTACAACAAGGAATTCGGATTGGACTATACGATTTTCCGTTTCTTCAATACTTACGGACCAAAGCAGAGCAAGGACTTTGTAATAAGCAAGTTCCTCAACATGGCGCTTCGTGGCGATGATATTTCGGTTTATGGCGATGGTTCGCAGAGCCGTACTTTCTGCTACATTGACGACAATATAGATTCGACTGTAAAAATTGCTTATTCCGACTTGTATATAAACGATGTTGTGAACATTGGAAATTCGCGCGAAACATCAATACTTGAGCTTGCTAAGATAATAATTGACATTACGGGCTCGAAGTCGAAGATTGTATATCTGCCACCGCTGAAGGAAGGCGATATGATGCGCCGTTGCCCCGACAACACTGATATGCTCAAGGTTCTTGACCGTCCGTTGGTAAAGCTTGAGGACGGCATAAGGAATATCTTGGAGAAGGGTTTCTTTGAGTGGGAAATGAATAAATGATAATAGGTTAATAGGTTTGGTTTTTGGGCTGGCATCCGAGTAGATGCCAGTTTTTTTTGTCAACAGACATATTTGGTTGAGTTAAGCGATAGGAATGTCATATCGAACACAAATGAAAATGATTATTCTTTTTTTCATAACATTCTGCTCAAGCCGCAGGGGCTTTTACTTTTTGTCGGCAAAAAGTAAACAAAAACCGTGTCCTCTGCGTCTGCTTCGCTAAAAATCGTTCGCACTTCGCTAAAAATCAGAAACTTGTCTCCGTTTCACTCCGCCTTCAAACAGACTGATTTTTTACGCTTCGTTCCACCGATTTTCTTAACGCTCACCAGCCAAGGCGGCAATCAAGGTATCGCTGAAGGCGATGGTTTAAAAAAAACGAAATCCGTCTTCGAGAGATTCCGTTTTTTTGCTGCCAACAAAAAAAGCCTTCAGAGAAGGCTTGCTGTTCTTTTGTCGGGGTGGCCAGATTCGAACTGGCGACCCCCTGCTCCCAAAGCAGGTGCGCTAACCGGACTGCGCTACACCCCGAAAAAGCGAGTGCAAAGGTAATGCTTTTTTTTGTGTTGCCAAATAATTTTTTCTTTTTTTCGCAAAGATTGTGTCTTGTTGGTTTTTGTAAGGAAATAAAAGTTACTTTTGCGAAAATTTTGAATTATGATACAGAGAATTCAAACGTTGTTTCTATTTCTTGCATTGGTATGCATGTCAATTTTTTATTTCGTTCCATTCGGTAGCCTCGAAATGCAGACCGAGACTGGCATTACTGACGTGCCGATGGGATTGTATGGTGTTGATTTTGGTGAAGAACATTATTCTACGTTGCCATTGCTTATCTTGTTGTCGGTGGTAGTGCTTATTTTGCTGGCGACCATATTTTTATATAGGCATAGGATGTTGCAAATCCGTATTTGTGTTTTCAACCTGATTATGACACTTGGCTGCTCGGGACTTGCATTTTTCTTCCTGTATCAGGCTTCTGAAAAATTTGGAACCAACTATTCTACAAGCATACTGGTGGTGTTGCCTATAGTTGCGGCAATCTTTATTGGACTGGCTATAAGGGGAATCGCAAAGGATGAAGCTTTGGTTAAGTCGCTTGACAGGATAAGGTAGCGGTTGGGGTATTTGTTACAAGCTACATTCGTGATTTCTTAAGCCTTTCTATTTCAGTTTTGTAGTAGTTGTAAACCTCGTATGCAATTTCGTCAGCTTTGGCTTTGAAGAACCTTTTTCTGCCAAGTCCTACAACCCACCGTATTCCGTTTATTGGG
This sequence comes from Bacteroidales bacterium, assembly GCA_017645925.1. Lineage (GTDB taxonomy): Bacteria > Bacteroidota > Bacteroidia > Bacteroidales > ML635J-15 > Bact-19. Next base: position 7,620 of record JAGCNN010000045.1, read on the forward strand.
TCGGCAAGAAACATTCCGTCAATATCGTTGAGCTTTTGTAGGTCAAATGTGCTTTCGTATATATCCATGCCCAGCTTTTTGTTTGCGAGGTAGGATATTCGTGAAGCAAAAACCTTGTTGGGTGAAATATTGTCGTGTAGTGATGCGTATATCAAAGAATTGCCCTTTGTGAAGAAAATGTTGGAGTAGAGGCTTCTCTTGAGAAATCCCTTTTCATCGGTAATTATAAGGTCATCAAGATTGTTTTCGGACATTAGTTTTCCGCATAGCAGTTCTACGGGAAAGTCGGGAATGCTTGTCGTGGCAATTTGGGGAATGTTGAGTATATCGGTAAAAAGGCCCTTTGCGTTGATACTGTAGAATTCGTGAGGCAGGCTTTCGGCCGACAATAGCGTAGAAAAGGAGTTGTCGCTTGCCAGCTTGTTGTTGTCGTTGCTATTGCGGAAAATAGTGATGGTTACTGCAAATTCTTTGTAAATCCTGTTTTTCTGGAGAAGCAGGTAAATGTCGTTGGCTAAAGTTTTTGGCCTGAATTCGTTGTTTTCCATCTCCAGCATTTTTGTCATCTGCTTTATGCAGTCGAAATATTGGTCGAAGTCGTAAACAAAGCAAGAGTTGCCGCGCAGCTGGACGCTGAATGTGTCGCCCCATCTTAGTCCACGGTTGTTGTATTTCAGGCAAGGTTTGTCCGAAAGTATGAATTCCCCGTTTAGCATTATGTGTCGTGCCATTATTCTGATGCTATTTGTTTACATATTTCAAGGATTCCGGAATTGGGTTCTATGAGAATTCCCTTTACATTGGCACTTTCGGCGGCTTCGATGTCGCGTTTGCCATCGCCAATCATGTACGATAGGGCAGGGTTGATGTTGTATGTAGCCATAGCCTTTTCTATCAGCAGGCTTTGTGGTTTGCGGCAGAGGCATTTGCTTTTTGAATCGTGGTGGGGGCAAAAGTAGAAGTCATCAATGCTAGTGTCAAATTTTGAAAGGTAATCGCTTAGTTTTGTGTGCATTGCCATGACATCTGCCTCTGTGTAAAGACCTTTGGCAATTCCGCCCTGATTGGAGATTACAATTACGAGGAATCCTGCATCTTTCAATATTCTGATGGCGGAGCCTACGTCTTCAAGAATCTCGAAGTCGCTGATATTTTCGCAGTAGTGTCCGAGTTCCCTGTTTACCACGCCGTCCCTATCGAGGAAAACCGCTTTGTTCATACATGCATAATCTTATAAATCAGTTCTTTGTAAATGTCGCCATCGGTGTAAGTTCCGCCCATGCCTTTGCTTTTAATGTCGGCTTCTCGCAGGAACGAGACTATTCTCAGTATTTTAGCGACAGGGTAATACGATGCAGCAGTCTTATATTCGTCCACGAAAAATGGATTTACGCCGATAGCAGCGGCAAGACCGTTTTTGCTTTTGTCGGTTGCATAGTGGAGCTTAAGGATTCGAGTGAAGTAATCGTATATTTGTTTTATTGCCAGTCCTATATATGTGCTTTTGGGGTTCTTTGCAAAGTAGTCGGTAATTTGGTAGGCTGCCAATGCTTTTTTTGTCCCGATAGCCTTTTGCAGTTCGAATATGTTGAATTCGCGGTTGATGCCAATGTTTTTCGACACGTCTTCTTCGTTTACCTGCGATTTGTCAGCAGATGCGGTCTTCAGTTTTTTCATTTCGCTGTCAAGGCGTGAGAGGTCGGCACCAATATATTCGTACATGAGACGTTGTGCTCCTGGCGTAAGTGTAAGTCCATACGAGTTTGCAAGGGTTGACACCCATTTTATCATTTCGTTTTCGTATGGTTTTTTCGATTCAAGAACAGCACCTATCTTTTCGGCGAGCTTTATTGCCTTTGTGCGTTTGTCCAGCTTCTGTGTTTCCTTTATTGCAAGTACGAGTATCGTTGACTTGAGTGGATTTTCGAAATAAACATCAAGTTCGGACAGCGGTTTCAGATGTTGTGCTTCCTTGACTATAACTACCTGATGGTTTGACATCATTGGGAATCGGCGTGCTGCTTGTATTACCGACGTTACATCGGTGTCCTTGCCGTATATGACTACTTGGTTGAAGGCTTTTTCGGCTTCGGTGAGTACGTTTTCGGAGATGTAGTCGGTAATCTTGTCAATGAAATAGGACTCCTCGCCGTACAATAGATATACAGGTTTATAAATCTTGTTCTTTAAATCGTTTAAAATCTCGTTGTATGTCATACCGAATAAATTTCAGTTGCAAAGTTAAGAAAAGATTTGGAGATTTGATGCGCGGAATATTGCATGATTTGCATGGTTGACTAAACGTGGAAGTCCAAGCTGATTTGACTCCTTCTGTATGTTTTTGCTACGATTTAATTTAAATATGAACATGTTGAAAACTAAATTCATTTTTTGGGTGTTTGTTGGATTTTAACCTTTACTTTTGCGGCGATGAAAGAAAAATTTAAGAAGGCATATTATAAGGTTAGGGGTTTTGCAAGCCGGTATGTTGGAGTGATAATCGTAGTTTTATTTTTTGTGTGGATTACCTTCTTCGACAGCTTTAATCTTGTTGACAGGTTTGTAAAAATGAAGAAGTTGCATGAACTTCGCGAAAAAGAAAGGTACTATGAGCAGGAGAACCTTGAAAATAGCACCCGTCTGGACGAACTGATGTCGGGAAAGGAGGAACTTGAAAAGTTTGCTCGCGAGCAGTACTATATGAAGGAGGAAGATGAGGATATATTTCTCGTAATTCTGGAGGAAGAATAGAAAATTTGAGGATTTGAAAATTTGTGGCGTCGTGGCGCGCCGCGACTGTACGTTCAAAGTTCAAATGTTCAAATGTTCAAATGTTCAATGTTCAAAAGTTCAAAGTTTAAAGTTCAAGGTTCAATGGTTCAAATCGTAAATCTAAAATCGTAAATTCCTAGATGTTTTATCCCGATAATTTTGAATCAAAGATAGGTTTTGACAAGATTCGCAACTTGATAAAGTCGGAATGCATTGCGGCTCCGGCAAAAAGTATAGTTGATGACATTGTATTTTCGATCGACATTGGCTATATCCGGAAGTCTCTTGCTCTTACCAGTGAAATGATGAGTATCTGTCTGCTCAAGGACAATTATCCAGCCAACAATTATCCTGATGTGTCGCAGGCTGCATCGCGTATGCGTGTGGAAGGCACTTGTTTGCAGCTTTTTGAACTTGCCGATATACGCACCGTGCTTGAAAATTGCCGTGCTTTGCGTTCTTTTTTCCGCACCGACGACAAAAACGAGTTCCCGAATCTGAAGCAAATAGTTGATTCCGTCAATTTTCCTACTTACCTCTATGACCGTTTGCAGTCGGTTTTGACCAAAAACGGTACAATGAAGGATACTGCCTCGCCTGAACTTCGTGAAATTCGCAGTTCGCTCATTTCAACTCAGGAATCGGTTTCCCGAAAGTTGAATTCGATACTTTCTTCGTTCCGTGAGCAGGGCTGGGTGAGCAAGGACTTGTCGGCGACAATGGTGAATGGTCGTCTGGTGCTGCCTATTGAAACGACTTATAAGCGTAAGGTTCAAGGTTTTGTGCACGACGAGTCGGCAAGCGGCAAGACTTCGTACATTGAACCGCAGGAAGTGCTGGAAATGAACAATCGTATCCGCGAACTGGAACTTTCCGAAGCCCGTGAAATACAGAAGATTCTTTATGACCTTACTTGTGAGTTCCGTCCTTACGCTGACGACTTGAAGAACATTTCGCAGGTTATTGCTGAGCTTGACTTCATACGTGCCAAGGCAAAGTTTGCAATACAAATTGAAGCTATTATTCCCTCTGTGCATGATGAGCCTTGCCTTGATATTGTGCGCGGTAAACATCCGCTTTTGTATCTTACACTCAAAAAGGAAAATAGGGAAATCGTTCCCACAACCTTCCGCCTTGATTCCGAAAACCGCATACTGCTTATTTCGGGACCAAATGCAGGCGGAAAAAGCGTCTGCCTGAAAACGGCCGCCATACTTTCGTATATGTTGCAATGCGGACTGCCGGTTCCCGTTGGCGGAGCAAGTTCGTTTGGTATTTTCTCGGAAATTATGCTGGACATAGGCGACGAGCAGTCCATTGAGAACGATTTGAGCACCTATAGTTCGCACCTTGTCAATATGAAGCATTTCCTGAAAAATGCAGGTCCGCGAACATTGCTGTTTATCGATGAGTTTGGCTCTGGTACCGATCCTATTATCGGTGGAACAATCGCCGAGGCTATACTTGAGCAGCTGAACGCTTCAAAAACTTTCGGAATGATAACCACGCACTATACCAACTTGAAGGTTTTTGCTGCTGAATCGGAAGGAATCATCAATGGGGCAATGCTGATAGACCATACCAACATGCAGCCGACTTTTATACTTGAAGTGGGAATCCCGGGTTCGTCGTATGCTGTGGAAATTGCACGTAGGATTGGCTTGCCCGAAGCAATAATAAGCAAGGTCGTTGAGAAGACTGGCACCCAGCAGATGAATATTGACCGTTTTTTGCGTGAACTTATGCGCGACAAGCGTTACTGGGAACGTAAGCGCAAGCAGGTGAACGAACAGAGCAAGAAGGTTGATGAGGCTTTGCGCAAGAATTTGGAGGAACTTGAAATCATAAAGACCAAGCGCAAGCAGATTATCGAAAATGCACGTTCTGAGGCAGAGCAGTTGCTGAACGGCGTGAATAAGCAGATTGAAAATACCATTTCGGAAATCAAACGTAGCAATGCCGACAAGGATAAGACACGTGAGGTTCGCGAGGAGATAAAGCAGTTCAAGGAGGACTTTGAGAAATCGAAGGAGGTTGACGACAACGAATTTGCACGCAAGTACGAATATGTTAAGCGCAAGATTGAGGAACGTGAGGCACGTAAAAAAGCACGTGAAGATGCCAAAAAGTTGGAAATTATTCCTATTGACGAGGACAAGATAAACATTGGCAGCAAGGTGCGTCTGGCAGGGCAGGAGGCAATAGGCGACGTTACCGGATTAAGCGACAAAACTGCTGTAGTATGTTTTGGAAGTCTGTACATGTCGGTAGCTTTGGACCGTTTGCAGAAGGTGTCGCAGGAAGATTATGCCAACCAGCGCAAGCAGTCGTCAGCTTCGGCATTGTATTCCGAGAAGGCGCTGAATTTCAAGCCGTACATAGATGTTCGTGGCGACCGTACCGATGAGGCTTTGCGCAAGATTGAGGAACTTGTCGATGCTGCTGTAATGCTCAGCCATCACGAACTGAAGATTCTTCATGGTCGTGGCAATGGCATTTTACGGCAGAATATTCGCCAGTATCTGAAAACGATTCCGCAGGTTAAGTCGATAGCTGACGAGGACATAAGGTTTGGCGGTGATGGAATAACTGTGGTTAAGTTGGATTAAAAATTAGGAGAGGTCATATCTTCTCTATAAGCGAATTTAAGCGACTTATAAATGACCTTTCTGATTTAGGTAGTGTAATCTAATCCGCCAAAATTTACATTTTGTACTTTGCTCTATTGTAAAAAATAATTTATTTTGCTACAAAATCTGTTCTTCCTGATTGTTGTACAGATGTAAATGTTAAAACTAATACGATAATGGGAGTATTTAGATATATAAAACAAGTATTGTCAGTGTTGTTTGTTGTATTGCCTTTGTGTATGAGTGCCCAGCAGGATACAGTTTTACTTAATTGCAATACTACACTGACTTCTTGTGATTTGATGTTATACGATTCGGGCGGTGAAAATGGAAATTATTCGAATAACGAAAACTATACTCTAAGAGTTTATGGAACCGGTACCAATGGTATGGTAGTAGATATAATTTCATTAAACACAGAATCGCAAACTGTAGATTACATTAGTATATACGAAGGCGAGAGTATGAATTCTGAATTTCTTGTCGCTAGTCTTGGAGGGCAAGTTGAGGACAGTGTGTTCTTTTTGGAAAGCAACTGTGTTACAATAAGATTCCGTTCCGATAATTCGATAAACAGGGCTGGATTTGTGATTCGTATTCATTGCCAGAGAAACTGTCAGGAATATTCGCAGAATATTTTATACGATGGCATTTACGAAGAAGGTCATATAATATGTAATTCGTCCTCGATAGTTTCGAATCCGATATTTTACAACAATAATGTGGAATATGAGCAGAGCATAGAGAACACATTCTTCCGGTGGAATGTAATAAACGAGTATCGCGAAGTTTCGGGTATGGGACTCAATACGCTCGACGGTCTGTCTCCTGGAATGCATCTGATATGTCTTAGTACCTTTGATGTTGCAAATTGTATTGTAAGCAGTGATACTATGCTGTTTGTTGTGATGAACAATCTTGATTTGTCTTTGTCTGGAGTCCCTGAAATTGCAAGATTGGACGATACATTGGTTGTTACCTGTGATGTTTCAATGGATTGGGATTCTAATCTAATTTCTACTTCAGGCTGCATTGTCGCCAGTGAAATAACATTTTTCGACACTATTATACAAGGATTCCCTGCTGATGCTGTTGTGAATGATATTAATGACATTGAGGCGATTTGCCTAGAAATGGAACACTCGTACTTAGGCGACCTTGAAGTATGGATAACTTGTCCGTCCGGTAATAGAATGGAAATTTTCAAGGGGTATGATTCTTTTATTACACATATAAATATTTTTATGGGAGAACCTATAGACGATGATCCTGAGGCGTGTATGGCGGGAGTCCCGTATAATTACTGCTGGACGCATGATGCTTCACAGTCGATACTTGATGTCGCTGCCAATCCTCCTACATATACATATACTGATAATGCAGGGAATCATTATTCCAATCATAGGTATATTCCTGAGGGAGATTATATTCCGAGTGGCGATTGGTCAAGTCTTTTGGGCTGTCCCTTGAATGGCGATTGGCGTATCTTTTTTGCTGATAGTATCGCTATGGATGACGGTTTTTTGTTCTCGTTTTCTATGCAATTTAATTCTGAATTGTATGAAGATACAGCAGCTACTCCAATTTATGAAGACTACGATTTCGCTTGGAATGGGCATGGCATAATATCAGGTCAGAATGGTTCGTCAACAATATTGGTGAGTGGCGAAGAACCGGGTTTGCATGAATATACGGTTTCTGTTACAAACAATTATGGCTGCACTTACGATACTACATTCTCAATATATTTCTGTAGTCCTGATTATTTGGAAACATTTATTACCGAATGTGATAGCGCAGAATACAACGGTGTAGTATATTATGAAAGTGGCGACTATATGGTGGGCGCTGTTTGTGCTGACGAAGAGGTGCTGCATCTTACAATAAATCATTCTGTCGATACTGTAGTTTATGTAAATAATTTTGGCGATTATGTGTGGAATGACGAAACATTTGCCGAGAGTGGAACATATACTATGGTTTTACAGGGAAACAGTGGTTGTGATAGCATTGTAACCTTGCATCTTACGATAACAGATATTGCAGAGTTTGAGTCGGAAAAAATCTGGCTTTATCCCAATCCTGCTGACGATATTGTCAATGTAGTTTCTGAAGCGCAGATTTTGAGTGTCGATATAGTGTCCCCGATTGGACAAGTCGTTTATAGCAAGGTTGTCAATGCTGATAATGCATATTTGGACATAAAAAATCTCTCATCAGGGGCATATTATGTAAGAGTGTGGTTTGGAAATGACAAACTTCCCGCTGTTATGAAGTTTGTAAAGCAGGAACCGTGATTGTGCTTCTTTGATTTATAGCTGAAAAATAGTATTTTTGTCGTTCAAATTTTTGCACGATGGAAAAGACTTTAAAGGAATTTCAGAGATTAATTGAGATACTTGACGAACTGCGCGAGAAATGTCCGTGGGACCGCAAGCAGACAAACGAAAGCTTACGCATACAGACGATTGAGGAGGTTTACGAACTCTCGGATGCATTGTTGAACAACGATGCCGATGAAGTGAAGAAGGAGCTTGGTGATGTCCTTTTGCATGTTGCTTTTTATGCCAAGATAGGCAAGGAGAAGGGGCAGTTCGAGTTGTACGATGTGATTCATGGTATCTGCGAGAAGCTGATTTTCCGCCATCCGCACATTTTTGGTGATGTGAAAGCCGAAACCGCCGAGCAGGTAAAGGAAAACTGGGAGCGCATAAAGCTGAAAGAAGCTCCCAAAAAGACCGTTCTTGGTGGTGTGCCCGAATCTTTGCCCTCAATAATCAAGGCCTACCGTATGCAGGATAAGGCGCGTGGCGTTGGTTTCGACTGGGACAAGCGCGAGCAGGTGTGGGACAAGCTTAACGAGGAGTACAACGAGGTTCTTCTCGAAACTGCTATTTCCGACAATCAGGATAGAATAGAAGCTGAATTTGGCGACCTGTTGTTTTCGGTGATAAATGCAGCGCGTCTTTATGGTGTTAATCCCGACACCGCCCTCGAACGTACCAACCGCAAATTCAAGAACCGTTTTGGCTACCTTGAGGAAAAGACTATACAGCAAGGTCGCGACCTCAAGGATATGACATTGGCGGAAATGGACGAAATATGGAACGAAGCAAAGAAGTTTTATAAATAGGTCAGTTCTCGCTGTGAAATAGGCAAGCCTCATTAGTTGACGTGTTTGTTATGCCCGCCAATATGATTTTACAAGCATTTGTAAAACTTCTTTATGCAGTTGCAGGTGTACGAAATTTCTTCTTCGCTGATGCTTGGATAAATAGGAAGGCTAAGAACCTCACGTGAGGCTTTCTCTGCATTTGAGAGGTTATGCTTTAGAAATTTTTTTCCAGAAAGGATTTTTTGTTCGGAAAGAAGGGTAGGGTAGTGGATTTTTGTTTCTACGCCATTCTCCATGAGAAGATTACGTAGTTCATCGCGTTTGCTTGTGCTAATAACAAACTTATGGAAATTGGGTTGTGTGCAACATATATTCGGCAATGTAATTCCTTCTATGCCTTTCAGTTGGGAGAAATATTCTTTGGCAACATTGGTCATTCTGTCGATTGTCTGAGTTAGTTTTTCAATCTGAATCAGAATAATGGCGGCTTCCATTTCCGAAATCTTGCTGTTGTAACCAGAAATTTCTGGAATGCAGTTCCTAAGGCCATGATTTGCAAGTTGCTTTATTGTCCAGTATTCGTCTTCGCTGTCGGTAAGAGCAGCTCCGCCAGTGCCGTATGCCGATACAATTTTAGTCGGGTCGAAACTGAAGCAGCCGATGTCGCCGATTTTTCCAGTTGAAATACCATTGTCCATTACGCCTACAGCTTGCGCAGCATCTTCTATTATAGGAATGCCGTGCTTTTGCGCGATTTCGCGAATATTTTCATGTTGCGGATGACAGTTGCCGAAAAGTTCTACTACTACAATCGCCTTTGTGCGAGGTGTTACTGCTTCTTCAAGTTTTGCAGCATCAAGCATGTAGTGTTCTTGTGAAATGTCAACAAAAACTGGCACAGCTCCGCATCTGAGTACAGAATCAAGCGTTGCAACAAAGGAAAATGGCGGTAAAATTACCTCGTCGCCAGACTTAATTCCTGCCGCTTGCAATGCAAAGAAAAGAGCATCGGTGCAGGAACCTGTTGTAACTGCATATTTGCGTTGGCATAGTTCTGCAAGCTTTTTTTCCAGTCGGTTTGTATATTCGCCATGCACGTATCGTCCCGACGACATTATTTCCTCGTTAACCGACATTATCTGCCTGCGGTTTTCTTGGAAAAACCAGTCGTATCTGAAAAACGGGACTTTCATTTTTTTGAGTTGTCGTCCTGCTCGGTTGCAGCATTTTCGGTTTCTTCTTTCTTGGGTAGCAGTTTCTTGTAGAAGATAATCATCAGGAATACCGAAATTGTGATTGCCGAGTCTGCCACATTGAATATGGGACGGAAGAAAATGTTTTCGTCAGGCGGAGTTCCCCATCTTATGATTGGGCAGTAGAACATATCAACGACATTTCCAGCAAGGAATCCTGCATATCCGCCGCCATCGGGGAACATTTGTGCTACTTGTCCGTAACTTTCGTTGAATATCAGTCCGTAGAATGCACAGTCGATGAGGTTGCCCATTGCACCTGCAATTATTAGCGAAATGCATGAAATGATGAACAGATTGCTTTTTTTGCGAATCAGCGTTACTAGATACCAGATAAGTCCGCCTACAGCCAAAATCCTGAATATGCTTAATGCAAGTTTGCCCCAGTTGCCTCCAAATGCCATTCCGAAAGCCATGCCTGGATTTTCAACGAATTTTAGCATTACGCGGTCTCCAAAAATGTGTATTTCCTCGCCAATTACCAAATGTGTCTTTATCCAAATCTTTAGTATCTGGTCTATAATCAGCACGGCCAGTATTATTATTATCGGAACTAATATTTTCTTGTCTTTCATTGTCTGTTGAAATTTGACGCAAAGTTATATTTTCCTCATAATAAAAACAATCCTGCTTTGTAAAAAAGAGCAGGATTGCTTTTTTGTAGTCTGTGTTTTTATTGTTTTACAACGATGTTCACGATTTTCTTCGGAACAACGATGACCTTTGCTACCTGTTTGCCGTCTGTATATTTCTTTGTGTAGTCGTTAGCCATGACGGTGTCTTCGATTTGCTTCGGGTCCATGTCAAGCGGAAGTTCAAGGTTGAAACGCATCTTTCCGTTGAACGAAATCGGGTAGGTAAAGGTGGTTTCCTTGGTGTAAGCCTCGTTGTATTCCGGCCACTGAGCCTTGGTAACCGATGTGTCGTGTCCGAATTCGTGCCACAGTTCCTCGGCGATGTGTGGTGCGTACGGTGAAATGAGAACGCAAAGCGGTTCAAGGATTTCGCGCTTGTTGCACTTGCCAAGTTCGTTGCAGCAAATCATGAAGCAGCTTACGCATGTGTTGAACGAGAAACGCTCAATGTCGTCGGTAACTTTCTTGATGGTATTGTGCAAAGTTTTCAGTTCGGCTGGCGTAGCCTTTTCGTCCGAAATGCAGAAATTGTTGTCCTCGTCGTGGAACATACGCCAGAACTTCTTTATGAACCTTGCAACGCCTTCTATTCCGTTGGTATCCCATGGTTTAGCCTGTTCAACAGGACCGAGGAACATTTCGTACAATCTCAAGGTGTCAGCTCCGTAGCGTTCTACAAGGTCGTCGGGGTTCTGAACGTTGTACATCGACTTCGACATCTTCTCAATTTCCCATCCGCAGACATACTTTCCATCTTCAAGAACAAACTGTGCATCGTTGAAGTCCGGCCTCCACTGGCGGAATTTTTCAATGTCAAGAATATCGTTGCTTACTATGTTGATGTCAACGTGAATCGGAACGGTGAATTCTTCGCGACCAGGAATGTTCTTTGAAATGAACAGGTTAATCGGAACAAATGCTTCGCCTTCCTCAAATTCGGGAACATCACCGCCAGCAACCAAATCCTTAATTTTCTGCTCAACCACATCAATGCGGTTCATCACGTCGAATATTGAAATCAGCAATATTCTGTAGCCCTTGTCCTTTGCGTATTCGCTGTATGCTTCGGCAACCTTTTCGAGCGAATGTTCGCGCTTAATTTCGATGAGGATTTTCTTTTCGTCGCAGAAGAAGTCGAAACGACGTTTGCCATCCTTGTAGTCCTGCTTGAATTCAACGCCCAACTTCTTGTCCTTCAGCAACTGCCAAACCTTGTATTCGGCCATCTTTTCGAAACTGCTTACGCGGTAAACGAAGTTCGAACGACCCTGAATCATACCCTGGTTGATGAGCTTCTTGTAAGGCTCTTCGTTTGGAACCAATCCGAGATCGTAGAGGAACTTGTTCCAGAATCGCGAATAAATAAGGTGTCCGGTTGCGTGTTCGCGTCCACCGATGTAAAGGTCAACATTCTGCCAGTAGTTTACTGCCTCGGGCGAGAAAATCATCTCGTCGTTGTGCGGGTCGGTGTAGCGCAGGTAGTATGCCGATGAACCAGCAAATCCTGGCATTGTGGAGGTTTCGTACTTGTAGCCTTCGGGAGTGCACCAGTTCTTTGCACGTGCCAGCGGCGGCTCACCAGTTTCGGTTGGTAAATACTTGTCAACTTCGGGAAGTTCAAGTGGGAGTTTTGACTCGTCAAGCGGGTAGGGGATTCCGTCCTTGTAGTAAATCGGGAATGGTTCGCCCCAGTAGCGCTGACGGCTGAAAATAGCATCGCGCAGACGGTAGTTTACCTTGCGTTTGCCTATGCCCATCTCCTCAATGCGGTCGTTCATTGCCTTAATAGCCTGTTTTACACGCAATCCGTTGAGGAAGTCGGAATTCATAAGAATGCCGTCCTTCGAATCGAAAGATTCTGTCCACTGGTCGGTTGGAACAATTTCTGCACCTTCCTTTGCAACAACCTGAGAAATCGGCAGGTTGAAGTGGCGTGCGAATGCGAAGTCGCGGCTATCGTGTGCCGGAACTGCCATAATTGCGCCAGTACCGTAACCTATTAATACATAGTCGGCAATGAAGATTGGAATACGTTCTTTGGTGAACGGGTTAATTGCGTACGAACCTGTCATCTGTCCGCTGACTTTCTTCTCGGCCATACGTTCAACATCGGAACGGTTCTTTGCCCATGTTACGTATTCCTCGACCTTTGCACGGTACTCGTCGGTGGCGAGCGAAAGAGCAAGGTCGTGTTCGGGAGCTATTACCATGAACGAAACGCCGAAAATAGTATCGGGACGTGTGGTGAAAATTTCCATTTTTTCGTTGCGGCCTTCGATTTCAAAGAATACCGATGCGCCTTCGCTGCGACCTATCCAGTTGTTCTGGATGTCCTTTACGGGTTCTGGGAAATCAACTGTGTTAAGTCCGTCGAGCAATCTTTGTGCGTATGCAGTAATTCTCAACGACCACTGACGCATTTTCTTGCGCTCAACAGGGTAGCCTCCACGTACCGACAGACCGTCAACAACCTCGTCGTTGGCAAGCACGGTACCGAGTTTCGGACACCAGTTTACGGGAATGTCGGCGAGGTAGGCAAGTCGGTAGTTCATAAGAACTTGCTGCTGCTTTTTCTCATCCCAAGAATTCCATTCCTCTGCTGTGAACGAAAGGTCTTCGGTGCAGGCTGCATCAATGTTTTTTGTGCCGTTTTGTGCAAATTCGGCAACGAGTTCAGCGATTGGACGGGCTTTCTGGCATTTGTTGCAGTAGAAATTGTTGAAAAGCTGAATGAAAGTCCACTGTGTCCACTTGTAGTACTTCGGGTCGCTGGTGCGTACCTCGCGGCTCCAGTCAAACGAGAAGCCGAGGTTGTCGAGCTGCTCGCGGTATTTGTTGATGTTCTTTTCGGTGGTTATTGCAGGATGTGTGCCTGTCTGTATGGCGTACTGTTCTGCAGGAAGACCGAAGGCATCGTAGCCCATCGGGTGCAAAACGTTGAAGCCTTTCAGAGTCTTGTATCTTGAAAAGATGTCGGAAGCGATGTATCCAAGCGGATGTCCTACATGCAAACCTGCTCCCGAAGGATAGGGGAACATGTCGAGAACATAGTATTTGGGCTTAGACTTGTCAATGACTGCCTTGTAGGTGTCGTGTTTCTTCCAGTATTCGCGCCATTTGCGCTCAATTTCCGTAAAATTGTATTCCATCTTCTAAAAATTTTGAAGATGCAAAAATAAGAATATTTGCGCTTGGGCGATAGAGGTTTTTTATTTTTTTGTTTTATTAGATGCTCTTTTTTGCTAAAAAACAAAAAAAGTGCTGTTCAATTTGAACAGCACTTCAATAGTATTACCTAAAATTGTATTAAATGTCACTTCAATTATTTAACGATTGACTTGAAAGTTTCATTTTCAAAGAGGTTGAGGAATTCAACATCCTTTGCAGCGAAATCCTTCAAACTTCCGTCCTTCTGGCATGCTGTTCTCAAGTTGTTGAAAACACCTTCGTTGTCAGCCTTGCGAGCGCAAACAACTGCCTTCAGGTAATAGTTCATTGCATCTTCCTTTTCTTCACCGCAGTTGAGAGCCTTGAGAGCTGCATCGTTTTCCTTGTTGAGAACTTTTGCAAGACCTGCGTTGAATGAGCAGTCATCACCATAGAAGTTTGATGCATTAGCATACTGAGCTTTCTTTATTGCAATAACACCTTGACCAGCACTTGCTTCGCTAACACCAGTTGCTGATGCGTAGTTCGATTCAGCTTCTGCAACATTGCCTTCTGTCAAAGCGATGTTACCCATGTTGTTGAGAACAGTTGCATTTCCATTGCTCTTGCTCTTTGCCTTTTCCAAAGCTACCTTTGCAGCCTTGTAGTCCTTCATTTCGTACAATGCAGCACCGAGGTTGTTGTATGCTGACCATTCTTCTGGGAAGAGTTCAGTTGCCTTTGTGTAGATTTCTACTTTCTTAGCAGCATCTTCGGTAATTTCACCGTAGTGCATTATTTCAGTGAAAGTAAGTTTGCTAGGATCTTCATTGTAAATCTTTGCAATTTCGTCATCAGTATGACCTATATTGGTGATATTGATAACGATTTCAGAACGACGCAAACTTGGGAGAACTTCTTTTTCAAGTTCTTCAAAGGTGTTCTTCATGTTTCTGATTTCTTCTTCTCTCTTGTCAGGATCTGAATTCATATTGATAACTCTGATAATCATATCCTTGTCAGCAAGTTTTGAATTCTGAACAGCAGTCTTGAAACCGTCCCAGTCTTCTTCGGTTACCAATGTCTTGAAGAAGTTGCTGTTGTCAGCACCATTTACGCCCTTAAATTCGTTCTTTGCGAACTTTGTTGCGCTATTTGAACGGTCGTTAGAAACTTTCTTGTTAATATCCTGAGTACCTTCAGGAGAAGCGTATGACTTAAGTTCAACGCCATCGAATCTTACGCGGTCATTGTCCTTAGAATCCTTAATGTACTTCTGCATTTCAGTGATTTCGTCCTTCTTTGTTTCAGATTGCTTGATGTCTGATTTGTTCTTGTCGTAGTTGATAGCAGCAATCCTAGATGCAGTATTGTCTTTCTTGAAGTTGCTTTCAGCCTTCGAAGACTTTCCGCCTGTCATCTTTACAAGTTCTGGAGTTGCTACAATACCTTCAGCTATATCTTCCGGGTCAAATTCGGCTTCTTTTGTTCCCTTTACAGCAGTAATCTTTAAAACGAGTTTTGACCTACGCATTTCTGGTGAATAGTCAAACTTGTCGTTGTAAGAGAATGCTCCACCAGGTTTGTACTTTATAACCTGTCCGTTTCCTTTAACCTTTTCACCTTCGACATATATAGGGGTAAGGGCTTTTTCGCCACCGTCCCATACTAAGGTCGGAGTTAATGTTGCAGATACTTTTTTCTTGAAGTACTTTTCTGGGAAATTACCATTAATGTTAACGGCTACTTGTCCGTTGTGAACTTCCAATACCTTGGGATTCACTGAGTAGTTGATGTCGTCAGCGTTTGCAGCCATTTTTTTCAAATCGTTGCAAGAACCCATTACAAGTCCTAGCGCTACCACCGAAGTTACAAATAAAAACCTCTTCATAATTTATTCCTTATTATTCTTGTTAATTTTTAATTATTTAACCTTTGCTTCCCCTATGGGAAAAAATCTGTGCAAAGATAATACGATGTTTTTGAATTGTAAAGAAAAAGATTAAAAAAGATTAAAAAATCCTCTTATAATATTAATCTCGTGATTCCGATGGGGTAATCGTTGTCAAAGATGGCAGATTCTATCTTCTTGAAATCTGCACTATTGTTCACGAAATCAATATTGTTTGTATCAATAATTACAATTCTTATTTGGTTTTGCTGCTTGAAGAATTTGAAATATCCTTCTTCTATTCCTTTAAGGTACTCTGCTGTGATGTTTTTTTCGTATTCGCGACCACGTATGCTAATATTTTTCAGTAGCAGGTCGGTTGTTTTGTGTAAGTATATATATAGGTCGGGCTTTGGCAGCGAACTATATATAATGTTGAATATCTGGCGGTATAGCTTGTATTCGTCTTCCTGCAGCGTATGTGCCGAGAATATCAGCGACTTCATAAAAAAATAGTCAGATACAATCAACTCGTTGAACAGGTCGAATGAAGAAACGCTGCTTTTGAGTTGGTTGTATCTGTCTGCTAAAAATGATAGTTCCAGTGGGAACGAATATCTTTCGGGGTTCTCGTAGAATTTGGGCAGGAAGGGATTTTCCGCGTATTGTTCAAGGAATAGTTTGGCTTTCCGTTTTTCTGCAATCAGCTTGCTAAGGCTAGTCTTGCCTGCACCAATGTTCCCTTCAATGACCAAATACCGCAAGTCCATTACACAATAAAGTTTTTGCTTATCGACTTGTGGTGGTAAACGTTGTTAATTACATCTCCGAAAAGGTTTCCTATCGAGATGACTTTTATCTTGTCAGACATTCCTTCCTTGATAGGAATTGAGTTGGTTGTGATAACTTCGATTAATGCCGAGTTGTTGATTCTTTCGTATGCAGGTCCTGATAGTACAGGGTGGGTTGCCACTGCGCGAACGCTCTTAGCACCTTTTTCCATAATAATGTTTGCTGCCATTGTTATTGTTCCGGCAGTGTCAATCATATCGTCAACAATGATTACATTCTTGTCCTTTACATCACCGATTACCATCATTTCGCTTACTGCATTGGCTTTTTCACGCGACTTATGAGAAATAACCATTTCAGCATCAAGGAAGTGTGAATATGCTTTTGCTCTTTTTGCTCCGCCCATATCGGGAGATGCTATTACTAGGTTGTCAAGATTTAGGCTTTTGATGTATGGTACGAATAGGGTAGAGGCGTATATATGGTCAACTGGTACGTTGAAGAATCCTTGTATCTGGTCGGCGTGCAAGTCCATTGTCATAACTCTGTTGACACCTGATGCCATAAGCAAGTCGGCTACGAGTTTTGCTCCGATTGCTACTCTCGGCTTGTCTTTTCTGTCCTGACGTGCAAAACCGAAGTAGGGAATAACAGCTACAACCTGTTCTGCCGATGCTCTCTTGGCTGCATCAACCATGAGCATAAGCTCGAAAAGATTTTCTACAGGCGGAAATGTCGATTGGATTAGAAATACTGTGCATCCTCTTACTGTTTCGTCAATGCTTGTAACGAACTCGCCGTCGCTGAATTTAAGTAGTGTGCTTTCACCGAGTTTCATTTCTGGATTATAGCCCTTTACAATTTCTTCGGCTACGTATCTGCTTGCCGATCCTGCAAAGAATTTGATAGGTGACGCTATCTCGTTGTTTGTTGTCATAGTAATAATTTGTTTTTATGTTTCGGTCTGCAAATTTATTTCATTTTTAGTTGGACGTAAAACAAAATGGATAAATTTTATTAACCTCTGTTTATATGTTGGCAATCAGGTGAAAACGCAACGATTTATATCATTATTGTCCTATAATTTGATAATCAGATAACGGAATCAATAATAAAGCTCAATGCATTTGTGTCTGCAATAAAAAAAGAGAAAGGTCGCTTCTGCAACCTTTCTCTTTTTGTTTAACCAATAAATCTGTTAGTATTCCCACATATCGTGTTCCATCAGGAAGAGGTCGTTTTGTATTCTTTCGCCTTCCCTTATTGCTTCGATACCAATTAGATAGTCGGAGATAAGACGGTTGTCGTAATTGTTAGTTTCAGCGACGATGAAGCTGGAGAATCTTCTCTGAAGGAATATGTCGTCAAATGTTCTGTGTTCAGCTTCGTTGTGAGCGTTGAATGATTCGTAAGTCGTAAACAACGGGCGATAGTCGTTGTATGCAATCCAGAATGGCCATACACGACCTTCCGAAGTTTTTCCATCAAATGACATTGCCAGTATGCGTACATCCATTACTGATCTTTGTTTGTCGAAGAACCATTCTTCCCAAACCCAGAGTTCTTCCATTACACCGCGGTCGCTTTCTTCAAGTTCCATTTTCATAGGTACATCGATGTATTCTGGTTCGTCAGGATCTGAATATGGGTCAATAACTTTCATTGTTCCTTCGTATGACAACAGCGAGTCTCTTGTTGGATCGTCCTTTTCTAGAGGTTCTTTCCACCACATGGTTATGTCGCCTGCATCAAGTTTGAATACTGGGAATCTGTTGTCTGTACTTTCGTTGTCTTCAATTTCCTTTCCAGTTGCCTTATAGAAAGTTTTTCCTTTTATGCCTATATCATACACAAGGTACAGAAGATTTACCCTGCTTCTTTGTGGCTGAAGTTCTCCTGGATAAGTCATTCTTGACTGCGGATAGTATAGGGGCAGATTTTGTTTCTCTTTGAGTTCCAAGATTCTTAAGATTTTTTTCGAATACATAGCGTCTGCCTCCCTAATGTATGGCAGAGGAACTACATTTCTCTTCACTGTTGTCTCTCTGGCGAATGCACCGTCGAGTACTTGACCGAACGATGTGTTTGCCAATGTAAGCATGAGAGCCAATAATACGGAAAAACTAACTAATCTTTTCATAGTATTATGAATTTTAATTATTTCAATTTTACGGTAAAACCAGGTGCGTTTCTAACTCCAGAAGGTGTTGATATCTTTATTCCAACAAATGATATTACAGCACCGGAAGGTTTCTTGGATATATCATCCAGAATTTCTTTTGGAATATCATTTCCTGTAACATGATAAGATGTTACAACACCTCTGTTTTCTTTCATGTAAGTATATGAAAGGACACTATAGTTACATACGTATGGGAAGAACCCGCCACTAGGCACTGCATAAATTTTTGAAGCGGATTTAAACACTGCCTTTGGTACGTCTTCTCCTGTGCTATAACCGCCTATTGTAATGACAGGAGTCGGTACATTCAATACTCTGAATTTTTGTACACGACCGTTTGCGGATACAGTAACTTCTTTAACATTAGGATCAGTAACTTCAATAATGTATTCGCCATCGTATCCGGAAACATTTCCTGAATAAATTTTAGCCCCGCTTGATATTGTGGGCTTTGCACCCTTTAATCCACTTGCAACTATTGTTACAGGGTTTTTAATTCCTCGGTATAAAATGCAAGTTGCAGGTGGAACAAAAAGTATTTCAGATGACGCATTACCACTTGTCTGGGCAAACAATGTGTTTGCCCAGAACAATGTGATTATTAATATGCATGCGCCAACTTTCTTCATTTATTGAAAATTATTTCAATCTAGCTGCAAAACCTGGAGCATTTCTTGGACCAGAAGGCGATGAAACCTTGATTCCAATGAATGAAATTGATGATCCAGAAGTCTTCTTTGATATGTCTGCAAGTATATCTCCCGGTATTGTGTTGCCGCTAACAACCTGAGATGATGTTACACCTCTGACTTCCTTCATGTATGTGAAAGAGGTAACGGTGTATTTTACGTCCTTGAATGGGAAGAATCCACCTTCAAGTACTGCATCAAGTCTTGGTGAGCCTTTAATTGCGGCCTTAGGAACATCGTCGCCACTCTTGTAACCGCCAATGGTAATGATAGGTGAAGGAACATTCATGACCTTGAATGTCTGGTGTCCAACCGACTTGCCATCTGCACTTACATTAATTGTAACTTCCTTAGTTTGGCTTCCTGCAGGAATTGTAACGATGTATTCACCTTCGTATCCTGCAAGTTTACCCTTTGTAATAGTTGCTCCACCTGTAGCCGACACGTTGATGTTTGTGTAGCCTGATGCTGCAACTGACAATGGGTTCTGCAAACCTTTGTAGAAAATGTTACAAGCTGTAGCTGAAATAGTTGTTGATGATGTTGCTACTGCATACGATGACTTGTAAGGAATCCACTGGTCACCAACGTTTGACTTGTAGAAAATCAAACCGCCGTAACCATGTTCACCAACACCGCCAACCGACTTGTATGTACCACGACCTTGTTCATCCAAAGGAAGAGTATCATAGGTAGCATTTGCGAGTTGCTTGTATTCAATTTCTCCATTTGGTTTAACAACTGAATCATAGTAAGGAGCAGTTTGCGTGATGTAGATTGTTGGTCTCATCGTGGTATCGCGTGCACCAATGAATATTTGTGCTTCGTATTCGCTACCACTCATTACAACGCTCTTTGATGTACTTACCAAACCGGTGAGTGATGAGATACGAATATCCATACCTTCGAGGTCGGCAACCATCTGCTGCAAAACTTCAGCTTCAACGTTTCTGATATCCGACTGCAACTTTGAGAGCAATGCCAATGTACCAACGAGAGGCATGTGTCTTACCAAACTGAGTTCCCAAGGAATTGTTGCACCATCGTCAATATGATCTGGAGTAGCAAGAGCAGTTTGAGTTCTTTTGTAGAATGAACTTGCAGTGTCGATAGGACTTGTAGGATCCTTTTTGTCGGTTCTGAATACACTCATATTAAGAACCATGTCTCTGAAGTTGTCCATCCACATTCTCAAGCTGTCACCCATTACACCACCCGCTTCCTTGTCCATGATAGCAGGAGCTGCATTAATGTCGTCCATCTTCTTGATAACGCTGGTATCCATTTCAATGTTGTTCGGATCAATTGTTTCGTCACTCTTGTTCAAGCACTGAACCTTAATCCTTCTGATACCGTTAAATAACTTATTACATTCGGCTTCAAATTCGTGAGCTTCCTTTTGCAATGCGGCATATTTGCCTGGTTGCTCGGCAGCCTTTCCATCTATTCTTCCATATAGTTCTCCGGTCTTAATCGAGAAGTTTTCTGTGGTCTGCTGAATACCTGCATTTACCGCCACGAACGCATTCAACACCTCATTTGAAACATTCAATGCCATAAGCGCGGTGTAGAACAGGTACATCATACCGATCATTTTCTGTCTCGGGGTCTCCGGACAATTTCCACCTGACATATAACTTTAGTTTTTAATGTTAAATATTCAGTTAAAATTCACTAAGCGGAAATTAGTTCTGCTTGAAATTCATTGCAGCCAACATATTTCCATAAATAGTATTCATTGCTGCCAAGTTCGAACTCAACTTTCCGATTTCGTCTCTGTAACGCTTTGTATCTTCTGCAGACTGCTTCATGTTTGCCATGATTTCGTCCAAACCAGTTGACAGTTTCTTTGCTGCTTCGAACTGCTTGTTTGTTCCTTCGAGCTGCATTTCGTAAACTGAGTTAAGAGCCATAAGGTTCTTGTTCATGATATTCAACTGTTCGTTGTATGATCTTCCGCTGCCAGCCGAATTTTCAAGTTCCTTGTTCATCGAAGCGATGAGCTTGGTGTAGGTTGCCGAAAGTTCGTCGCCAGAATTGCCAACAGACATTGCAGACCTTTCGTATGCGCTAGCCAACTTTTCTGCTTGAACGTTGAGCTTCTGAGCTGATGCTCCGTATGCTTCTGCAAAAGAGTTAACCTTTTCTGATGCCATTTCGAAATTAGCAACATAATTATTGGTAGCTGCTGTTGCGTCTGATACGTCTTTCAACTTTTCGGTAGTTGTATTTAAGTTCTTCAAACCATGACCCAATTTCTCAAACAGTTCGGGTGTAATTTCTGCGTTCTCAATCATAGCGTCGAATTTTTCAAGAGCTGACTTCTTTGACTTTACTGCTGCCTTCTTGTCTTCAACGTTAATGGTATCCATATCCTTGTCAATACCTGCGAGTTCTGGATATACCAAACTCCAGTCAACTTGTTCGTGAGGTGGTTCGAATGCTGAAAGGAAGAAAATTACAGCTTCTGTCATAAGACCTACGATAAGCATGACACTAGCACCAGGATAGTGCTGGATTTTGAACAATGCACCAACCATAACCACGGTTGCACCCCAACCGTAAACGTAACCCATAAATACTTTGTACCCGTGCGTTTGGGTCAATTCACCAATACTCATAATTTTACTTTTTTTAGTTCTTAAATTACTTAACTAATACTTAACTTAAATAAACAATATAATTTCAATTAATAAACTTGCGAATAAGAAGTTCCATCGCCTCTATGACGACCGAGGTATTCACGTACGCATCTGAATCCGATGTAGCACTTTGCCGAATCCTGATATTCGTATGTACGTGTACCATTTTGCATATAATATGATACATCCTTCCACGAACCGCCTCTAATGACTTTTCTCTTCAATGCTGGCGGATCATCTGGGTGTGCGTAATACTGATAGTCAGGATTCAAGTCGTGAGTGTAGTTGTAAGCTGCCTCGTCAAATGCATTGCTAGTCCATTCGGCAACATTTCCTGCCATATCGTAAAGACCAAATTCATTCGGGTCGAAAGTTGCAACCATAAGAGTTTGAACGCCACCATCATCGTAGTAGTTACCTCTCATAGGTTTGAAGTTAGCAACGTGGCAACCGCTGTAGTTTCTTGTGTACAAACCGCCCCAAGGATACATCATGAGGTCGAGACCGCCACGAGCTGCATATTCCCATTCCGATTCGGTTGGAAGTCTGTAGTCCTGCAATGCAGCTTCGCCTGCAGCTGCCTGTGATGCGTTTTTCATCATGGTTCTCCATACACAAAATGCTGAAGCCTGTTTCCATGTAACGCCAACTACTGGATAGTTGTCGTATGCTGGATGCCAGAAGTAAGCCTTTGCCATAGGTTCGTTGTATGAATAGGTGAAATCGCTTATCCAGCAGAGAGTGTCGGGGTAGATATGAACTTTTTCATGCATGTAGTAGCTGTATCTTCCGCCATGTCTTCCTGCATCCGACTTGCCATCGTAGTTTCTTACGTCCCTATTGGCGAAGTCTTCCCATTCTGCATCTTCTTTCATTTTTTCCCTATCCTTGATAGAACCTTCATACTGACCTGTTTCAGGATTGAAGTGTCTTCCAATTCTAAGACCGTGGTCAGCTTCACGTTCGAAGTTGCGAGCAAGTTCTGCATCTTGAACAACACCGTCGTCACCAGGCTTGAATACGTGCTTCTGAGCAGCCTGCTTGAGGTCCATCCAGAAGTATTCGTAGTACAAAGCATCGGTGTTCATATCAATCTTCCTATTGAATCTGTATAGTTCAGCAGGAGGCAGGAGGAACAATGTCTGGTTGAAATTATTAGGAATTTCATTTTTAATCAAGATGCCCTTGAGTTCCAAATCATTGTAATCCAGTGGTCCGTTCCAATCTAGGAAGTTGTTGTTGTCGTAATCGTCAAAATCGAACTCACCATTTTCGTAAAGGTTGGTAATGTAATTGACTTCTTCTTCAGAAACTTCCGAGTCGTCGATAATGAAATCGGTTGGCTGATATGAACGCTTTGTGCTAATATCGCCGAAGTCTATCGAATTCTTAGTTTCCTTACCTAAAGTAGTCAAAGCCAGAGAGTCTCTTACCCAATAAACAAACTGTCTATATTCAGAATTTGTGATTTCTGTTTCGTCCATCCAAAAGCCTTGAATGGTAACAGTTTTTGATTGAGCTGTCATTGCATACGGGACATCTTGATCGCTTGGCCCCATTTGATAGGATCCCGGAGGAATGAACAACATTCCATAGGGCTGAGGAGTGTACCACGTCTTACGTTCTACTCCTGTCAATTCACCGTTGCCAGAGTAGCTGCAGCCGCTTACTATGGCGATGATGAATATTGCTAAAATGACAAGTAACTTTCTCATAATATATAATATTTAGTAAGTTTCTAATTTAGTTACCTTTTAACATTTATAATCTTCTAACGCTTCTGTACCTACCCATATTGTTGTTCTTGGATACATTGAAGCAGTATCTAACCATAATTTCGTGAGAACCAGTATTATATTTGTACGAGTTACCTCCGAGAGGTATATCGTAGCTATATCCAATACTCATGCCAAACGATAGGTGTATGCCAAGCATAGGAACGATTGCATCGCTGAACCTATACGAAAGACCTGCCCAGAATTTCTTTTCGAACAAGTACTTTGCATTGATTTGGAACTCAAACGTAGATGCGTAAACAGCCATTACCGAGAACAATAGGTCGCTTGACGGATTTGGCAAAGTCCAGTTGTAACCACCTGCTATATAATAATGTCTAGCAAGATAGGTTGATGTTGTACCGCTGAATTTTAAGGTCGGTCTTGTAAGGTGGCTTACAGAAAGTCCAGCCCAAAAGTCTTTGCCATAAAGAGTTGCACCAAGGTGCATATCAAATACAGCCTTACTGTCCTTGTGAGGTATAACTGGGTCACCATATACAGGATTACCTGTTAAAGAATATGGAGTTTTCCAATCCCCATCGATATTTCTGTTAAGCATACCAAGTCCAACACCTGCTCCAAGTATTCCGAACGAAAATTCGTGTCGGTATGTTCCATTTACCATGAAGCTTACATCTTTCTGACTACCAATGGTTTCTTGCATGATTGCTGCACCGATGCCGATAATGTCCTTTATAGGCATGTCGAATGTAAAAATAGTAGTCTGAGGACGGCCTTTTTCAAATCCTACCCATTGCTGCCTGTGCATACTAGTTACGCATATTGCATTGTTTGCTCCAGCTGCACCCGGATTATAAAGGTTCTGGGAGTACTCGAACAAACTGAAATGCGAGTCGTTTTGTGCAAACGACCAGCAAGCTGAAAGCAATAAAAACAGGCCCGATAGTATTAACCCTTTTCTCATACTGTTTCCGTTATTTTCGTTTTACAATATTGTCTAACATATCAGTTAATAAACTATATAGTCTATCTCCAAATTTCAAGTTGGTAAATTAAATGCTTTTTTTTTACGCGACCAAATTTTATGAACTTTTTTTTGTTTAAACTGTTATTATCTGTTAATATGTTTATTTACTGCAACTTAGTAATGCATAAAAACTTGTTTTCTTTAGGTGTTTGAAACTTTAGCTGCAATTTTTTTTTGCAGCCGCTTTTAAAACAAGTCATATTTTTAACAAAATACTAAGTAGATAGTAATTTTCCGTTTACTTTTTCTTCTTCTCTTGAGCAGCTTGGATAAGTTCTCGGCACTGTTCCAGAGTGATTTCTTCGGGATTGATATTTTTGGGTATTTTGTAGTTCTTCTTCTGGTACGAAATGTATGGTCCGAACTTTCCTTTCAGGATCTGCATGTCCGGTTCTTCATCGAAGGTTCGGCACAATGCGTTCTTCATCTTTTCGTCCTTTTCCTCTATGATTTCGATTGCCCGTTCTATGTTGATGGAATAGGGGTCGTCGGTTTTTGCAAGAGAATAGAATTTGCCGTTGTTCCTGATATATGGTCCAAATTTTCCGAGAGCAACAGTTACTGTATCGTCCTTGTAGCTGCCTATTTCGCGAGGAAGTTTGAACAAGTCGAGAACTTCTTCGAGTGTTACATTCTCAATGTTTTGGTTTTTGCGGAGGCTTGCGTACATTGGCTTGTCGCCGTTTTCGATAGAAGCATACGGTCCGAATTTGCCTATCTTTATTAATATAGGTGCGCCAGTTTTGGGATCATTGCCGATGTTGCGTTCCCATTTTGAAGTTTCCTTTTCCTTCAGAGATGTGTTAACTTCCTTGTCAAACGATTTGTAGAATGATTTTAACATGTCGTTCCAAGCAAGCTTGCCCATTGCAATGTTGTCGAACTTTTCTTCTATCTGTGCCGTGAAGTTGTAGTCGAGTACATCGTTGAAATGAGCAGTAAGGTAGTCTGTAACAACAATTCCGATTGATGTCGGAAACAATTTGTTGCTTTCGGCACCATAGTTTTCGTTTGTTGTGCTTTCCTTTAATTTGCCCTTTGACAAAGAAATAACCTTTATGCTTCTTTTCTTTGCTGGTTTGCTTTCCTTTACAACGTATTCTCTCTGTTGGATAGTAGAGATTGTTGGTGCGTAGGTTGACGGGCGGCCGATACCAAGTTCTTCCATCTTTTTGACGAGGCTTGCCTCGGTATATCTTGAAGGAGGCTGGTCGTATTTTTCAATGGCTTCAATCTTGTCGGTCTTTGCCGTTGTACCTATATTAATATTAGGTAGCATTGTTGTTGCTTCTTCCTGATTGTCGTCATCGGTAGATTCGATGTATAACTTTAGGAATCCGTCGAATATTATAGTTTCTCCAGTTGCAATGAAAGAATATGAATCGGTTGAATTTCCGATGGTTACGATTGTTTTTTCTGTTTTTGCATCAGCCATTTGCGAGGCTATAGCTCTTTTCCTAATTAAGTCGTACAACCTTTGTTCCTGCTTTGTTGCCTCAATGGTTTCGTTATCAACAAATGTTGGTCTTATGGCTTCGTGAGCTTCCTGTGCGCCTTTGACTTTTGTCTGGTATTTTCTAACATGCAGGTAGTCTTCGCCATAGTTCTTGATAATGTTTGTTTTTATTGTGCCAATAGCGAGGGTTGACAGGTTGAGAGAGTCGGTTCTCATGTAGGTTATGAAACCGTTTTCGTAAAGGTTTTGGGCATACCTCATGGTTTGCGATACGGAGTATCCCAGTTTTCGTCCTGCTTCCTGCTGCAAGGTAGATGTGGTAAATGGTGGTGCAGGAGATTTTTTGCCCGGTTTCTTGGAAACATCCTTTACGGAGAATTCCTTGTCCTTGCATGATTCAACGAATTTCTTGGCTTCTTCGTAAGTCTTGAATTTTTTGTTGAGTTCGGCTTTTATTGAGTTGCCGTCGATTTCAAACTGACCAAAAACCTTGTACTCCGACTTGGAGTTGAATTCAGTAATTTCCCTTTCGCGTTCAACTATAAGCTTTACGGCAACAGACTGTACGCGACCAGCCGAGAGAGACGGCTTTATTTTCTTCCACAGCAGCGGAGACAACTTGAATCCCACAAGTCTGTCGAGAACCCTTCGTGCTTGTTGTGCGTTAACTAGATTTTGGTCAATATCGCGAGGATTTGCTATTGCGTTCTTAATAGCTTCCTTTGTAATTTCGTGGAACACAATGCGTTTGGTGTTTTCTTTCTTTAGTTTTAATACTTCGCTAAGATGCCATGAAATAGCTTCTCCTTCACGGTCTTCATCGGAAGCCAGCCAAACGATTTTTACTTTACCAGCAGCCTCTTTCAAATCAGCGACAACCTTTTTTTTGTCGTCGGGAATTTCGTAGTCGGGGGCAAATCCGTGTTCAATATCAATTCCTAAATTCTTTTTTTCAATGTCCCTGATGTGTCCGTAGCTGGACTTAACGATAAAGTCGTCGCCAAGGAACTTCTTGATAGTCTTTGCTTTTGCAGGAGACTCTACTATTACCAATTTGTTTTCCATTCGGTTTATAATTTTGGGTGCAAAAGTAAAAAAATTAAAAGATACGATTTATATTTTTTTTAATTTTACGGCTTAAAATTTTTAGGACATGGTAGGAGTAAAAAAGGAAAAGGAATCATATACGCCGAAAACTAAGAAAGCGATATTCATAACGTTGTGGTGCTTGTGCTTGATTATGGTGGCCGGTCTCGCTACATATTTCATAGTGTTATCCAATGGGAAAGACATGCCTACGTTCAAGGAATTGGAGAATCCGAATGAAAATCTTGCGACGCGCATATACTCGAGTGATGACCAGTTGCTTGGTACTTATTTCCGTGAAAACCGTTCCTATGTCCCGTACGATTCAATATCGCAAAATGTAATAGATGCGCTCATAGCTACCGAGGATGTTCGTTTCTATGATCATTGCGGAGTTGATTTCAAGTCGCTTCCGCGTGTTTTCAAGGGAATAGTTACTGGAAATAGTGCCAAAGGTGGTGGTAGTACCATTTCGCAGCAGTTGGCAAAGATGCTTTTCCCGAGGGAGAAAATGTCGAAAATACAGTTTGTAAACAGGAAGTTCAAAGAGTGGATAATTGCAACAAAACTAGAAAACCAGTACACGAAGGAAGAAATAATTTCAATGTACCTCAACAAGTTTGATTTCTTGAATCTGGCAGTTGGCATTGAGTCGGCTTCGAGAATATATTTTGATACTATTCCTTTGGGTTTGACCAAGACACAGGCAGCGATGCTTGTCGGTATGGCTCAGAATCCATCGTTGTACAACCCGATAAGGTATCCAGAAAGGGCATTGTCGCGCCGAAATACAGTTTTGTCGCAGATGCTAAAGTATGATAAGATAACTAGGGCTGAGTATGATTCGCTTGTGAACGAGCCGCTTGGCATAAATTTCAGGCGTGCTGACCACAATCTTGGTGCTGCAACTTATTTCCGCGAGTTCTTAAGATTATGGCTAACGGCAAAGAAGCCTATAAAAGATAATTATGTTGATGTGCGCGAGTACATTGAAGATTCCATAAACTGGGAGATTGATCCGTCGTACGGTTGGTGCAATAAGAACAAGAAACCAGACGGTTCTTCCTACGACATTTATTCTGATGGACTTCAGTTATATACAACTATCGATAGCAGAATGCAGAAATATGCCGAGGAGGCTGTGGCTGAACATGTTGGTGCATATTTGCAACCTGAATTCACCAAAAGCATGGCTAACAACAAGAATGCTCCATACTATTCATCCATTGCTGCCTCCAAGAAGGAAGAATGTATCAATAGTGCAATGCGAAGGACTGAACGCTGGCGCGTGTTGAAGAAAGCTGGTGTCAGCGAAGAGGATATAGTGAAGACGTTTTATGTAAAAGACACGATGACTGTATTTTCGTGGAATGGTGATATTGATACGGTAATGACACCGATGGATTCAATGATGTACTACAAAGGATTCCTTCAGGCAGGCTTCTTGTCAATGGAGCCTAAGACTGGACATGTGAAGGCCTATGTAGGCGGTATCAACTACATGCACTTCAAGTACGACAATGCTACCAAGTCGCGCCGTCAAGTTGGTTCTACGTTCAAGCCGTTTATCTATTGTCTGCTTATGCAGAACGGATATTCGCCATGTACCAAGGTTCCGAATGTTGAGCAGACTTTCAAGCTGCCTACCGGACAATATTATACGCCGCGCTATTCGAAATCGAAGCTTGACGGACAGACCATAACATTGAAGCAAGGTCTTGCCGGTTCGCTCAACCAGATTTCGGCGTGGGCATTGAAGCAGACAACACCGGAAGCTGTGGTGGATCTAGCTAACAAGATGGGTGTTCACAGCCAGATAGAACCATTCCCGTCGATGTGCGTAGGCATACCGCAGGTTTTGCTATGCGAAATGGTTGGCGCATATTGTACTTATCCTAATAAGGGAATTTATACACGACCGATATACATCACAAGGATAGAAGACAAGGATGGCAACGAGCTGGCTTCGTTTATTCCTATACAGACCGAGGCTATCAGCGAGGAAACAGCAGCCTTGATGATTGAACTTTTGCGTGGCGTTGTTGATATGGGAACTGGTTCAAGACTTCGTTTCAAGTATAATCTGACAGGAGAAATGGGCGGTAAGACTGGTACTACCAACAATAACTCCGATGCGTGGTTTATGGGTGTTACGCCTAATCTTGTGAATGGAGTTTGGGTAGGAGGTGAGGAGCCGACAATCAGGTTCAGTAATATGGCCTTTGGTCAGGGTGCATCGGCAGCTTTGCCAATATGGGCGTTGTATATGCAGAAGGTGTATGCAGACCGTAAGCTTAACAAGAAGTATAGTCCGGATGATAAGTTCCCGATGCCAGAAGGAATCAAAGA
>JAGCNN010000046.1 GCA_017645925.1 Bacteroidales bacterium
CATAATACATCCTATTTGCTGCAGCATACCAGTATTTGCTTTCAATTATTCCCTTGGCTTCCGTCCATGTTTCCTTTGAACGGCGCACTTTATTCAATACCAATGCTTTCCTTTCCTCATCTGTCAGCATAAGACTACACCTTCTCTATTTACATTATTATAAAATGGCGTTCCTTTTCGTTTTGCCCACTCACTATAAGTGTATATTTTCGGACTAAAATATGTACCATATTCCCAACCCAACTTAACAAACGGATATGCAAATGCACCAAACACATCGCCATCTACATCCTTTTCGTCAAGCAGTATCAGCAAATCCCAATCCGACTCGTCACGGGCATCGCCACGCGCACGCGAACCGAAAAGGATGAGTTTTGCTCCATCAGGCAACACCTTTGCTCCAAGAGCCTGTATGGAATTCAATATGACATCATTCCCTGCCGACATACCATTGCTTATATATCGGCAAAAATACATTTTTTCACTTATATTGCGACATTTTTCTTAAAAAATTTGTTTGAAAATCCACAAACAAGAAAAACAGCAGCCAACCAAAGCCGACTGCCGTAAACCTAAAATCGCAAATCGTATTTCGTAAATCTATTTTGTCCCTGACTGGCAAACAGCACGAATAGATTGCCCAATACAGCGGTAATTCACATACATATTCTGAGTGTCTGGAGAAATGCCCATGTATCTTCCATAATAAGAATTTCCAGAGCGAACCGAACTTGACCAATAACGACCGCTGTAACCAACAGCAAAGTCATACTCGGTATCGCCTGCTGCGGGCAGGAATATTGAGTTGCCGTTAGGTCCAGTGAACAATCGACCTTTTACACCATTCTGGATTATTACAGTTGAAGTGCAATTATTTCTTAGTTCATTCAGTTCTTCGTATGTCGGCATGCGCCAGTTTGCTCCCAAATTGGCTGTGGCAGCATCGTCAGAAGCCTGTAAAACGGACAAGCTATCAGTAAATCCATTGTAACCATAGCTTGGATTATCACAATATTTCGTTAATGTAGAATCGGAACCATTGCACCAAATATATGTACTCCAGTCGTAGGTTTCCTTGGTTGTTGTCTCGCCCCATGCAAAATAGTCACCATAGTCCTCCGGATATGCTGCCCCGATATTGCATGTGGCCCAAAGCATGCCGCTTGGCAACCCCAAATCCACATAGCCATAACCATCAACAAAACCAGTAGGGGGAGAATACATCAAAGTCGAGAACGAAAGAATCTCGCCATAGCCGACGCCCACACTATTAATGGCATACGCCTTATAGTAGTATGTAGTAGCATTTACAAGTCCTGTTATCTCGCACGAAAAACCACTGTCAGTTTGTACAGCTGCAACATTATGCGAAAGGTCGTCCTCGCTTGTGCCGTAGTAAAATCCATATCCTGTTACACTTGAACCGCAATCGTGAAGCACATTGCCGTATAACTTGGCACCGGTGGATGTAATATCGCTTACATCAGCTGTTGCTACAACAGGAATTGAAGGTTCACAATCAGCCGATATTGTTGCTTCCCAGCCAGCTCTTGTTTCGGATTCATCTGTGTGCCAAACTACGGTCATCATACCGCTATAAGCAGTAACCGATGACGGAAGCGAAGTGCCTCCTGCCCTGTTTATCAATATAATACCAGAGTCGGCATCTCCATCATACACATACATATAATCACAACAACTCTCGGAAATAAAGCTAGTGAATGATAATGTTATACGACCTGACGAACTGAAATGGGCAATCATATCTTCGTTATTGCCATAGTCGCCATCAGCATCTCCCGAATCGTAAAAGTTGCGCGTCCTTCCGCATTCAAAATCTAATGAAACTCCGTCTTCCATAATTATGTTTTCCGTCACTACAAAAGACGTTATCTCTCCATAACCCGTACCTTCGCCGTTGATTGCGTACGCCTGATAATAATAGGTAGTACCTGTTGTAAATTCTGTGTACTCGCAAGAAAACTCACTGCCATTTAGAACTGCTGTAACATTCTGCGAAAGGTCGTCTTCGCTTGTGCCCCAAATGAATCCGCACCCTGTTACATTTGAACCGCAATCGCAAATCACATTGCCGTATAGTGTAGCACGGTTATCAATGACATAACCAGCGGCACAAGTAGCTACAACAGGGACGGCTGGTTCACAATCGGCCGAAACTGTTGCTTCCCAACCAGCTTTTACAATAGAAATATCAGTATGCCATACAACGGTCATTGTTCCACTATAAGCAGTAACCGTTGGCGGAATCGAAGAACCTCCTGCCTTGTTTATCAATATAGTACCGGAGTCTGCATCTCCATCATATACATACATATAATCGGCAATACTGTTCTCGGTTACAAAGTTTGTGAATGATAATGTTATGCGTCCTTGCGAACTGAAACGTGCAATCATATTTTCGTTATTTGCATAATTGCCATCAGGACCTCCCGAATCGTAGAAGTTGTATGTCCTACCGCAATCAACCGGTATAACAGCAATTCCATTTATCATAATAATGCCTGCCGACGAAATAGTCGTGAACGACATTAGTTCACCATATACAGCCCCCTCACTGTTGGTTGCGTATGCCCTATAATAATAGGTAGTGCCTTCGGTAAGGTCTATTATGTTTCCACTAAAGCTACCAATACCGCTACCACACTGCAAATTTTCTGTAAGGTTATCAGCACTTGTTCCATAAACAAAACCTCTTTCTGTTACGGGAGCACCACCATCAAATAGAACATTGCCGTAAAGAGTTGCACTGGTAAAGGAAATATTGTTTGCAGCAGAAACCGTTATGGTTGGTACGCCTACAGATGCCGATGCGGACACATAAACAGCCCGTACAGGAAATCCATAATAGCGGGAATTGCCATTAATGCTACTATTACCAACATGGAAATTTAAACCCAACGCTCTGTATGGATTTACCGTGTCAAGCGAATTCGACCAATATGAGCCTAAGCCAGTTTGTTGACCATAGCCAATGTGATTGCCGTCGTAGCAAACGCCTGCATTGGGCAGGAAGATTGAATTGCCATTAGGAGCAGTACACCAATGACCATATATACCGTTCTCCCTTGCTATAGTTACGGTACAACTGCTTTGCAACTCGTCAAGTTCCTCGTAAGTCGGCATACGCCAGTCTGCACCCCAGTTGGCAATTGCGGCATCGTCGCCTTCCTCAAGAGTAGTCAGAGTATCTGTGAATCCATCACTGCCATATTGAGAATCGCTACAATACTTCGTTAGCTCGTTGTAATTACCATTAGAATATATGTAGTTGTTCCATGTGTATGTAGTCTTTCTTTGGGTTTCGCCCCAAGCGAAGAATTGTCCAGAATCTTCGGGGCTATTAGCTCCAACATTGCATGTAGCCCAGAGTGAACCGCTAGGCAAACCCAAGTCAACACATTCGTGACCGTTTAAATGATTAGAATAATATCGGAACTCAAGAGTTATGTCTTCATTTTCAGCTTGCGGTTGTTCCACGACATTGCTAACAATAACATTACCGCCAACAGCTGCATAACCTACATAGCGCATATTGTCGCCATTCTGGAACTCGTGGGCAGTAGTCAACTTTGCCGTAATGCAGCCCGAAATGCCAGCATACTTTATACCGCTTCCACAACCGCTACCAACATTCACCATCCTGATAGAATAATGACGAGCTCCCACTATTGCATTCAGTATGTAAGTCTGCGGATTGGCTGCTGAAATATCGAAGACATGAAGGCCTTCGTCAAGCAAACCACTATATTCTGCACAAACCTTTCCTGCGACATCAAGCAACTGTAGCCTTACATCTTCGCGTTGCGACAACGAAAGCTCAGCGCGTGTTGTACAATCGAAAGGATTTGGAACATTCTGCCTAAGTCCCTGTTCTACAGCAATGTTGAGATTTGCACCTACCGTACTGCCAAGCACAATTATTGTGTCGGGGTATTCAACAGTTTCTGTCCAGTTGCGAGTGAGGTTAGTAACAACAACACTGTCAAGACGATAATCCGTTCCGTTAAACAACCCAGCAAAGCTAACGGTTATTTCCTGAGAAAATGTCCCCAAGCAGAGGAAAAGCATAATGATAAAAAGGTAAATCCGTCTCATATCTATTCAATTTTTACTCACCAATTACCCTGCAAAAATAAAAAAAATTGTAATACAAGAAAATTATTTGCCAATAATTATTTTGTTGCAAAAAAAAGCGGCATCCTCACTGAGGACACCGCTGTAAAATCTCGCAAATTTCTAATAGTAGCACAATCGCGTCATGGCGCGATTCAACGAAAATCAAATAAATAAAAGACAACAAAAACAACAACGACAACAAATTTCCTGACAACGATAGTACAATCGCGTCACGGCGCGATTCAATGAAAATCAAATAAACAAAAGACAACAAAAACAATGACAACAAATTTCCTCGCAACGATTGTAAAATCGCGTCATGGCGCGATTCAACGAGAAACGGCGCCAGCCATTGAAACGGCTTTAGCCATAGAAACCTGAAACAGCGTAGCGATAAACGCCGCAGGCACAGAAACAATCAGAAACAGCGTAGCGAGAAACGCCGAAGGCACAGAAACAATCAGAAACAGCGTAGCGAGAAACGCCGAAGGCACAGAAACAATCAGAAACAGCGTAGCGATAAACGCCGCAGGCACAGAAACGGCGAAGCCATTCAAACCACCTCAAACAATTTCCTTTTTTTCCTTTGCATTTACATCCCAATCCATTATATTTGCCCTGTAATTTTAACCGAATGTATAACACTTAAAAACATATCGCCCATGAAATAGAAAACCGACTTAACACATTGATATTAAAATAAAAAAGCGTTTTTGCTTTTGTTCTTACCTTGAAACCTCGCAAATTTTAAGTACAACAAGAAGAAAGTGAAAATGCTCGCGGTTTATCCGTGGGCTTTTCTTATTTGTTGTACAGGTATGCGAGAACCTCAAGGTGGATAAGAGTATAAATCGAAAGCCCACTTTTTTATTTGTATATATTGAAAAACCGCCGGTTGTGGGCTTACGGCGAAGAAACGAAATAAATTATGAAGAGATTTTTATTATTTTTAGTTTTTGCTGTCTTATTTGGTGGCTATGCCTTTGCCTACGACTTTTCCGCCGTTAGTAACGGTAAAACCTTATACTACAATATTACATCGTCTTCATCTCCTTATCAAGTGGAGGTGACTTGTCAGACATATCCACAAAGTAGCAGCAGTAGTAGTTATTCTTCTCTTTCCGGCAGTCTTACTATTCCATCATCCGTCACTTATAGTGGCAGAACTTATTCGGTTACAAGTATTGGCGAAGTTGCATTTTTTAATTGCAGCGGACTGACATCGGTTACAATCCCCAATTCTGTAACAAGCATTGGCGATTATGCTTTTTATGGTTGTAGCGGACTGACATCGGTTACAATCCCCAATTCTGTAACAAGCATTGGCGATGGGGCATTTTTAAATTGCAGCGGACTGACATCGGTTACAATCCCCAATTCTGTAACAAGCATTGGCGATGGGGCATTTTTAAATTGCAGCGGACTGACATCTGTTACAATCCCCAATTCTGTAACAAGCATTGGCGATTATGCTTTTTATGGTTGTAGCGGACTGACAACCGTCAACTTCAATGCGACAAATTGTACAACGATGGGAAGTTCTAGTTATCCAGTATTCAATGGTTGTACATCGCTAACAACATTAAATATAGGTGAAAATGTAACCAATATTCCTGCGAATGCATTTTCTGGTTGTAGCGGACTGACAACAGTCAATTTCAACGCAACCAATTGTACAACTATGGGCAGTAATGTCTGGAATGGTTGCTCTTCATTGTCAACCTTGAATATTGGCGAAAATGTAACCAATATTCCTGCGAATGCATTTTCTGGTTGTAGCGGACTGACAACAGTCAATTTCAATGCAACCAATTGTGCGCAGTTTGGATACAATAACGGAATATCTGGTAATACAAATATTACAACATTGAATATTGGCGAAAATGTAACCAATATTCCTGCGAATGCATTTTCTGATTGCAGCGGACTGACAACAGTAACAGTCGGCAGTGGGGTTTCTAACATTGGGCAGAATGTTTTTTATAATTGCAGCGGACTGACAAGGGTAGTTTATACAGGTAGCATAGCCCAGTGGTGCGGTATAACATTCGGCAATGCAGAAGGAAATCCATTAAAAAATGGACACAATTTATATATAAATGGGGAACTCATTACAAACTTGGCAATACCCAATTCTGTAAGCACAATAAATTTTGCAGCCTTTTATGGTGCAACTTGCCTTAATTCTGTTACAATTGGAAATAGTGTTACGAGCATTGGCAAAAGTGCGTTTTGTTATTGCAGTGGGTTGACATCAGTAACAATTCCAAATTCAGTAGATAGTATTGCCGCTTATGCATTTTATGAATGTAACGGACTGACATCGGTTACAATCCCCAATTCTGTTACAGGCATTGGCAATAGCGCATTTTATAATTGCAGCGGACTGACATCGGTTACAATCCCCAATTCTGTTACAGGCATTGGCAATAGCGCATTTTATAATTGCAGCGGACTGACAACCGTCAATTTCAACGCAACCAACTGTACAACTATGGGCAGTTCGTCATATCCTGTTTTTCAAAACTGCAATGCAAATGCAACAATAAATATAGGCGAAGGTGTAACAACAATCCCCGATTATGCTTTCAAAGGCTTATTGGGAAATGGCATACTGATAATTCCAAGTTCCGTTACAAGCATTGGCAATTCTGCTTTTTCTGGTTGTAGCGGACTGACTTCGGTTACAATCCCCAATTCGGTTACGAGCATTGGTAATTATGCATTTTCTGGTTGCAG
This sequence comes from Bacteroidales bacterium, assembly GCA_017645925.1. Lineage (GTDB taxonomy): Bacteria > Bacteroidota > Bacteroidia > Bacteroidales > ML635J-15 > Bact-19. The sequence continues at coordinate 6,877 of JAGCNN010000046.1, forward strand.
CGGACTGACTTCGGTTACAATCCCCAATTCTGTTACAAGCATTAACAATTATGCATTTTCTGGTTGCAGCGGACTGACATCGGTTACAATCCCCAATTCTGTAACAAGCATTGGCGATGGGGCATTTTATAATTGCAGCGGACTGACATCGGTTACAATTCCAAATTCTGTCGCAAGTATCGGTAATTCTGCTTTTTCTGGTTGCAATGGACTGACGACATTAAATTTCAATGCAGAAAATTGTACTGGTATAATCAGCGGTTCCCTGTTCGACAGCAACAATACATTGTCAAAGATAACAATCGGCGAAAATGTTGCAACAATTCCGAACAATGCCTTCAAGAACTGCATTTCGCTCGACAGCATTATAAGTTATGCAAGCAATCCTCCTGTAATTTATGCGTCAACTTTCGACAGCCAGCTTTCGCTAAATACTCCGGTAGTAGTGCCCTGCGGTACTGTGGAAACATACGAGGATGCCGATTTCTGGTACAATTTTAGGCACATACAGCAGGATGCAAGTTGCGGAACAACATACACAATCACGGTATTGTCGAGCAACAATGCCTACGGTACGGTTTCGGGCGGCGGCACATATATGACAAACGAGGTGGCAAGGCTTACTGCTACTCCAAACGAGGGCTACCGCTTTAGCAACTGGAGCGATGGCAGCACCGAGAATCCGCACGATGTGGTGGTTACGACAGATGCAACCTACATTGCAACATTCGTGCAGGGCGGCAGCAGCAATCCAACTGTTTATAATTCAATAGAGGCAACTGCTTGCGGTTCCTACACTTGGAATGACCGCACCTACACCGAAAGCGGCGAATATCAGCAGACTTTCACCGCAGCAAACTCGGCAGACAGCATTGTAACACTTACGCTTACAATACATCCTGCACCACAGCCACAAATAACGCTCTACGGCGAACTCGATGCCTGCAACCCGTCAAGTGTGGCATTTGCAACCGATCAGTACCAGTCGTATCTGTGGTGTAACGGTGCAACAACAATGATAACAAGCACCAGCGTTCCTGGCTACTACTATGTAGAGGTAACCGATGAAAACGGCTGTTCGGGCAGGTCGGAGCAGGTGAACATAGGTGCAAGCAACGCGCTTACCGAGGCTCCGCAGATTTCTGTTGTCGGCATGAACAGCGAAAACCACAATGTAGTGGCTTGGTCGGCTCTGGACAACGAAAATGTAAACGGCTACAACATCTATCGTGAAAACAATGTGGCCGATGTGTATGAGCCAATGGCAGTTGTTAGTGCATCGGAAACATCGTGGACAGACGAAACTGCCGATCCGTCGGCACGTGCATACCGCTACAAGGTTACAGCAGTTGACCAGTGCGGTGGCGAATCGCCAATGAGCGACTACCACAAGACAATGCACCTTACTATTAATCGTGGTATTGGCAATGCTTGGAATTTGATTTGGTCGCACTACGAAGGTTTCACATTCGGCACATACAGGATTTACCGCGGTACAAGTCCAAGCAACATGACAATGATTGGCGAAGTGCCATCTAACCTCAATTCCTACACCGACAATACAGCAACTGCTAGCACTGGTTTCTACTATCAGGTTGAGGTAGTAAGGAATACACGTTCGCGCGATGCTGAAATTTCTTCGCGTTCCAACATTGTTGACAACGGCATAATTACCGAATACACAATTACGGTAATCTCTGCAAATCTGAACCGCGGTACTGTAACTGGTGGCGGCACATATCCTGCTGGCACAGTCATCAGCATCGAAGCCATTGCAAATGAAGGATTTGAATTTGCATCATGGAGCGATGACAATACCGACAATCCTCGCCAGATAACAGTTACTGAAAATGCAACTTTCGTTGCTTCGTTCAATGAAATTTCATCGGTTCCAGAATATACGATTACGGTAATTTCGGCAAATCCTAATCAGGGTACGGTAACAGGTGGCGGTACATATCCAGAAGGCACTGTCATCAGCATCGAAGCCATTGCAAATGAAGGATTTGAATTTGCATCATGGAGCGATGACAATACCGACAATCCTCGCCAGATAACAGTTACTGAAAATGCAACCTACGTTGCTTCATTCAACGAAATTTCATCGGTTCCAGAATATACGATTACGGTTATTTCTGCAAATCCAAACCGTGGCACTGTAACTGGTGGCGGCACATATCCTGAAGGTACAGTCATCAGCATCGAAGCAATTGCTAACGAAGGATTTGAATTTGCATCATGGAGCGATGAAAACACCGACAATCCTCGTCAGATTACGGTAACAGCGGATGCAACCTACATTGCTTCGTTCGACGAAGTTTCTTCCGTTACAGAACACACAATTACAGTAATGTCGGCAAATCCTAACCGTGGTACGGTAACAGGCGGTGGAACATACGCTGAAGGTACGGTTGTAAGGATTGAAGCAACCGCATTGGAAGGTTTTGTTTTCTCTTCGTGGAGCGATGAAAATACTGACAATCCGCGTTACATAACCGTAACCGGAGATGCGACCTACATTGCTTCATTTGACCCAGCAACTGGCATTGAGGGGAACACTGCATTTGAAATCAATCTCTTCCCGAATCCAGCCACCGACATTCTCAACATCACATCATCGGAAACAATTTCTGAAATCGAGATTGTAAATGTGATGGGACAGGTTGTAAGGCGCATTGAGGTTAATAGCGACAATGCGGTTTGCGCTGTGGAAGATTGGAAGGCAGGGGTGTATATGATGAGAATCCACACCGAAGGAACGGTTGTCTCGCAACGCAAATTCGTAAAGGAATAGAATGTTTTGTGGTCTATTGTAGGGTTTGGTTTGAAACCAAACCCTACAATGAATCACCACAAAATATACAACAATTAAGGACGGTTCAACGCCGTCCTTTTCTATATTTGAGTGCCCTAAAGGGCAGAACGTCGAAGCCCTCAACGAAGTTAAATCACACAAATAGGTTTCAAACCTTTAGCTCGCGACACGAAGTGAGCAATTAAACAAATAAGATTTGGAAAATTTGTGTAGATTTGTTGAATTTAATTGCATTGAGGGCTTCGCCGTTCTCGCGAAGTGACTAAAAAAACACCAATTTTGTTCTTTCGGATTTGCAACCTTTAGCTCGTTGCCCTTAGGCAACAATCCGAAAGACTTGAGTATCAGCATTTGTAATGCGCGGTCAGAACAATTTTTGGCGGATTGTAAATCATAAGCGGTCGAAAGATTTCACGGGAAAGTATTCGGCAGTTCTCTTATTTTGTACCGATTTGCATACCGCGTTGTATCACCACCGTTTAAATATATTCCAAGCACCATAATATAGTCACACATCTCAATACGAAAA
>JAGCNN010000047.1 GCA_017645925.1 Bacteroidales bacterium
AATGCGTTGGCATCGAGGTACTTGTTCATCTGCATTACCACTTCGCCGAAGTTTGCACCAGTGCGGTCCATCTTGTTGACGAAAGCGATGCGCGGAACACGGTAGCGCTCGGCCTGATTCCACACGGTTTCGCTCTGCGGTTCGACACCACCGACAGCACAGAAAACGGCTATCATTCCGTCGATTACGCGCAACGAACGCTCCACTTCCACAGTAAAGTCAACGTGACCAGGGGTGTCAATCAGGTTTATCTGGTGGTTGTTCCATGTGCAGGTAATTGCTGCCGAAGCGATTGTAATGCCTCGTTCCTGCTCCTGCTTCATAAAGTCCATCGTAGCCTGTCCGTCGTGGGTTTCACCAACCTTGCGGTTCACGCCTGTGAAATAAAGTATTCGTTCCGATACCGTTGTCTTTCCAGCATCAATATGCGCTGCTATTCCTATGTTCCTTAATTCCATATAAAAATTAACTCGTTGATTAAAAAACTATTATCAATAAAATATGACCTTGAAAATTTCAAGGCGCAAAGATAATTGATTTTTCTGAGGCATAGTAAAAGAAAATTGTCCTTGAAAATATGAAATACATACGGAATAAAACACTAATTTTGCAATTTTGATAAATTAGATTTTGAGTCGTTAAATTTAAAAAGCTCTGTTTATGGACAAATGGAAGATAGCCCGTAGAATCCTGCTTCCCCTGCCGGGAGATATTATTCGTACTATTAGCGAATATGAAGACGAAAAGGAGCAAAAAGCTTTAGATAAAAAGAAGATTGAAGACTTTTTCGAAGGATGCGACAATTGCAGTTCGGCTGATGAAGCAAAGGATGTGTATGCTAGTTATGGCGATGTCGTAAAAATTATCGGCACTAACGACCAGAGGAATGTGGAGTGCCTTGTCAAACTAAGCGACCTCAACGAGCGATTCAATGTTCCGCAGGTAGGTGAAATGCGCAGGTTGTGGATGGGGGCTATGGAGAGTTCCAAATTCAAACACGAATATAAGAAAGGGTTCGAGAAGACAAACGACTTCTTCCTGAGTCAGTCGGGCAGAAGTTTCGTTGACGAGTACGAATTCGGGAAACGGCAGTTTGTTTATTTTACCGACAACAACAGTGAGCTCGCCGGCTGTATCGACAAGTACAATCACATACAATGGGCTTTCTCCCTCGACAAACGTCCTAGCGACATGAAGTTTCTTCCTACAGGGCATCCGCTTCCATATCATCTGTACGTAGCCCATCCTGTCAAGAAAGGACTGTACATTCCATACGAACTTGCCGAGGATGTGATATTCAACGACAAAGTCGAAGACTACTTCATACTGCTGCAAGCACTTGGTGCAACACGCATTACCGCACGAAGCATAAAGGGCAGAAAGATTTCGTCCGACTGCATGGTCAATGTGGGCATAAATACAAAAGGCGGTGTCAGAGTGATAGAAGCTGAGGGCAACGCGCATGGCGGATTTGAATATGCATCAAGAAATGAGGCAAACAGTTCTACGGAATGGAGTTGGGAATTCTCGCCCTTGCAAAAGCCTTTCGTGCCGGAAAACTTAACTTGGCTCGAACATGAACCCGAATGGCAGAAGATGGTGCAGGCAAGAACCAACGGTGGAAATGCAACCAAATGGACCAAAAGAATTTCTTCTTCCGAATCGAGCTGCATAAACGTGAACACATATCAGGACCTTGACTCAACATTCAAGTTTTTCCTCGTAAAGGCTCATGGGGACATAAAGACGGAGGTTAAGGTGGGAAGGCGTTCGGACGAAGAAACGATTTGGGAAATAAGTGCCGAATTCAAGTCATTGGAAAACTTCTAAACATTATTGAATATTTGAATTGTTGAATCATAAAACATCTCTTCCATGCTCAGTTTTAAGGATATGGTACTGCACCGACAAAGCACCCGTAGTTTCTCCGACAAGGAAGTAGAACTGGAGAAACTTCAAAGGATTTGCGAAATAGCAAGCCTTTCGCCGTCGTCGTGCAATTCGCAGCCTTGGAAAATGCACATAGTAAGGCCAACATACAAAAAAGTCGCCGACCTGCGCAAAGCCTGCCAAGTTGTAGGACTTAACCCCTTCCTTGACAATGTTTCCAACTTCATAGTCGTGGAACAGACTTTCGGCAACATGAAGTCGAAGTCCGGCGGATTTTTCTCAAACAACGACATGAATTCCATCGACTTGGGCATACTTGCCGCCCATATTTGCCTTGCTGCCGAAGAAGAGGGACTTGGAACATGCATGATTGGCGCCTTCCGAAAAAAGATTGTAAACAAGGCTATGGATTTCAATGTATTCCGTAAAATAAGGCTCGTAGTGGCAATAGGCTATCCAACCGACGACTACGAAATACGCAAGAAAACAAGAAAAAACATTGGCGATACCATTGACGTAATCAAGTAACATGGAAAAGGGCGATTGGCAAGGAAAGACTGGTGGCGGACGTGTTGGACAAAAGGCTCTATTCAAGATTCTTCGTTCAACCGATGTAAGATTTTTATATCCTATTCTTTACATCACCGTACCCATCAGCATGCTTATACACCAGAAGGAATACAAAGCCATATACTACCTTTATAGGAAACGTTTGCACCACAACCCCATCATGGCCTTTTTCCTATGCCTGCGCAACTTCATAACATTCAGCAAAATTGTCGCCGACAAATTTGCCACTCTCGCAGGAAACACGTCACAATTCAAGGTTGAGGTAAAAGACCGTGACATATTTACGCAAATGCTTAACCAAAGCGGCGGATTCATAACAGTTGGCGCACACATTGGCAACTTCGAGATGGCTGGATGCTCGTTGCAGCAGGACAACAAAAAGTTCAACTTCGTATTCTGGGGCGGCGAAAGCGAGGAAATAACTAACCAGCGCCTCGAAGCCTTCAAGAAAGTAAACCCCGATGCAAAAATAATAACCATCGGCGACAACATTTCCTACCTTTTCGACATAAAGTCGGCCCTTGACAATGGCGAAGCCCTGATAACAGCCTGCGATAGGCTCTGCGGTAGCCCCAAGCACTACGAAGCCGAATTCCTCGGCAAAAAAGCCTTTTTCCCTCTCGGAATATTCATGATTGCCGCAAAACTTAAAGTGCCGGTTCTTACCGTACACATTTTCAAAGGCAAAAGCTTGAAATACGAAGGTTTTGTAAAGGAACTGAAATACAATCCTTCTATAAAGTCAAGCATGGAACAAGCGGAATCGCTGGCAAAGCAATACATTGAAATCCTAGAGCAGGCGGTTCTAAAACACCCGCTCCAGTGGTTCAACTACTACAATTTCTGGAATCCAATCGAAAACTAACGTTTTTGCAAATCGTTATTCCTGTTGTCAATAAACAGGATAGGCTTACGGCTCATTGCAGGATAATTTATCTTCTGTATTATGTCGGCAGGAAGTATTTCTATCTGCGGAGCAACTCTTATTCGAGCACGGAACCTATCCTTCAAATCCTTCTCCACATCAAATTTCTGCGGCGACTTCAACCCTATCCTTACAATAACATCATCGGTGGCTGTTTCGTTTGAATTTACACACACAACATAATTTTCAATGTACTCGGTATTGTTGAGCACATCGAATATTGCAGGAGGATAAAGTGTAGTACCTTTCAGCTTTATCATATTGTTCTTGCGGCCAACCAAAGGACTTATACGGAAGGATTTGCGTCCGCACTTGCAAGGCTCAGTATGTATGCTTGCAATATCGCCTGTACGGAACCTCAGCAACGGCATGGCCTCAACGCCAAGAGTTGTAACGACAACTTCTCCCGGCTCGCCAGGTTGCACTGGACGGTCGTCATCACCTATTATCTCAACTATAATCAGTTCCGGATGATGATGTCCGCCACAGCCATACTCACATTCGGGGAAAGTGGTTGACATTTCGGTAGATGAGTATGTTGCAAATAAGTCAACATCCCACTTCTCCTTTATCTTCTTGCCGAGCGAATTCAAGGTGAAATCCTGTTCCCTGAGGCTTTCGCCTATGCCTATTATTCTCTTCACGCTTGAATTGCGATAGTCGATACCATGTTCTTCGGCAAACTGTATGAGCTTGAGAATGAACGATGGCACGCACATAAGAGTATCGGGGTGTATGCGCTGTATGGTGTCCCATTGCAATTCTGGGATTCCATTTCCTACGCGGACAATACTTGCACCAAGTTCCCTTATACCAAGGAAATACGCCAATCCAGCCATAAACCGCTTATCAATAGTGGTCATAAGCTGAAGTATGCTTCCGTGGTGCAAACCGGCACACTCAAACGACTTTTTCTCGTTGTAAGCCAGACGCTGCAGGTCGTTTTCGCTGCAGGCAAAGGTTACCGGGTCGCCAAGAGTACCCGACGTGGTGATATAGTCCACAATGTCGGCCTTGTCGATGCATAGGAAATCATCGTTGTACTTGTGCAAGTCTTCCTTTTCTGTAAAAGGAATATTCACTAGGTCCTCAATATGCCTTATTTGTGAAATATCTATCGAATTTTCACGAAATACTCTCCTATAATATGGAGATTTCTCACTCAAATATTTCAAGTTTTCGGCAAGCAGCCTTTCCTGAAAAGCTTTTATTTCTTCAACGGACTTGTATTCAATGTCTTCCGCACCGTTTACCACAAATCTTTTAGCCATAATAGAAATTCTTTCTTCCACATGATAGCTTCTTCGGTAGTCTTGCTTTTGTTTACGCCAAAACCGTGTCCGCCAGTCTTGTATTGAATATATTTATGATTCACCTTGTTGGCAGTAAGCGCCGAGTCCAGAAGTACCGAATTCTGGTACTTGACAATAGGGTCGTCAACGCAATTGACAAGAAACACAGGTGACATATCCTGCGAAACGTGCTTTTCCAACGAAAGCGAATCGGCGTATGCCTTTCTCACCTTGCTGTTGTCGCCAAGCAAGCCCCTCATCGAACGCTTATGCACATACCTCTTGTCGGTAAAAGTTACAACAGGGTATATTGCCGCCGTGAAATTTGGGCGTAGCGACACCTTAACATCAACATTTAAATTTTCAAGGAAATTATGATTGTAGAACAGGTTCGACGACATTACCAAATGACCTCCCGCCGAAAATCCCATAACGCCAACCTTTTCTATATTAATTCCGTAATCTTTTGCATTGTCGCGAACAATCTGTATCGATCGTTGCAAATCCTGTATCATATCGGGATACTGGTGTCCATGGAACATAACCCTATAATGCGTCATGAATGCCAGCCAGCCTGCCGACCTATACCTGAGCACAAAGGCCGAGATACCATTGCTCTGCAACCATTTTGCCACTTCTACACCTTCGGTCTTGTATGCATTCCAGAAATAACTGCCGCCCGGACAAACAACCACTGCTATGCCTGTATTATTTGAAGAATCGGCAATATACGGGGTTAAAGTAACGTTTTTTGCATTAACCTTAGTACCTTCCCAAATTCTTATCGGCGAATTAGTCATAGCAACCTGTCCAAGCATCAACATACAAAGTATCAGCAATCCATTCTTCATTACACGGCCATATTATTTAAGCTTTTTCTTTAAAAGTTCGCCAAAATTTTCACCGCCATCCTCGTATGCCTCATCAATACATTCATCAAATTTGCCGTTACCCTCGCTTCCTTCTATCTTGGTAGAATACAAACTGGCATCGGAACCCTGCTCCTTGAAGCTTACAAGAGCTACAAATTCACCATCATCATCAATCTTTATCATCTTTATGATTGCAGTGTATTTCGCTTCCGGGAAATTTCCACAGGTTACACCAGTCTTTGATGCTGCCTCGTCGTTAGCATTCTTACAGAAAGTTTGATAAATGCGTTCCTTAAGTTCACCATTCCAATACTCAAGCCAGTTGTTGCGCTTCTTGTCCTTGGTTGACTTCTTATCAAAAAATGCTTCCAAAGGCATCCCGTCAATCTGCACACTTGAATAGTCAAAAACTACATTTAATTGCGACTGACCTTTAAGAAAATCCAGACTTTGTTTTTCGTCTTTTTGAGCATAAACAGTTGAAACTGCGAATAATAATACACTAATCAATAAAAATCTATTCATATACCTATTTTTTGGGGTTGCAAAAATAACATACAGAAATATATTCTCAAAAAATATTTCATTACAATCAGCCCCTGTTGGCTTCACATTCATTAATTTTATTCAGCACCACATTTCTTCCCACTATTGCTTCGGCGGTGTTAATGGCTGTCAGCGGCACTCCGCATATTCCGTGCAGGTTGACATTCTGGCCTGTAAGATACAAGTTCTTCAGCTTTGTGAAAATAGAAATTTGCGAATACGTAATGTTTTCACTATCCTTGCCATAACCATATATAGAGCCGTCCTTTGTGTTGTAGTAGTCGAGGAATGTAAGCGGAGATGCCGAGAAAACATGCTTGATGCATTTCCTGAATCCCGGATGCAACTGTTCCATCTTGTCGAGAATCTTTTCCTGATGCTTCAGTTTCCACTCATCATAATCGGCTCCTCTTGCACCATGCTTAGTATCGCGCCATTTTTCAACGTCATCAAAATTCATTACACCGTTGATTATCATTGTATCGGCATATATGCCGTCCTTTGAAGGCGGAGTAATGTATAGAAAACCTGTAGGCCAAGTATCATCGTTGTATTCTCCATGCGTCCAGCTCATGTCGTAGTCCTGCTGGTAGTAGCAATTGTGATTTATATACCTGAATGTCTTTTCATTAAATACTATGAATGTAAGGAATGCCGAATTGGAATTCGGGATTTCACGGAGGCGGCTGCGATATGCCTTGTTGAACGCATGTTCGTCAATAATATCAAGCATTGAGCAAGGATGTATTGCCGATATATACACATCAGCTTCGTAACGTTTGCCGTCGGCAGCCTCAACATTTGCAATCTGCTGACCTTCAACATTTATATGCGTTGCAGGATTTCCAGCCAGCACTTCACCACCATTTTTGCGTATCACATCGGCCAATGCATCGGCGAGCTGCTGTGAACCACCTACAAAACGGCTTTCCTCTTCAATATAGAATACATTTATCAAAGCATGCACGTAGGCAGGAGTATGTCCCTTAACTCCACCATAAAGCGGGTTCATATACGACAATATGCTGCACAATTTTTCATCTTTTATGAAATGGCTGATAAACTTGTCGGCCGGCCATAAGAACATTTCGGAATGCAAAAAGAAATTATCCTTCTCGGGACGAAGATAAAACAAGTCAACCTCCTCGGTAAGCTCATACATCTTGTCAACGTAGCGTTTCAGGTTTTCCCTCTCGGCAGGAAACTCGGAGGCAAAACTCTCGATGAAATTCTCCCTTCCCATTGCTATCTTGTACGTCTTGCCGTCCTCCATATATGTGAGGCTATCCATGCAATCCTTGTCAAGTTCCACAATCTTAAGCGAATCCATTACACCAAGGTACGAACACATCTTGTTCAGTACTCCGCCCTTCTTGAATCCGCCAAGAATATGCATTCCTGTTTCAAACCTGTGCCCAAAGCGCGAAAAAGTTTGCAGACCGCCGCCTATAATTGTATTCTTTTCCAATACAGTAACCTTGCAATTTTCCTTCGACAAAAAAGCTCCGGTAAACAAGCCTCCCAATCCACCGCCTATTATCAATACGTTTTTCTTATCGCACATAATTATGAAATAAATTTATATTTTTTACATTTTCAAGTTCTCCGTAATCTGCCACAACATCCCCTTCTTCACCACAAAGCGCAAAACAAATATCCGCCTGCGGAACATTCGCAAAATCATCCTTGGACTCATATCGCATGAAATGCAGATTGCGCGGTATAAAGCTGCAATGACTTGCAAGAGCGTAGTCATCCTCGTTCTTCTCGAACGCATATACATCAACGCCATGATGCATCAAGGCAAAAAGCCATGCAACTTCACCCTGACCGGAATTGAGCACCCATATAACATGCACGCTCTTGTCAAGTACAAGCTGCGGCATATTAACATTTGCAAGAACCCTACGGCACCTGCGCTCAACATCCTTACCCTTGTACAAATACTTATGACGTACAAAATACTTGTAGTTGCCCATTGTTTCTTCCATTTTCAGCAATTCGGCATAATTCTCAACATAATACTTGTGGAAATACGAAGTCTTCTGACGATAGTCAGAACCTATTTTCGGGTCGTTGATGCTTATGCGATTGTGAATTTCCATATACATGCGTCCACGACAAATCATAAATTCCCTCTTGGGCAACACATGTCCCACACCATGGACAAATACAGGCAAAATGTCAAGGTTCAACTTCTCGGCAAGATAGAATGCACCTTTGTGGAAACGCATGATTGTACGGTCCTCGGAACGTGTGCCTTCGGGAAATACCGCAATCAAATAACCCTGGTCAACAAGCGCCTGCAAATGCGTCAAATGCTTTTCGTATCCGTCCGAAGCAGGATAAAAGTCGGCGTTGCGAATGATGCTTCCAAATACAGGACTGTTCCATGCTTTGTCGTTTGCCATTACCACAATCTTAGGCGAAAGCGACAAGATGCACATGAGGTCGTAGAACGACTGGTGGTTGCATATTATCATAGCCGGACGGTCAAACTTCTCGCCAGCAATATTGTTGAGACGGAATTTTGCACCAGGCACATGCTTTATCGTAAATTTAGTTGAGAAGCATATCAGTTTATGAATACGTTTCTTTCTTTTTTCCTTGTCTGCCCCAAAATTCAGCATCAAAAAGGCAATAGGCTTAATGACAAACAAAGCAAATATTCCAAATATGCTTATCGCTAGGAACGACTGCAACAACCTAAGCAATGTTACAGGAAGTTCGCGCAACCTGCCCTTCTTTGTCGTAAGCCACCTGAATACCAGCGGAGGCAAATAGAAGGCCATGATTACCACTGTAATCATTCCTATTACCGTTACCACACCAAGCGAACGCATTGCAGGATGGCTTGCTATCACAAGCGAACCGATACCAACAAACATGATTACTGACGACAATGCCACGCTCTTCTTGTACGACATGAGAACCTTCTTGCCCTTTGCATATTCCGACATAAGTCCTTCGGTAATGAAAATAGTATAGTCATCGCCCTGACCAAATATAAATGTTGCAAGAATTATGTTGACAATGTTGAATTGTACGCCAAGCAACTGCATTGCCCCAAGTATCCACACCCAGCTCACAGCCAACGGCAGGAACGACATGAGACTCAGCTCAATACGTCCAAACGAAAGCCACAAGAAGAAGAACACTATAAAGCTGCATACAAAGCCTACAAAATTGAAGTCGTCGGACAAGGCCGAAACCAACCTGCCACTCACATCTTCGGTATCAAAGAACATCGAACCTGAAACACTTGTACGCAACTCTTCCTTCAGTTTTTTGCCGTCACCGTCAACCCCTATATGGTTTAGAATCCTTACGCCCGAACCAGTGTTCTGCACATAACTCATGCCCACCAATTCAAGTATCGGATTGAAATAATCAACAGGCATAACCTTGTATTCATTTCCAACACTTTCAATGAACGGCTCAAATGCGCCCTCGGAAAAACCTGCCGCCATCGACTTTTCCTTGAAGTCAATGAGTGTAGAATCGTGCTTTGCCCAGAAATTGCGCCATGCCAAAAGCCGTTCCGTCTGCCTTGCCCCGGTAGGGATGAAATTTCCTATTCCGGAAACATATTTTATCTCGTAGTCGGATGATTTTCTGTCGGTCAAAGAATCAAGCATACATTCGTTCTGTGCAAGTGCCGATTGCAAATCGTTGGACTCCGAAACGGCATATATACGTCCAGCATCGTCCTGACCAAGACTTTCGGACAAAATCTTCAGGTCGCGTTCCTGCTCATCAGTCATATAGTTGATGTGATGAAGGTCGGAATCAAAAGAGATGTCGGTGCTAAACCAGCCAAGCACAAGTGTTATGATGACCACCACGCCAGCAACCCATTTCTTGCGCTCCATCTTCATTGAAAGCAGCGACTCTATTTTGCCATGATGCTCGACAAAAGCCTTTTTCCTCGGCTTCATGAAAACAGGCAGGAATATTATCACAAACAATATCGTACCTATAAGCACCAGCGAGCCGAACAGCCCCATCTGCCTTATTGCAGCGGCATCGAGCCAAAGCAAGCAAGCAAACGCGCCAACAGTAGTAATGTTTCCTATTACCAGCGGTTCTACAACATCGCCAAGCGTTTCGCGCACATTGTTGGTTACCTTGAACCTATCCAAGAAATGAAGCGGATAATTTACCGCAATTCCTATCATTATAGAACCAACGCCAATGACAATAAGCGACATACTGCTGCCTAGCAATGCGAATGCGCCAAGAGCAATAAGCCAGCCCACAGCTATCGACACCATAATCCAGAACAAATCGCGGAAACGGCGGAACGAAAGCAAGAGCAAAGCAAGAATCAGCACAAGCGAAAGCAACATCGACACCATGCTGTCGCGTTTTATCTGCCGCGAATTTGTAACTGCTATCAGCGGAGCACCCACCGACGAAACCTTTACCGACGAAACCTTAGCTTCGGTTTCGGAAGCCGACTTGTCGATAAGAGCTGCAAGCACCTCGTTGTCGGACGATTCGCTTGCGCCAAAAGGAGATGACATGAAAGCCAAGCCTTGCCTTGTGTCCTTGATAAAGATGCAGCCGTCAATTATGGTGTAGCCTTCGCTCATCTGGAATGATTTCATGCGCTGCAACACTGGCGAAAATAGATTCAGCGGGTCGTAACGCAGATTTCCAACCATAACGCCTGCGGCAGGAAACATCAGCATCTGCTTGTCGGCCTCAAGCTGCGATTCAATGTAGTCTGGCTCCTGCAAAAGCGAATCCATCCGCAAATAATCAGCATCGGTGAGGAAATATGGATAATTGGCGGTAACAAATCCCATTGTCTCAAGCATCGCCATTTCATCGACCTTCACCTCAAAATCAGCAACAAGACTGTCGGTATCGTTTTTAGAGAAAATCTCCTTGAAGCAATCCATGGCATACACCACAGTGTCAAGAGGCACCGAATCGTTGTCGGGACTAAAAATTATAGCAATCTTGTCCTGACTGTTCGAATTTGCATATACCGACATGTATTTCCGGGAAAGGTCGTCGCCAGGAAGGAATTCTGAAATATCCTCGCTAAATTGCAAACGCGACACCAGAAATATACAGACTGCCAGAATAATTACAAGAATGCCAGAAGCAAACCACTTGTGCCCCGACAAAAAATCGTATATTTTCAAAAAGAAATTCTTCATTTGAAAATCCTCCTGTACAAAGTTACAGGCCATCCATACAAAATTGCAAAGATACAAAGAATTGTGTTAAGAATGCTTATTCTTGTAAAATCGACAAATGGTCTGAAATGCGACACTCTTTTTTCGGCTGGAGGATAATAGACATTTATGGGCAATGGTTTTAGTTTAACACCTCTCCATGCCGTAAACACAAGCATTTCAAGTTCTGCCTCGTATCTCGAAGTCAACAATTTAAGCCCGCCAATCCTATGCAACGGATACAACCTGTAGCCCGTCTGAGTGTCTGGAAGGTTGTTCCATGTCTGCACAAGGAACCAGAAATTGGAAAAATTGTTTGCAAAAGTATTTTTCTTGGGCATGTTGTCGGCGTTGAGGTTACGGCTACCAACAATCAAAGCTCCTTTGTTTTCAAGAAAAGCAGAAACAAAAAGTGGAATATCTTCGGGGAAATGCTGTCCATCGGAATCAAGGGTAATTGCATAGTCAAAACCCTGTCTTAGAGCCTCGGCAAATCCAGCCTTCAGAGCACAGCCCTTTCCGCTGTTCTTGCTTAATGAAACAACTGAAATGCGGCCCTTAAAACCATCAAGCACCCGACTTGTATCATCGGTACTGCCATCATTCACAACAATAATTGAATCAGAATATTCAAGAAGCCGCGACACAACATCTGCCACCGTTCCGCAGTTGTTGTAGCTCGGAACAATGGTGCAGATTCTGTTTTGAGCAAGAATCGTCTTTGCTTCGCCAGCACTCAACATCTGCATCTTAATTGTTTATATAACTCATTGACATTTTGGCATATACAACATCACCGCTGGCAAATGTCGCCTGAACTTTCAACAAGCCATCCGTTTCGGCATACTTGCACCTTACATCCACATTAGATGCTTCCAACGGCGACAAGGGCATAAGAAACTTGACATTCGACAATTTCTGAAGCACGAGTTTCCGGCCAACTGCATCTTCGGTAATTTCCTGAAGCATCTGCATCATGCATGCACCGGGTGTTATAGGATTGCCAGGGAAATGTGCCTTATAAATAATGCTTTCAACATTTAAATTTAATGAGTAGCAAAACTCAGCATCTCCGCATTTAGTATCCTGAATACTATATAGTTCATTCCGTAGAATCATACTTGTTTCAAGAATTTGAAATTTCTGCAAAGATATACTTTATTTTAGTTTTATCATTAACCAATATGTACTCTAAATCGTTTTCACAATAAAATTTGCGATATTTTGCACTGCAAGCCCCCTTTGCCGTCAAGGCGAAAGCAAAATCGGCACCAAGAATCTTCCTTAGCGCCCTGCGTTTCAGGAAACCCGCCGAACCAATCATATTAAAACGACCGCTTTCGACATCGCACACGAAATCAAAAGCCTTGATGCCAAATTCATTGAAAACACTTCCCTTTACCTCACGACCATCGCGCAACATCATGCAGATGCAGGAAACGTTCAACTTTTCAGATTCTATTACAAGCGAATATTTTGTGGCTACACTTTCGGAAATGCGAAAATAACATGCCGTATCAAGAATTTCTTGAGAAAAAGCGCAAAAACAAAATGCACATAGGCTAATTGATAACAAAAGTCGCTTCATCAAC
>JAGCNN010000048.1 GCA_017645925.1 Bacteroidales bacterium
GCGACGGTTGGAATCCCGGTCTGTACAATGTCCAGATGATTTCAACAGAAGGAAAGATTGCGGTACGGAAGGTAACGATATTCAGGTAAAAATTTAGGGCAGTCAACCTGCCCTAAATTTTTATTTCGGAAATAAATTCAATTGATTTTTGTAGAGACGTTGCGCGCAACGTCTCTACGTGTAATTGGGCAAATCATTACGAACGGCGCTACAAATCATTGAATCATTGAACGTGAAACCTAGAAACGGCGAAGCCATTGAACGTGAAACAAGAAACGCCGCAGGCATTCAAACTTGAAACGGCGTCAGCCATAGAAACGCCGCAGGCATAGAACCCCATTAGCCTCATTATTTGCCAAACAATTCCGAGTGCGTACCAAGTCGTACCAACTCTATGATATTGTTTTCCTCATCAATCCAAATTAGCAGGAAATCACCTTGAATGTGGCACTCGATGCAGCCTTCGTAATTGCCGTGAAGCGGATGCGGATAATACTCGGCAGGAATAGGAATGCCGTTTTTCAACATAACTACAACCTCTTTCAGCGCAGCTAGTTTCTTTGGCATATTCTTATACCTTTTCAAGTCTTTCTTGTATTGTGTGGGGCTGTATTCTTTTCATTCGTCCTCTTCGTTTAGAATGTCATTAAACATTTCATCCACATCCGTGTAAATCTTGTTATTGTTTTTTCCGGACATAGCCTCCTCTATTGCGGCCTTTGTTACCTCGTTTGGTTCGTTGTAGACCACGTCGAGCAGAACGCTTTCCACATAGTTGTTGAAAGAACGGTTTTCGCGGGCGGCATTGCGCTTCAAGCCTTCAAGAAGGTCGGAACGAAGGCGGAAAGATACTGGTTGTCTGACTATTGTTGCTTCCATTGTGCGATATTTTTTTGTAATACTTTTGATTGCAAAAGTAATGCATTTGTATGACACAAGCAAGAAAAGTTTGAAATTGTTTGAAGGGAGGGCTAAAAGGCTTGAAGGCTGACAGGCAAAAAGACTAACAGCCTCACAGTCTTGCAGTCAGATAGGTTGTACTTCCGTTGGACAGGCCATCCGGTCTTTTCCTCCAAAAATCATCAACCCCACAAATAAAATCATTTCATTCTATCTTTTGTACGTGTGCAAATCATTGCGCCGTTACAATTTTTCAAATCCTCAAATCCATAAATTCTTGAATCATTGAATATTTATCGTACAATCGTGCCATGGCGCGATTCTTCAATTCTCAAATTCTAAATTCTCAAATCCATTATAAATTTTTTCAAAATCTTTTCTTACCTTTGTCAATTTTAACTTTATGCAATATTTAACATTAGGATAATGAAGAATTTATATATGGACTTTTCTACAAAAAACAGAGAAAATATGGGCAAAATCCACTCAAATTTCTTTGCTACAGCCTTTTGTGCAGCATTTTTGTTTATTGTGTCGTTAGGTGCTTTCGGGCAGGATATTGTCATCACTGATGTAACTGAGGTTAACCAAAACGAGGTTTTAATCGGAGGTACTACCACCGATATTGCCGACAACACAACCCTGTTCGCCTATTACGGTACGGAAAACGACCAGTCCACATTAATGATGGGCAACTCGGGAGTTGTGAACGGCAGTTCTTTCCAAATCAATGTTACAGGTTTGCAATCCAACACCACCTACTACTTTCAGGTGCGCGATGATGCTGCTGGCACATTAAGCAATATATACGAGTACCAAACCTCTGGCTCTGGCAGCACTACATACACCGTCACCACGATGCAAACCGCCGAAGTGTCATCCACTGACGCAACCCTTATAGGTACGGTTACACCATACTCATCGGCAACTATTGACAAGGTCGGTTTCATCTATTCCTCAGATCCTACTATGTTGGAAATGATGGTACAGCAAATTACCATCGAAAATACAATGTCAGGAGATTTTATTGAAGGCTATGTGGTAGATGCTGATGCAGGTGAGTTCAGGGCTCAACTTAACTACCTGATGCCCGATGCCGACTACTACTACCAGGCTTGCGTGCGCTCTCAGGAAAACGGAGAACATTGGATTGTTGCCAACTCATACGAATCTTTGCACACCGAAGGCGGCACAAGCACTGGCGGCAATGTTAGTTGGGTGACAATAGGTAGTGATGATTCTTTCATCGGAGAATTGCCAGTCAATGGTGAATACAATTATTCTCTGTCGCAGCAAATTTATACCAATGCGGAAATTGACAGGACGGGAACAATCACAAAAATTGCATTATACAACGGCAATCCGCAAATGACTCGTACAATCAATTTGTATATGGTTAGTACTTACAAGCAAAATTTTTCCGACCTAGACGATTGGGAATCTGTAAGTTCAAGCAATCTTGTATTTTCGGGTGAAGTTACTTTTTTAGTTAGCGAGTGGACGGAAATCGAGCTTAATACTCCTTTTGAATATGATGGTACTGGCAACATTATCGTAGTAGTTGACGATAATACAGGAAATTACGAAAGTGCTATGAATTTTAGTGCATTTGAAGCTACCGGTCAGTCCATATATGTTTACAGCGATTATACCGACTACGATGCAACCGATCTCAGCGCTGTCACTGCCAGTAGTATTGGGTCTGTTAAGAACCAGATTAAATTTGGGTTTATGGATTCATCATCCCAAACATCTGGCGACAGTGTCAATTGGATAACCATAGGCGCAGGCAACTCTACAAACCAGAATCTGCCAGTCAACTCCTACTACGACTACTCTTTCTCGCAGCAGATTTATACATACGCTGAAATAGGACGGGCAGGAACCATCGAAAGTGTTGCATTCTACAACACCAGTTATGAAACAACCCGTACAATCGACTTGTATATGTATAATACCGACAGGCAAACTTTTACCAGCGCAAACGACTGGGAATTTGTCGATCCAGGAGACCTTGTATTTTCGGGCGAAGTTACATTTTTATCTGACGAGTGGACAGAAATCCCACTTAATACTCCTTTTGAATATGATGGTTTGCACAATATTATCATTGTAGCTGACGATAATACCGTAATTGAAGCTACCAGTTTGAGTTTCCGTGTATTCAGTGCAACAGCCCAGGCCATATATTATTCCGACTATAGTACCGACATAGACCCGACCTATCTCAATGGCACTACCGCCCTTGATGTAGCGAATGTCAAGAGCCAGATTAAGTTTGGGTTTACCGCTACCAACCCTACTTTCAGCTATGTTGACCTCGGACTGACGAGCGGAACATTGTGGGCAACTATGAATGTTGGTGCCGAAAGGCCCGAAGATTTCGGAACTTATTTCGCTTGGGGCGAAACCACGACCAAGACCATATACGATTGGGCAAGTTATACATACGCCGCAGGCGAGGCCGACTCCAACCCCCAATTTACAAAATACTGTAATGATGGCTCATTAGGAAACAGTGGCTTTACCGACGAACTTACCGTATTGCAGGCTAGCGACGATGCCGCTACAGCCAACTTGGGCAGCAACTGGAGAATGCCGACCTACGACGAAATACTGGAATTGACTTCCGAGTGCCAATATTCTTATACTACGCAAAACGGAGTCTATGGCATTATTGTTACAGGACCAAATAGCAACACCATTTTTATACCCGCAGCTGGCGGTCGTCAATTCGAAAATGAAGTCTGGGAGGAAGGTTCCGGTTCCTACTGGGCAAGTTCGCTTGACACAAATAGTCCGACCGATGCACAGGGTTTCTACTTTGAATCTAATGGTTTCGGTCCTATCTCCATCATGCGCCGTTATGGTCTTCCAATCCGTCCGGTATATGTACCATCCAATACCGCTAACAACCAAAACGGAAATGTTATCTTCCAATGCGACTTCGAGGACGATACAGAAATCGCCAACTGGACACTTAATACTGGTGGACAGACAAACCACTGGGAAATTGGTATTCCATCAATGACAAATGCAGAAAAATCTCTTTACATAACCAACGGAAACGGAAACGAATACACCAACACATCGGCATCTTACGCCTACGCATACCGCGAAATAGAAATAACCGAAGCTGGCAACTACCAGTTCGAATTCGACTGGATGGCAAATGGCGAAAGCAATTACGACAACCTTAGGGCGTTCTTTATTCCTACAACAGCTAGCCCTAACTTAACCGACGGCGAATCAAACGGAATGACGAGTAGTAACAATGATGCGCCGACCGGCTGGATCGACCTCTATAGTCAATCGGGAATAATGGCGGGACAATCGGATTGGCAGCATAACACAAAGTCGCTCTCAATAGATGTAACAGGAACATATTATCTTGTCTTCTTCTGGAAGAATGATAGTGGGGATGGTAACAACCCACCAGCAGCAGTCGATAACATTGTGGTAAGTAGGGAAACGCAAACCGCTTCAAATCCTTCTGACCCAACTGATTATATTAACGGTTACGGCTATGTTGACCTTGGCTTGCCGAGCGGTACAAAGTGGGCGACGATGAATATCGGTGCAACAAGTCCCGAAGAACCCGGAAGCTATTATGCATGGGGCGAAACAACAAGTGGTAAGGACACATATACGTGGGAAAATTATATTTATGCACAAGGTACGACATCCGATGATCCACGATTGACTAAATATTGCAACAATGCTGATTTCGGTGACGGAGGCTTTATCGATGATCTTACCACGCTGGAAAGTTCTGACGATGCTGCCGTGGCCAACTGGGGCAATGGCTGGCGTATGCCGACACTGGATGAGTATCAGGAACTTTTTGATAATTCTGATACAACTTGGATGGAAGTAAATGGAATGTATGGATATATGTTTACGGGGCCTAACGGCAATTCCATATTCTTTCCAGCTGCTGGTATGGGTACCGATATAGGTACAGGTGGCGAAAATGACCTTGGCATATACTGGTCAAGTACGCTCCCTTACGGCGGTTCTCCTAACGGTGGTGGATGCCTTATGTTTCAACCTCTCGCGATAGAACCTCCTTTACTTGTTGATGTTCATATACGTAGTGATGGAGCTTCCGTCCGTCCTGTTTACAAGGAAGGCAATACCGCTTCAAATGAAACTGGCACCTTCACCGATGACCGCGATGGCAGAACCTACAACTATGTTGTTATCGGAGAACAGACTTGGATGGCAGAAAACCTGAGATATGACAACTCAGGAAGTATGACCGTTGCACTAAGCAATGAACAAAGCGAAACCGACCCATACCTTTATTATCCGAATGGTGATTCTCAAAATCTTGAAACATACGGCTACCTCTACAACTGGCCGGCGGCAATGAACGGCGCAGAAAGCAGCGACGCCAATCCGAGCGGCGTACAGGGCATTTGCCCTGATGGCTGGCACTTGCCGAGCAATGCCGAATGGACACAACTTGTTGAAACTTTGGGCGATGAAGCCAATGCAGGTGCTATGCTTGCTGGAAATGCAAGTATATGGACAGCAGGAACATTGACCGAATCGGAATACTTTGGTACAAGTAGTTTTAATGCTTTGCCATCCGGCTATTACTACCCCGGCGACTACGGCGGTTTCGGAAGCACCACTAGCTTCTGGACCACTACCGAGGATAATGAAAGTAATACCCGCGCACATCTCCGTGGCGTGGACAACAGCGGAACTAGCCTGAGCAGAAGCCGCGGCAGTAAGGAATACGGGTTCAGTGTCCGCTGTGTAAAGGATGCCGAAACCGTTGCCGATGGTCCTTCCGACCCCACTGGCACTCACAACAACCACGGATATGTTGACCTCGGCTTGCCGAGCGGTACGTTGTGGGCAACCACCAACATTGGCGCCGACCAACCATCGGACTACGGAAACTACTACTCGTGGGGTAGCGTAACATACCCCGGCTCATACGAATCATACGACTGGACCGAATACAATTTATGTGACGGAACCAGTGCTACCATAAACAAATATTGCACCATCGGCGATTATGGTACAGTCGATAATATTACAACACTTGCCACGAGCGACGATGCAGCTACCGTCAACTGGGGCGAGAACTGGAGAATGCCGACATCTGCTGAGTTCCAAGAACTTATCACTAATTGTACTTGGGAATGGTCTGTACAAGACGGTAAGGAGGGCTACCTTGTCAGTGGCAACGGCAATTCAATATTCCTTCCTGCAGCAGGCTATATGGATGTAAGTGGCGAACATAGCATTGGTACCGATGGCAACTATTGGTCGAGTTCCCTTAGGGAAGATGCTCCTACTTATGCAATGAGCATACTGTTCTATTCGGGCACAATGGAAATCTTCAGCCAGCACGAACGCCCTGAAGGTCTCCCAATCCGTCCGGTTTATGCACCATCAAATACCGCTAACAACCAAACTGACGATGTCTTATTCCACTGCGACTTCGAGGATGCCGAACAAAACAGCCTATGGTCGCTCAACACCACCTCGCAGACCAACTACTGGCATATAGGCTCGGCGGTAAACAACGGAGGCAGCAACGCCCTTTACATTACACACGATGGCGGAGCTAGCAACGAATACGACACTAATAATGAATCGTACTCATACGCCACCATTCAAGTATGGATAGGTGAGGCTGATAACTATCAGTTCGATTTCGACTGGATGGCAAATGGCGAATACAACTACGACAACATGAGGGCGTTCCTAGTTTCTTTGGATGCTGTCCCCAATTTTGTTGACGGTTCCACTTACGGAATGGAAGGTGACAACAACACAACACCTGCCGGCTGGATTGACCTCTACAGCGAATCGGGTATAATGGAAGGACAGACGAGCTGGCAGCACAATTCCAAGACCGTTGCCCTTGAAGAAGGAGGTTACAACCTTGTTTTCTTCTGGAAAAACAATGATGGCGGAGGTTTCAATCCACCAGCAGCAGTAGATAACATTGTGGTAAGCAGGGAAACGCAAACCGTTTCCAGACCTTCCGAACCGACTGGCACTCACAACAACCACGGATATGTTGACCTTGGCTTGCCAAGCGGAACAATGTGGGCAAATGTAAATGTTGGCGCAACCGACCCAGAAGGCTACGGCGACTATTACGCTTGGGGCGAAACAACCACAAAGGAAACATATGATTGGGAAACATATATTTATGCTAATGGAACAACCGATGACGACCCGAAATTGACCAAATATTGCGATAATGCTAATTATGGCAACGACGGATTTACCGACACGCTAACCACATTGGATGCCACCGACGATGCTGCAATAGCAAACTGGGGTGGCGACTGGAGAATGCCGACTCAAGATGAGTTCCAGGAACTTTATGACAATTGCGATACAACTTGGATGGAAATAAATGGAATGTATGGTTATCTGTTAACTGGACCTAACGGCAATTCAATATTTTTACCAGCAGCTGGTATTAGTAATGAAACTGGTAGTGGTGGTTCGGATTATTTAGGCGCATACTGGTCGAGTACGTATGCAACAAGTGTTCTATCGTATGTCTTAACGTTTAATAC
Source organism: Bacteroidales bacterium (assembly GCA_017645925.1). Lineage (GTDB taxonomy): Bacteria > Bacteroidota > Bacteroidia > Bacteroidales > ML635J-15 > Bact-19. The sequence goes on from JAGCNN010000048.1 coordinate 7,458, forward strand.
ATATGAAGAGGATTATAAAGTGGTATATGTCCGCCGCTACTACGGAGGTTCTGTCCGTCCGGTATATGCACCGCAGACCGCTTCCACTACCCTTGACCCCACTGCTATTCACAACGACCATGGATATGTTGACCTTGGTCTTTCGGTGAAGTGGGCAACCACCAACATTGGTGCAACCAACATCGAAGAAGCAGGCAACTACTACGCTTGGGGCGAAATCGAGCCAAAGGCAACATACGAGTGGATGACCTACCAGTATTGCCTAGAAGATGGAGAACTGCTCACAAGATACTGCAACAACGCAAGTTACGGTGCTAATGGATACACCGATGAATATACAACCTTGTTGCCCGAAGACGATGCCGCAACTGCCAACTGGGGCGCTGGATGGCGTATGCCTACAAAGGCCGAAATGGAAGAACTTATAAGTGATTGTACTTGGGAATGGACAACGCAAAATGGCATCAACGGCTATATTGTAAAAAATGTAAGCACTGGCTACGCCATGTTCCTGCCTGTTGTTGGCAATCGTCAAAGGGAAAATCTAGTAGAATCCTCTATCGCGGCCTACTACTGGTCGAGTTCGCTAACCGAAAGCTTGCCGAACCGCGCTTGGAGACTTCGTTTCTACGATTACAATTATGATGATGTTTACGACAACGACCGTTGGTACGGCTATGCCGTCCGTGCAGTTTTCGACGGCACACTGGCAAAGCCTATGGTAAATATTATTAACCGAAATGTTACACCTTATACGGCAACACTTTACGCTGGAGTTGCTTACGAGGAAGATGTTCCTGTAGCCACGGAATTCGGATTTATGTACGGCACCGACAGCACCAACCTTACAAGTGTCGAGGGTGAGGGCGAATATACATATTTCAACAAACAGATAACGGGACTTCAACCAAACACCAAATATTACTGGAAGGTGTATGCTACCAACGTAAACGGTACCGCCTACAGCCGGTTGACCTCCTTTACTACTTCTCAGGTTCCAGCTACTCTGCCATATACCTGCGACTTTGAAGGAACAACCGAAAGCAGCAATTGGTCAATTGAAAATTCCGAAGTTGCATCTAACAATTGGTATTTTGGAGAGGCTGTTGCAAAGGATGGTGAAAGAAGCCTTTACATATCGAGCGATGAGGGCGTAAGCAACACCTACGACAATACCGTAGAGACAAGAGTTTATTTGTACCGCACAATTGAAATTCCAGAAAATTCTGTTTATGAGGTAAAGTTCGACTGGAGGGCTAATGGCGAATCCAATTTCGACTATCTGCGCGCATTTTTGGTTCCGGAGTCAGAGTCTTACTCGCTTTCGCAAGGATTCACAGCAGACTTTACTCCCAATTACTGGATTGATGTATATGAAGAAGGCGGACAGATGAATCTGGCTGATTCGTGGCAGACTTCAACCAAGCAGACAACCCTTGAGTCAGGAAACTACAACCTCGTGTTCCTGTGGGCCAACGACTATGCTAGGGGCGAAAATCCACCTGCCGCCATCGACAACATTGAGATTAGCAGCGTTGCTTGTCCTGCAGTGGCAGACATTATCGCATCGTCAATTACTACCACAACAGCTACCATAAACTGGGCGGAACAAGGTTCGGCTACCAATTGGAATGTAATCGTTGCCGATGAGGAAGTTGCCGACCCCGATAATTATGCAAATGTTGAAGCCACTTCGGCTACTGAATATTATGCAGAAGGATTAAATCATTCCACACTATATTATGTATATGTACAGGCAGAATGTAATGCCGATGAAAAGAGTTCGTGGAGAAGCTATACCTTCAAGACCATAGGCAAACCCGATGTAACCACGCTTTATCCAGTATCGCGTACTACAACCGATGCTATGCTGAAGGGAAAAGCTATTTCGAGCGATAATACTGGTGATGTACAGTTTGCTTTCTATTATGGCACTAGCCGCACAAGTTTGTCGCTTGCAGGTGGTTCGCCAACTGTTACCGACAGTATTGCAACCATATCAATCAGCGACCTTGCTCCCGAAACGCAGTACTGGTATGTGGCCGAGGCTACCAACAGCTATGGATCCAGTCGTGGCGACACTGTTTCGTTCTATACTTACGGAACCATTACCGACGACCGCGACGGACAAGTTTACAATACCATACAGATTGGCGACCAGACTTGGATGGCGGAGAACTTGAGGTTTGCAAATGATATTCAAATTGGTACTGATACCAGTTCTACAGTTGCCTGCCGTTACTATCCTAATGGCGATGAGGCTAATGTACAAATTTATGGTTATTTATACAACTGGAAGGCTGCAATGAACGGAGCAAGCAGCAGCGAAGCAAATCCTAGCGGTGTCCAGGGCATTTGTCCTGATGGCTGGCATTTGCCAAGCAACTCCGAGTGGACACAACTGACTACTTATATTGGAGGAGAGGATAATGCAGGATCGCAACTTTCGGGACAAGCCGAATTATGGAGGGAGGAATATTACACCTATCCCCAGAATACAGATTCGGAATTATTCGGTTCTACAGGATTTAATGCATTGCCTACTGGCGTTTACTACATAGATTATTATGTATTTAACGATGAGGCTGCTTTCTGGACTTCTACTGAATATACAGCCAAAAATGCATATAGCCGTTACATATACGGCCGATACTTATATGCCCGTACCAATGACAACGAAAAAGTAAACGGCTATGGTGTCCGCTGTGTAAAGAATGTGGTAACCGTTGCTACAAATTCTGCAACCAATGTAACACCTGCATCTGCAATCTTGCATGGTAGCATATCAAATGCAGGAAACTCGGAAATTACCGCCCGCGGATTTATGTTCGGTACCGACAGCACAAGTCTTACTCAGAATTTGCAAAGCACCGACAATACTGCCGATTTCACCTACACGCTTTCCGACCTTACCGCCAACACGACTTATTACTTCAAGGCATACGCAACAATTGAAGGAGAAACAAAGTATGGTGAGGTACAATTCTTCCGCACACCAACAGGACAACATGGCGAATATTACTATGTTGACCTCGGTTTGCCAAGCGGTACAATGTGGGCAACTACAAATGTCGGCGCAAGTAATCCCGAAGACTACGGTAACTATTACGCTTGGGGCGAAACCACACCTAAGGCCGAATATACGGAAGACAACTATACATATTCCGACAATCCTACAACTCTCCCGTCCGAAGCCGATGCTGTAGCCGTCAACTGGGGAGGAGAATGGATTACACCGACTGTCGATGATTTGGAAGAGTTGAAAAACAATTGTACTTCGGAATGGACAAGTATAAACGGTGTATATGGTCGCGTTTTCACTGCACAAAATGGCAACAGCATTTTCATGCCTGCTGCTGGTCGATTTACCAGTACTCTTGGCAGTGCAGGCACTTATGGTGACTACTGGTCAAGTTCTCTTTACACTGACAATACTGTCAATGCTTCATACATTTATTTCAATTCCACTTACACTAATGCTACAGTGAGCAACAGCGTTCGCTACTATGGTTATACGGTTCGTGGCATTTACAGGACAGTACCAACCGTTGCAACACTTTCTGCAACCGATGTTTCTGCAACTTCAGCTGTATTGCACGGTAGAATTTCAAGTATAGGAAATTCTGAAATTACCGCACGCGGTTTCAATTTTGGTACAAGTAGCGACAATCTTACCGAAACGCTCACAAGCACCGACAACACTGATGAATTTTCCTATACTGTTTCGGACTTGGAAGCTGGTCGTACATACTATTTCAGGGCATTTGCAACCAACAGCGATGGCACAAGCTATGGCGAAATAAAGAATTTTGTAATACCAAGTGGGCAGAATGCAGGTCACGATTACATTGACCTTGGTCTGCCTAGCGGAATAATGTGGGCAACCTGCAATGTTGGAGCAACCAGTCCCGAAGACGCAGGCAACAAGTATGCTTGGGGTGAGACTACGTCAAAGGATACATATACTCAGGATAATTATACATATTCCGACAATCCCGAAAGATTACCGGCCGACAACGATGTGGCGGCAGTTGTATGGGGTGGAGGATGGCATACGCCTACTTCTGCCGATTTTGAGGAGTTGGTTAACAATTGTACTTCGGAATATACAACTCTAAATGATGTAAATGGTTATGTTTTCACTGGACCAAATGGCAATAGCATTTTTATACCTAGAAACTATTATTGGTCAAGTTCAATTGATGTTAGCACGCAAACAAGTGCTTATGCATTATCGCTTAATGGTACCAGCCCTAGTGTTAGGTCTAGCAACCGCTACTATGGCGATTATATCCGTGGTGTTTACAGTGTTCCCGAAGTAGCATTGTCGTATCCGGTTTGGCGCGATTCCATAGCGGTGTCGCTCAAGGCAAAATATACGGTAAATGGTACTGTACAGTCGTACAAATATTATACAGGTACTAGCAGGAACAGCCTTACAGAAGTTACCGAGGGCGTAACCATAAGTAGCGACGAGCATTTGCTTACCGTAAATGTTTACGACCTTTCGCCGCGAGCAGAATACTGGGCAATGGCCGAAATAGTTGACGAATATGGCACATACCGCAGCGATACCCTTTCGTTCTACACCTACGGTTCTTTCGTCGATTCCCGCGACAATACCACCTACTACACAATCCAGATTGGAGAGCAGACTTGGATGGCGGAGAACTTGAAATATGCAGGTGATGAAGTTTCGTTGGGAACAACAAGCAGCGAAACAGAACCATACTACTATTATGTAAACGGTGATGAAGCAAATACAGATACATACGGCTATCTTTACAACTTAGCGGCTGCATTGAATGGTGCAAACAGCAGCGATGCTAATCCAAGCGGTGTGCAGGGTATTTGTCCTAATGGCTGGCACCTGCCAAGCGATGCCGAATGGACACAGCTTGCAACCACTCTGGGAGGAACAACAAATGCAGGTGCTATGCTTGCTGGAAATGTTGATTTATGGGAAGCAGGAACATTAACTGAATCGGAATACTTTGGAGCAAGTGGTTTCAATGCTTTGCCTGCAGGTAGCTACACTGGCTATTATGATAGTTTTGGCAGCGCCGCCAATTTCTGGAGTACTACCGAGGCTCTCGGCGATGCGCACAGCCCTGCTATCAGAGACACTAACCTATACATTGACGGCTCTGTCAAGTTCACAGGCTATTCTGTCCGTTGCGTAAAAGGCACAACCATTTATGCCCACGATACTGTAAACTATTGTGGTGAGCAATATACCTTCGGCACCCAGACATTAACCGCAGATGGCGACTACGAAGAGACATTCCACTTGGCAACCGACAAGGATAGCGTAGTTTATCTACACCTTACAATGCACCCCGCAGTTACGGCAACCATCAGCGAATTTAGCAATGGCTGCTATAATGCAAACAACGGAACGATTTCAATCCTAGCATCCAATGGTACACCAGATTACACATACGCATGGACGGATGCAGGTGATAATGTCGTAACTTGCGATGCCAATGGCAACCTTAGCGGACTTGGCGCGGGCACATACACACTAACAGTAACCGATGCGGCAGGATGTACAGCAACAGTTTCGCAGACACTCACCGCACCAGCCGAACTCCTGGCTTCAATCGATGGCGAAAATCCAAGTTGCCACGGCGGTTCAACAACATTGACAGCAGGCGCAAACAATGGTACCCCCGATGCCTACGCTTGGGGTAGCGGTGAAAGCACGGCCTCAATTACAGTTTCGCCTACCGCAACCACAACCTACACCGTAACCATAACCGATGCAAACGGTTGTACGGCATCAACAAGCGTAACAATTTCTCAGCCCGACTTACTTACAGCTTCGCTCACGGCAGGAGAAATCGCTTGCAACGGCGGCACAACAAACATTACTAACACAGTTGAAGGTGGTACTCCAGATTACACCTACTCGTGGGGCGGCGGAGAAACCTCGCAGAACTTGACAGGTGTTACTGTTGGCACATATAATGTAACCGTAACCGATGTGAATACCTGTTCCGCAACGGCAAGTGTAACCATTTCTCAGCCCGATGCTCTCACGGCATCACTTTCGGCAACGGAAATTGGCTGCAACGGCGGTACAGCAAATGTTACCAACACGGTCAGCGGCGGAACTACACCTTACACCTATAGTTGGACACCTTCAGCTAGCACCCAGAACCTGACGGGTGTTACTGCTGGAACATATAACGTTACCGTTACCGATGCGAACACTTGTTCTGCAACGGCAAGCGTAACCATTTCTCAGCCGGAAGTTCTTACAGCTTCGCTCACGGCAGGGGAAATCGCTTGCAACGGTGGCACA
>JAGCNN010000049.1 GCA_017645925.1 Bacteroidales bacterium
GGGAATGAGGTTGTTCGAGAAGAACGATGCTCAGATAATGGTTGCTACCACTGTTATTGAGGTCGGGGTTGATGTGCCGAATGCGACTGTTATGGTCATTGAAAGTGCCGAAAGGTTCGGATTGTCGCAGTTGCACCAGCTACGCGGCAGAGTTGGACGCGGAAGTTCCCAGTCGTACTGCATACTTATGACCAAGCCCAATCTCTCTGAAAATGCTTATAGCCGCATATCGACCATGGTCAACAGCACCGATGGATTTGAAATTTCCGAAACAGACCTAAAACTTCGCGGTCCTGGCGACATGGAAGGCAAACAGCAAAGCGGTTTTGCTTTCGACTTGAAAATGGCCAGTCTAAGTCAAGACGGACAACTGATACAATATGTGCGCGATATTGCCAACGAAATCCTTGATGATGACCCTGATCTACAAAAGCCAGAAAATGGATTATTGGTCAAAGCATTAAACGAACTCAACCGAAACAAGGTCGATTACGGCAACATAAGCTGACGAAAATAGGGCGAACCACACGCTAAGCTACCTTTATGCCATTTGCCAAATCAATAGATTGTATTATTTTTGCGCTGATTTTTCAGAAAATTCAAAGTTATGGCAAAGGAAAAAACATGCGAGTTAAAACCAAACAAGCTATACTATTCTATAAGTGAAGTCGCTGCATATCTTGACATTGCCGAATCGAATGTCCGTTTTTGGGAAAAGGAATTTGAGGCATTCATAAAGCCGCAGCGAACAGCAAAAGGCAACCGCCAGTTCACAATGAAGGACATCGAAGTGCTGAAGCAGATAAAATATCTGGTGAAAGACTGCGGTATGACTCTTGACGGTGCCAACAAACGTTTGTCAAAGAACCGCACCGAGGTAGAAACCAACATGGAAATTGTAACCCGCCTCGAAGGAATCAAGGGAATGCTTGTGGGAATAAAAAACGAGATGTAAAGAAGGCTCGCAGGCCCATAGAAATATGAAAGTAAAAGAATTAGTATCCGAACTTGAGCGCTTTGCGCCGCCTAGCCTTCAGGAAAGCTACGACAATGCTGGTCTGAATGTCGGTTTTCCCGATGCGGAAATTAATGGTGTGCTTATTTGTATAGACGTTGTGCCCGAAGTAGTTGACGAGGCAATTGCAAAGCACTGCAACATGATTGTTTCGCACCATCCGTTGATTTTTCCGAACATCAAGCGAATTACGGGAAGCAACAACGTAGAAAAGTCAATAATCAAGGCTTTGCAGAACAATATTTCGATTTATTGCGGCCATACAAATTTCGACAAGACACCAAATGGTGTCAGCATGAAAATGTGCGAAAAACTTGGCTTGAAAAATTGCACAGTCCTTGATTCAGAAGCCAATATGCTGACTAAAATTGCGGTATATGTTCCACAGCAATATGCCGAAGCGGTACGCAATGCAATGTTTTCGGCAGGAGCAGGAACTATCGGCAATTATGATGAATGCAGTTTCAACATAGAAGGTACTGGTACTTTCCGCGCCAACGATAATTGCAATCCGTTTGTGGGCAATATAGGAGAAAGGCATCACGAAAACGAGGTGAAAGTGGAAGTAATCTGCCCAACATATTTGCAATCAAAGGTTGTGTCGTCAATGCTAAAAGTTCACCCGTATGAAGAACCTGCATTCGACATTTACAAGCTTGAAAACCGTTGGAACTCTGTTGGGTTGGGCGCTATTGGTGAGCTAGAATCAGAAATCAGCGAGGAAGAACTTTTAGCGAAGGTAAAACAGAATTTCAATGTCGGCAACATTAGGCATAGTGCGCCTACAGGACGGAAAGTTCGCCGGATAGCGGTTTGTGGTGGCAGCGGAGCATCCTTTATTCGCACCGCAATAGCATCAAAAGCAGACGCATACATTACTGCCGACATAAAATACCACGATTGGTTCTTAGCAGAAGGAAAGATTCTTTTGCTTGACATCGGGCACTACGAGAGCGAACAGTTTACAAAAGAAATTTTTTATGACATTGTTGTGAAAAAAAATAATAACTTTGCAACCTATTTTTCAGACATAAATACGAATCCGATAAACAATTATTGAGATGACAGAAAACGAAAAGAAGAACGAACTTACAGTTACCGAGAAACTAAAGAACTTGTACAGACTACAACTTGTTGATTCTAAACTAGATGAAATAAAAACCCTTAGAGGTGAACTTCCTTTGGAAGTACGCGACCTAGAGGATGAAATAGCAGGTCTTGAAACAAGAATCAGCAACTACAAGCACGAAATAAAGGACTTGAACGCACAGATTCTGAATTCGGAACGCAAGAGAACCGAAGCTCAGGCTTTGCTCAAGAGGTATCAGGAACAGCAGAACAACGTAAGAAACAACAGAGAGTTTGACGCTCTTACAAAGGAAATTGAAAACCAAGACCTTGACATCCAGTTGGCAGAAAAGAGCATCAGGGTTAGCAAAGAAGAAATCGAAAACAGAAACAACATGATTTCGGAATCGAAGACCTTACTTGCTGAACGCCGCAAAGACTTGGATATGAAGAAAGTTGAACTTGACGGCATTATTTCCGAAACCAAGACAGAAGAGGAAAAGCTGAATGCTGAACGCGAAGAAATTTCGCAGACTATCGAACCGCGTTTGCTTTTTGCCTACACACGTATCCGCAACAATGCCCGCAACAAATTGGCTGTTGTTACAATTGAGCGTGATGCTTGCGGTGGTTGCTACAACAAGATTCCGCCTCAGAGACAGTTGGATATCAAGTCGAGCAAGAAAATCATACCTTGCGAATATTGCGGTAGAATCCTCGTTGACCCTGAAATACTTGAAAAGTAAGCATATATTTATTATTACGCAGAACCTATCTTCGGATAGGTTCTTTTTTTGAAAAGGATTGTAATTATTAATAGTATAAACTAAATTTGAGAGAGTTATGAATAGAGTTTTATCATTTTTCTTTGTTTTGTGCTTGATGCTTGGCTTTGGAATTGCATCTGCACAGACGACCTACACAAAGGTCACTGGTGCCGACCAGCTTGTAATTGGTGGCAAGTATATTATTGTAGCCGAGTCTGCTATAGATGAAGGTTACGCTATGGGCGGTCAGAAAACCAACAACCGTGCTGCAAATTCACTAGTCAACGCTTTCAATGGAAACACAGTATCTGTTACCGAAGCTACACAGAATTCTACAGACAATGTAGCCAATCAGGCAGTTGCTTTTGTACTTGGTGCCGCAACTGGAAATGCTGAATATTACACATTCTATGATGCAATTAACAACGGTTACCTGTATGCGGCTTCATCGACTGCAAACCAATTGAAAACCCAGACAACAAACAACGAAAACGGAGAATGGAACATAACATTCAACGGCAATGCATGTTCAATAGTTGCGTCAGGTTCATCCAATCGTAATGTAATGCAGTTCAACCTTAACAGCAGCAATAATGGATCTCCGCTGTTTTCGTGCTACGCATCTGCAAGCCAGACTGCAGTAAGCCTTTTTGTTGATGCATCTTCGCTTAGCGATGATCCAGCAATGGTTGTTACAGCTCCTGCAAACAACGCATTTTTCTTTGCAAATTCGGTAAATGTAAACCTTACAGTTCGCAACTTTGCACTTGGCACCGATGGTAAGGTAAAATATATGCTCGATGAAAATGCAGCTCAGTATTCCACAGAAGCAACATTTACAATCTCTGGCATCGAAGACGGAGAACACACTCTTGCTCTCGAACTCGTTGACATGGACGAAGAATCGCTCGAAACTCCTGTTACTGCAAATGTAACTTTCACAACCGATGCTGACTATTCTACGCTTCTCACTATTCCAGCAATTCAAGGCACTGAAGAAGAGAATGCACAGAACGGAAATGTTGTTGCAACGCAAGGTGTAGTTACTGCTAAAACACAATACGGATTCTATATCCAGTCGTCAACAGATGCATATAGCGGACTTTATATTTATTCCCCAGACCATGTTGCAGATGTTGAGATGGGCGATATGGTTGTTGTTCGCGGTACAATGTCAGAGTATAATGGTTTGACCGAAATGGGAGATGTTACCGATGTTATCGTAATAAGCAGCGACAACGAACTTTTTGAGCCTATTGAACTTTTTATAACTGGTTCGGAACAGTACGAATCGATGCTTGTAAAGGTAAGCGGAACTCACAATGGAACAATGCTTAGCACTGCATGGCAACTTCAAAACGATGCGGAAGAAACTATCTATATAGGTGCTGATTGCTTTGCATTCACTCCTGCTGAAGGAATCGATTACGAAGTTACCGGCGTTCTTTCATATACCAACAAATCGACATACAATGTTGGCTGGGTAATACTTCCGCGCAGTGCTGCAGACATAACCGAAAATGTTGACGGTATTGCTCTTCGCGTTCTTTCTCCTGCAGAAGGTTCAACCGTTATGGCTGACAATGTTGAAGTTCAGTTCCGCGTTTACAATTTCGTACTTGGAACCGACGGCAAGTTGAAATATACATTAAACAACGGTGAAGCACAATATATTACTTCCGAGGAACCATTTACAGTAGAGAACCTTGCAAACGGTAGCAACACCTTGGCTTTCGAACTTGTAACTATGGAAAATGCTTCATTGGAAACACCCGTTACTGCAACCGTAACATTCGAGGCTCGTACCAATGGACAGCTTTCTATCCGCGACATACAGTACACAACTGCTGCCGACGGCGCATCGCCATACGACGGACAGACGGTTACCATAAGCGGTACTGTTACAGCTCTGAACAGCGACAAGTTCTACATTCAGGATGCCGAAGCTGCATGGAGCGGTCTCTACATATATAATACTAACTCTGACCGTACTCCTGCTCGCAACGACAATGTTACCGTAACAGGAACAATCACCGAATACAATGGTCTTACCGAAATGAATAATCCAACTGCTGTTGTAAACAATGGTGCAGCTACTCCTGTCAATGGACTTGCACTTGCTAGCATCAGTGAGATTGCTGAACCATACGAAAGCGTATTGGTAACCGTAACAGGTACTTGTACAAACATTGGCGGAGCAAAGAAGTGGACTATCAGCGATGGTACTTCAATCATAGTGTTTGGTCTTACCTACACTCCAACAGTTGGTACATCCTACACCGTAACCGGTATTGTTGATTGGTTCGGACAGGATGGTATCTGGGAACTCAAGCCTCGCGATGAAAACGACATTGTTGTAGGTGGTACTGTTCCTACTATATCAATAACCAATCCAGCAAACGGAAGCACGATTTACTCGGCTGCAGTGAATGCAACTGTAGAAGTTTTCAACTTCACAGTTGGTACAGATGGTAACATTTCGTTCTCAATCGATGATGGAGAAGCCGTTTCTGAAACAGAAACTTCACACGCATTTACAGGCCTTACAAATGGCGAACATACAATTCATGCAAGTTTGGTTGCAACCGACCAAAGCATAGTTGCATCGGCAGCTTCAACATTCACAGTTAACCTTGCTGGACCTACTTTCACTGCAATCCGCGACATCCAGTACACTACCGAAGAAAGCGGTGATTCTCCATTGAACAACCAGACAGTTTGGGTAAAGGGCGTTGTTACTTCCAACTTCACAAACACTCCGTATTTCCCAGTAAAGGGTTACTCAATTCAGGATGCAAACGAGGCATGGAGTGGCGTTTGGGTATTCGACTCAATAAACAATCCTAACATTGGTGATTCTGTTAAATTCCAAGCTACAGTAACTGAATATTATGGACTTACCGAACTGAAGAACGTTACAAATTATGAATTTTTCAACATTGGCGTTGCTTCTCCTATTGATGTGACAGTAAACGAATCCAAGAGCGAGGCATACGAAGGTTGCTATGTTCGCGTTGAATGTGTTCGCAGTGTAGGACACACAATGCCTTACGGAAACTGGAAATGCGTAAACGAAGCAGGCGACACTGTTTCGTTCAGCCACAACTTTGCAAACGATGCATATACTATTGAGGATAACAAGTATTATAGAGTTGCTGGTGTTGTAGAATACTCATACGGAGCATATTATGTGAACTATCCTTCTGTAAATGACATTGTAGCAAATTGCAACTTGGCAGTGGATGAAATTTCAGAAAATAGCATTGAGGTTTATCCTAACCCGACAAACGGCATGATAAACATTGCAAATGCAGAAGGCAAGAGCATAGTTGTAATAAATACTCTCGGTCAGGTTGTTGCACACATCGACAATGCTGCAGAAAACCAGACAATAGACATGTCGGGACTTTGCGATGGAACATATTTCGTAAAGGTTGACGGAAACGTCGTAAAGGTAAACATGATAAGGTAACAGAAGTTTTTATAATTGCAAAAGAGGAAGTCGATGGCTTCCTCTTTTTTTGTTATTTTTGAAACGCAGAAACCAATGCAAGCACAATTTTATTGTCATCCTATAATCCACATTCGTCATCTATTACAGCAACAAAATATCCACAAATTAGCGTTTTGTCAAAATGTTATTCTACAAAAGAATGTGGCAGTCAAAAAGTTTTTTAGTATTAACAAAATAAATGCTAACTTTGCACTCAATTTTTAAATTCATAGAATGAAGCAAAAGACACTATCTGGTACGGTAAGGCTAAGCGGAAAGGGATTGCATCTTGGAAAGGTATCGACACTAACAATAATGCCTGCCAAACCAAACAGCGGATATGTTTTTGTTAGGACAGACTTGGACGACAACCCACATGTCAGACCAATTGCAGATAATGTGAATGAAACTTCAAGGGGAACAACAATCGAAGAAAATGGTGTAAGCATTTCCACTATAGAACATCTGATGGCAGCGACCTACGCCATGGGCATCGACAACGCCGAATTCCATGTTGACGGTCCAGAAGTCCCTATTTTTGATGGCAGCTCGCGCATATATGTCGAAGAATACAAAAAAATAGGTATTGTAGAACAGGATGCAGAACAGAAAGTTCTTGACCTAGATGCACCGCTTAAGTATTCCAACGACAACGGCACCGAAATCACACTTTATCCTTCCGACAAATATTCGGCAAAAGTTATTGTTGATTATGGGAAGGCATTGCCTACGCAAACTGCCGAACTTTATGATATATCAGATTTCGCAAACGAAATAGCTAACTGCAGGACATTTGTTTTTATTAGCGAAATTGAGCCGCTGCTAAAAATGAACCTCATTAAGGGCGGCGACCTTGACAATGCCATTGTGGTTGTTGACAAAATTTTGCCGCAGAGCGAATACGACCGCATAGCGGCACTTTGCGGAAAGGAAAGCATGAAGGCACAAGAAAGCGGCATACTTAACAACTTGAAGTTGCAGTTTGACAACGAACCTGCCCGTCACAAACTACTTGACATCATTGGCGACCTTGCCTTGTGCGGGTTCCGTTTCAACGCGAGAATAGAAGCTGTACGTCCTGGGCATTTTGCCAACACGCAGTTTTCGAAAGAATTAAGACAGTATTTTTTACAAAAAAAATAAATTTTGAATATGAATCAACCTCTTGCATTTGTCCATCCGTCAGCAAAAATTGCTGACAATGTTATAATAGAGCCATTTGCATACATAGAGAAGAATGTTGAGATAGGAGAAGGTACTTGGATAGGACCTCACACAACTATATTAGAAGGAGCAAAAATTGGCAAGAACTGCAAGATTTTTCCTGGCGCAGTCATAGCAGCAATACCGCAGGACTTGAAGTTCAAGGGCGAAAAGACCACTGCCGAAATTGGCGACAACACTATGATTCGCGAATGTGTTACCGTAAGTCGCGGCACACTTGCCAAAGGTCGCACAATCATTGGTTCCGATTGCTTGATAATGGCATACTGCCACGTAGCTCACGACTGCGTAGTTGGCAATAATGTGATACTTGTAAACGGAGCTACACTTGCAGGCGAAGTAGTAGTTGATGATTATGCAATTCTTAGTGCCAATACACTCGTACACCAGTTCTGCCACATTGGCGCACACACTATGTTTGCAGGCAACTCGCTTGTGGGAAAGGACGTTCCGCCATACATCCGTGCAGCACGAAATCCACTGGCATATTCGGGAGTAAATTCAATAGGACTTCGTCGCCGTGGATTTACAAACGAGATGATAAACAACATACAGGATATTTATAGGGTTCTTTACAACAAAGGCTTGAATGTTACCCAAGCACTTGAATACATTGAGAATGAACTTCCTGCCACTAAGGAACGCGACGAGATTGTTCTTTTCTTGAGAAACTCGAACCGAGGCATCATAAGAGGAACAGGCGAGAAGGAGTAAGACTTGTATAAAAGATATTGGAGGCTGCCCATTTGACAGCCTCTTCTTTTTTTGTTTTTCAAACAAGATAATTTGCTAATTTTGCAAACATATACTTTTGATTAAGATGGAATATTCAGCAAAGGAAATTGCCGATTTACTCGGTGGCAAGGTCGAAGGCGACGGTTCGGTTATGATTTCGAAATTCGCAAGAATTGAATACGGAGAACCGGGAGCCATTTCGTTTTTAGCAAATCCCAAATACGAGCAATACATATATACAAGCAAGGCTTCGGCTGTGATTGTAAATAACACATTCGAGCCCCACGGAGATATTTCCGCTACCTTGATACGCGTGCCCGATGCATACAAGTCGGTTGCCGATTTGCTCCACATCTACGCGGTAAAGCAGACGCCCAAAGGTCGTGAAATGCGCAGCAAGATTCACCGCACAGCAAAGGTTGGTAAAGGCTGCTACATCGGTGGTTTCGCCTACATCGACAAGAATGCTGTGTTGGGCGACAATGTGCAGGTGCATCCGCTATGCTATGTCGGCAAGAATGTAAAAATCGGCGACAATACCATATTATATCCGGGCGTTAAAATTTACTACGACTGCGAAATCGGAAAGAATTGCATAATACACTCCAACACTGTCATCGGTGCCGATGGCTTTGGCTTTGCTCCCAATCCCGATGGCGAGTTCGAGAAGATTGAACAGATTGGAAATGTTGTAATTGAGGACAATGTGGAACTTGGTGCGCTTGTTACCATCGACCGTGCAATAGCAGGTTCCACCATAATCCGCCGTGGTGTAAAACTCGACGACCACAACCACGTGGCTCACAATGTTGAAATTGGCAAGAATACCGTAATGGCAGCCCAGGGCGGAATCGCCGGCTCGGCAAAAATCGGCGAAAATTGTATGTTCGGCGGTCAGGTTGGAATAGGTCCGCACTCCAACATTGCCAACCGTACCAAGATGCAGGCCAAGGCAGGAATTGCTGGCACTGTGAAGGAAGAAAACACCGCCTTGATGGGTGCCCCGGCCATGGATGCCCGCAAGTATCAGCGTCTTTATGTGCGTTTTAAGCAGCTCGACGATATGGCAAAGAAGATTGACCAGTTAGAAAAGCAGATTGAAGAGTTGAAAAATAAGGAGGAATAGAAACATTAGTCGGTTATGACCGACGGATTATAAGTTATTGAAAATATGGAAGAAAACAATTCAATAATATCACTTTCGCAAGCGGTTGAAGCCATAAAGACTGCGATTCTGCAAGGTCAATACGAAGCAGCAAAAGATGTAAATCGTGTACAACTTGCAGTGTATTTTTCCATTGGCAGGTATCTATCGAAAAATACGAGGAGGCTTCCATACGGAGCAGGCGCATTGAAAGCAATTAGTGAACAACTGCGCAAGGAATTGCCAGGATTGAGAGGGTATTCGGAAAACAACTTGAAGAATATGCGCAAGTTTTATGAGGCATGGAATATGCTTGATTATGATAAATGTAAATTAAATGTTACGAACGCATTGCCGCCTAATGAACAATCGACAATTATGATTGTCGAAAGAGAAAAAGAACCGACAATCGCAATTGTCGATTCTCAAAATACTGATAATTATATAGATATATATCATGCAATGCAAGTGCCTGATGTGGCAGAATTTCCTGTTGAAGATTTTTTCCGTGTGCCTTTTACTCATCATGTAAGAATGGTTGAGAAAGCAAAAAATTTACAGCAACGCTACTACTACATCCATCGTACTGCAGAAGAACATTTGTCCGTTGAAGCCCTGGAAAAACTCATAAAACAAAATGCTTACGAAAACAGGGAAAAACTTCCGAACAACTTTGTAAAAACAATCTCAAATTCATCAGAAGCCCGTAAAGCAGTTATGATGTTCAAGGATTCCTACTTTCTCAATTTTATTAATGTTGAAGAAATCGGATTGCGTGACATACAAGATGTTGACGAACGGGTTGTGGAACAAAATATCGTACACAACATCAAGAATTTCATAATGACTTTCGGGCGTGATTTTTCTTTTATTGGCAATCAGTATCATCTTGAGGTTTATGGTGTAGAATTTTTCCCCGACTTGCTTTTCTTCAATCGGGAGTTAAATGCATTAGTTGTTGTTGAACTAAAAACAGATGAATTCAAACCCTCATATCTTGGTCAGTTGACTACTTATTTGCGTATTCTTGATGACCATGTAAAGAAACCGCATGAGAATCCATCAATAGGAATTGTGCTTTGTAAATCAGCAAATAAGGAATTTGTTGAATATGTCATTCAAGATTACCAAAAGCCTATGGGCGTTGCAACCTACAAAACCGCTGATGATATGCCCGAAAATCTTCGCAAGGCATTGCCTGATATTGATGCATTGAAGAGTATCTTGGCTGGTGATAAGGAAATTTAAAGGATAGTAAAATGAAACAATTATACGATAATTTGAATACATACATAAATGGGTCGCCGTCGGCTACCCTATTAGACGAATTGAAGAGTATTTTGGCTGGCAATAAGGAAATTTAACAAAATGAATCAATGAACGCCCTCCTTTCTCGCATATCGCAGAATCCCAATTTCAACAATCTGACAAGCTTGCTGGCAAAAGACGGACAGGTAAAGGTGCAGATTAGTGGTCTTGTTGGTTCGGCAAAGTCGTTTGCCGTGGCTGCCGCGTTTGCCGATATGGGCACAACCTTCTGCCTTGTGCTTCCCGACAAGGAAAGCGCTTCGTATTCGTACGACGACCTTGTTGGAATTCTCGGTGAAGAGTCGGTGATGTTCTACCCGAGTGCCTTCAAGCGTTCCATCGAGTACATGAAGGAAAACAAGTCGAACATCGTGATGCAGACCGAGGTGCTGTCGCGACTTAACGCCACACGCAAGGGATTCGTCATAGTTACCTATCCCGAGGCGGTGATGGAGAAGGTGATTCGCACCCGCGAACTTACGCGCAATACCTTCAATGTGGCTGTCGGCGACGAACTGTCGATGGAAAAGCTTATCGATGTACTCAACGACTGGAATTTCAGTCGCGACGACTTTGTGTTCGAGCCGGGCAGTTTTGCCGTTCGCGGAAGCCTTATCGATGTGTTCTCGTATGGCGCCGAAAAGCCATATCGTATCGATTTCGACGACGACAAGGTTGAGAAAATCCGCGAGTTCGACCCCGAAACACAAGGCTCAACCGAAAAACTGCGCAAAGTGCGTATCATTCCCAAC
>JAGCNN010000050.1 GCA_017645925.1 Bacteroidales bacterium
CAATTGACGTTTCTAAGCGCACAAGGATTTTCACAGACGATAGTTTCTCGCAGGTAATCAATCTTGGCGATAATTTGGATAGGATAAGGATGGAGGATACTGGTGGGGAATATTATATAACCGTAGAAAGCCTTGACGGTACTGAAACTTATACAGCCGAAGAATTAGGCTTGCGCATTGATAATATTGATGGGATTGATTTCCTCTCAGGAACACCACAGATGCCAGGCGAGTACATTTACCATATTACTATTCCAGAAAATGGTGCATGTCCTGCTATAGTTTACGACAATTTCTTGGGTATCTATGATACAGAAGAACTTGCTGCAACAGCACTTGATGCAACCTTGTGCGAAGGCGAAACGGCAACACTTGCAACTGTTGAGCGTCCGGGTGCATACGGAGGCGAATATGTGTGGACTTTGGAAGAAGATACGGTTGGAACAGGTTCACGAATCAATGTGATTCCTCCAGTAGGAACTTCCACATACGAAGTTGCCTGCGGCGGAAAACGCATGTATGGCGAATATGAGATTGGCGACTATTTAATCCCCGGTGAGGCATTTGGTGAAACTGGATATTCGATGCTCAAGAATACAGAAATCACCATGTATGATTACCAAACGGGATATATGATAACGAATGTTGAGCAGGACAGTCTGTTGCTGATGTCGCTTTCGAAGATTGAGGAAGTGGAATGGTCGCAGGCTCCTGAAATGCTTGCTGCTGACGATGAGGATATGTACCTGCCGTCTGCTGACGAACTGGGCTATATACTCAGTAACTACGACAAGTTCTATTTCGCGTTGGAGTACGACCTTCCCGTTATGCTTTCGTCAACCGAAAAGGATGCAAATACGGTTTACGTGCTTAATGTGAACTATGCACGGATGATGGAATATCCAAAGGCCGAACTTGCTACCGCAATGGGCTTCAAGAAGATTGCAAAGTCTGAAGTTATCAATATGGTTGGTCGTACTTCCAACATAAGCCGTACGGCATCTGTTAATGTTACCGTCAGCGAAAGACAGGATATGGCTATCAGCACCGATGATGTTCTTTGCAACACCGATACCGCACGCGTTGGCATAAATACCGGTTACGAGGTAGTGAACTGGTACAATGTTACGCATCCCGAAACGGAGATTGTGTTTGACGAAGACATTGCAGTGCTTCCCGAAGGTACTTATATCGCCGTTGGAACCTATGAGTTAGGCTCATGCTACGATACATTGGAAGTCAAGGTAAAGGATTTGGCATTCTACGTTCCGCAGGACACAACAGTATGTGACTCTGCAATAATTACTATTGCAAAGGAAGATGTGATTGTAATGGTTGACAATGAAGCCATTGAAGGACAGACTCTTGTCATAACCGAAACAGGCACATATACCATTTCGCTTGTTGGCGTTGGCGATACCTGCCGCGAAGAAAGGACTTTGAACTTGATCGTAAATCAGTCGTACAGAATATCGTTCGACACTATTGTCTATGACAGCACATTTGTTTGGAACAACGAAACCTACACTGCTACTGGCAACTATACCCAGTTCTTTACTACAATCAACGGTTGCGACAGTATTGTTACGGCTAATGTTACCTTTGTAAATTCGGAAACCGAATTTGCTTTGTTTGGCATCGTTACCGAGAGTGATGGAACAACGCCGCTTGCCGAGGTCGAGGTTTCGTCTGATGGAGCATCGGTAACTACAAGCAACGATGGTCGCTACCTGATTATGATACAAAGGACAAGCCCTGTTGTTCACTTCTCGAAGGCGGGCTACAATATCATTTGCGACAGCGTTATGGGTGGAGGCGAGTACAACGTGGTTATGTATAAGCCCGAAATCAATGTTTCGATGTCGGATGATTCATACGAGACAAATCCGTATGTGATGCGTCAGGTGGTAGTGGAGCTTAGCAACTCGGGCGATGGTCCGTTGGCTTGGAGTTCGGTTGTAGAATCTGATTTCATGGCTACTGACAGGGCTGTTCATCCGCGTAGCAACAGCCAGATGTGGGACTATGCCGATGATGTTATCGTTACCAACAGCAATGCCGAGCAGGCAATTGCAACCGATGGATTCTACATTTACACAGCTTCGTGGAGACGTGCAGGAGAATTTAACAGGTACTCGCCCCACAACGGCTACCTTGAAACCTTTGTGATTGATGGCGTGGGTGGAGTTAGAAACTTGTCGTATGGAAACGGATTCTTCTTCGCAACCGACAATACCAACAAGATTTACAAGATTAACATGGATACGCAGACTCTTGAGGATGTGATTACTCTCAACGACCCCGACCTGCAAATCCGTTACTGCACATACTCTACCGAAGAAGACCTGCTGTATATCGGTAACTGGACAAACCTCTACAAGCTGGTTGCATACAATACCGCATATCCGACCTTGATACCATTGTCCTACTCGATGAACAATGTATATAGCATTGCCTACGACGCATTTTCTGGCGCAGAGCCTTGCCTGTGGGCTTTCTCGCAAATATCGGAGAACAATGGTCCTTTTGCAAAGATTTACAAGCTCAACAAGAATGGCGTACAGATTGCCGAAATGGAGCATTTCATAAACGATGCATCGTTGGCAACATCTTCGTCGCTGGCTGGCGGCATTTGCGTATCGCAGTATCTGTATGATGACAAGTATGTATTGCTTGCAAATATTCAGAACAGCAACACTCCTAACAACATTGCGGTATATGAAATTGGTGCTAAGTCGTCATGGGTAAAATCCGATATTAAGGGCGGAATTATTCCTGCTGGCGGAAGCATAAATGTTACCGTTACCGAAATGGCTACTCAAAATGGAGAATATTCGGCAGTTGTAAAGTTCAAACCGAATGTATATATGCCGGAGAATACCAATTTGAATTTGTCGCTTTCGGTTTCATCACCAGCATGCAGTCCTGTTGAGAACCTTGTCACCGAAACTGATACCTTCCATGTTGTAAATCTAAGTTGGGAAGCAGTAGATGCTGGCGACTATGAAAGTGTTTCGTATTTGATTTACGAGCAAGGTTCTGATGTTGCGCTTGATACAGTGCAGACGACATCGTATTCGGTAGAGAATCCCGAAGTTGGCGAACATTGCTACTATGTACGTACGCTTATGCATGGCGAAGCCGATTGTGTTTCGAATCCGTCCAATACGGCATGTGCAGAAATTCTTGCTTTCCCATGCGATGTACAGTTGACACTTGCAGCACGAGCTTACGGCGACCGCATAAGGCTCGAATGGAACGAATTGTTCGGTGTAGAACATTATGAAGTACATGTTGATGACCTTAGTGGTGTAATCCTGTATAATGGTTCGGAAACAATGTTTGAGGATACAATTGCATCACTCGAAACCGATTATTGCTACAAGGTTGTTGCATATTTCAGGAACGATGAATGCGAACCAAATACATCAAATTCGGCATGTGCAAGGATTTCGGCTGGCGGATGCTCCGAGCTTCCTGTTGTTACGGCAACAGCTGTTGGCAATTCTGTAGCTTTGAGCTGGGGCAATATTCAGGGAATCCAGTCGTATTCGCTCTATAGGGACGGCAAGTATGTTACAAGCACATCCGACACTGCATACTACGACATGATGCTTGATTACGAAACCGAGTACTGCTATGTTGTTGAAATCAACTGCGGTTACGGAATGTTTGGCTTGTCCGATGAGGTTTGCGTAACCACCGAAAAGGAATACGAGGAGCAGAATGCAATTGATTTGATAACCGATGAAAGCATCGACCTTTATCCTAATCCCGCATCCGACAGGTTCTTCATTGAAGGTCAGCAGATGCGCGGAGTGCAGATTGTGAACTTTGCTGGTCAGGTCGTTTACGAACTGGACAACATCATTGGCGACAGCATTGCGATAGAAACCGAAGGCTTTGCGCCGGGTGTTTACGCTGTAAGAATAATTCTGTCGGATTCCCGTTCGGTTGTAAAACGAATTGTGATAGGCAGATAAATGCTTTGCGCACGCTAGATGAAATGATGCTGGAGTGCCTGACGGCAGAAATTGTACAAATAGGTTTCAAACCTTTAGCTCGCGACACGAAGTGAGCAATTGAACAAATATTTGTAAAATTACTTGCTTCGCTGCGTGAGCTAAAGGTATGTGTAGATTTGTTCAATTTAACTTCGCTGAGGACTTCGCCGTTCTCGCGAAGCAACTGAAAAAGACTAAAAGACAAAGGAATAAAGAAAACAAAGAACAATAGAAATTTGTACAGACGCAAAATTTTGCGTCTCAACCTATAACCCATTGAACCTTGAACATTAAACATAGAACAACTTGAAACCAAGGAATTTATATACATTAAAATTTAGTACAGTCGCGGCGCGCCACGACACAACAATAAACATCATCAGCCATAAAAACTTAGAAACCATGAGAAACTTAACTCTATTCATTTCATTCATCCTCTCCACATTCTGCGCCTTTTCGCAGAACATTACCGGCACTTGTGTCGATAGCGAAACCAAGCAGCCGCTGATGTATGCAAACATCTCGGTGAAGGGCAATAACA
>JAGCNN010000051.1 GCA_017645925.1 Bacteroidales bacterium
TACCGTCAAGGCTTTCTACGGTTATATAATATTCCCCACCAGTATCCTCCATCCTTATCCTATCCAAATTATCGCCAAGATTGATTACCTGCGAGAAACTATCGTCTGTGAAAATCCTTGTGCGCTTAGAAACGTCAATTGTACCGCTTAAACTACTACCGCAACCATATATTGTATAAGAATAGTCTCCTTGCGAATTAAAATGCGGTCGTCCAGAAAGCGTTAGCTGGTTGTTTGCAGTATCGTATTCGGTATATATACCATCGGGAACTGTATATGTTGCATTTGGAACGGAGAAAACAATAGGCTCCATAAGTTCGCCCTCGCATATCTGCTGGTCGGGTTCGCCGCTTACAACAGTAATCGGAGTTGTCGGATTAACCGACACTGTAACATTTAGAGTATCAACACAATCGCCTTCTCTATTTATTGCTAAAATCCTCAAGTTCCTGTCCTCGGTAAGTATAGGAATGTAATATCCAGTTGCCCCAACAGTATCGTCCATCAGCAAATTATTCATATTGCTTGCATCGTACCATTTCAGGAAGAAATTGTTTACATATTCTTCGTAGCCATCATCGATTTTACAAATTACATTCAAATCGCTTCCCGTACAAACAGCGGTATCATTTACCCTAAAGTGCGATGGAGACGGAATAGCTGTAAATTCTATTTCCCTCATAACATCGCATCCATCAAACGAAACTATCAGCGATATTGGTTCAGGATCGTTATCGCGCAGATAATTATCATCCACATGAACTGTTATGCTTTCGGTGTCGTTCGCATCGGCGGTAAGCCCTTCAGGAATATTCCATGCATAACTTAGTGCAGCATCATTATTCACCGACAAAGTAAATTGTCCACCTTCACAAACCAAACCAATGTTATCGGGCTGATTTACTTCAACAACGCCCTTTGTAACAATAATATCACGAGTAAAATTATAATCTAATGCCTGATCGGATAATGTACCGTCTGAATATGTTGCAACTATTTCTGCCGATGCGGGTTCATCAACGCAGCCAACAGAATATCCAACTATTGCATTCGTGTTATTTACCGCCCATTGAACATCGTCATCGTTTGAAATTCCCAATTCGGTAACATTCATTACATCATCGTCGGCACCTATGAGCATTGGTGTTGCAACGAGTGTAGCTGGCGACAAGGTTTCCGTTCCTGCCGGAAGAGGATACCTGCCCTCGCTGTGCGACCAGTTGAACAAGCCATTTTCGGTAAGTTCGCGGGTTGTTATACCTATATTATTAATTGTATCGCCATCCGATGGAATCCACATCTGCTTGTCGTAGTAGCAGTTGCTAGCCGAAACCGATTCGTTAGAAGCAGAAACTACATTTATCCTGCCATAATAGTTATCACCTATCACAAGGCAGGAATCCACAGTAACATTCTTAGCAGAAAGCACTATTGCACCACCAGTTTCAAGGACATCACCTTCGGGTGATTTACGAAGCATGGTTATTGAATTGCTGATACGCGTATCGGTTGCATTGGCAACAATACCGCCGATATTCTTGGATGACACTTCGCCCACAAACATACAATTTGAAATTACAGTACCATCCGATGCCTCATCTACAATACCACCTACACGGTCGCTTGCCAAAAGGTTGGAATATACGGCACAGTTGCGTATTGTAGTAGCCTTGGCATTACCGATAAGCGTTCCTGCACAATTTCGGGATGCATAGTCGTTGTAGTACATTGTAAGGTTTGAAAATTCTGCACCATCGGTATATTTGAACAACCCATAATAAATTCCAACGTATTCGACATTCTGCCATATTATTGAGTGCCCGTCACCATCAAAATGTCCGCGGAACGGATAGCTTGATGGATACAAAACATTTAAATTCGCCCGATTAACCAGAAAATCGTCCCCCGCATCATCATCTATATCATATTTGTTTATCCGAACATCATCTCCAAGCTTAAAATAGAATCCGTAACCTCCTGATGGATAATTTTCGTTTTGACACATTTCGTAAAGAATGTCACGGCAACTGGTTATAATGATTGGGTTGTCGGCTGACAAGCCGTATGCTCTACGCACCGTTATTGTATAACTCCGCGTAAAATCTCCACATGTAGCCGTAATTGTAACTTGTGCGTCCTGCGTTGGATTAGTAACTGTAGCCACGCCTCCACCAGATGGCACCGAAACCACATCGGGACTGGATGATTCCCAAGTTACGCCATCCACCTGCGGGAGCATTATGTTGGAGAGTACCGCTGTTATTCTTTCGCTACGTCCTACGCCCTCGGAGTTGAGTATTATTGGCAGACGTGCAAGTTTGATACGCTCGTCGTTGGGATTTATTCCAGCGGGCAAAGGATAAAGCCCATCGGTGAAATCCCAGTCGCCTGGAAGTTCGTTGGCAAGCGCACTACCTACCATCATCTGGGTTGTACGCGGTGTACCTCGGTCGTAGAATCCGAACCTAAGGGAATCAACCTTTACCTCAGTTATCTGCTCATCGAAAAAGTCATCCTCATCAGCAGTTGGCGAAATCACATTCTGCATTTGGGTGTTATAGGGGTCTGGAGAAAAAGATGGACGATACGCCACAATATTGCCAGTCATTGACGAGCATCTGTACGCAATACCTGTAACATTATCTTCGCACTGGACAGAACCGTAATTTGCACAATTTGAAACAGAACCATTGACCTCACCAGCAATTCCTGATGCATCTTCCTTTCCGGAAATAGTGCCTGAATTCATACATTTTTCAATATTGACCTTCACCTGATTACTTCCGCCCAAAATACCACTAGCCTGACCTCCTGTACCATTGTTGGCATATATATATCCGGTATTTACCGATGTCCGTATTATATTCTGCGAATTAGAACCATCATCCGACAACCTTCCAACTATACCTCCAGCGTATGACTGGTCATTTAAAATTATATCTCCGTTGTTAACGCAATTCTCCAATATCAGCGAATATCCATAAGCAACAATTCCACCACCTGCTGAATAGCAGCTATTGGGCCGTACATTGACATTGTTTGTACAATTGCTTATCCTTGAGTTTTTCGAACAACAAACAACACCGCCAGAATAATCGCTTCCTAGAGTTACTTGGCCAGAACCATTCGTACTGCAATTGATAATAGTTGAATTTTCGGAAGAAGCACAAACAAGGGCTCCATCGGGACCAGAGAAATCGCCATTGATTGTAACCGTACAATTACTTATTGTAGAATTTGTTGCTTCGGCACACAATATAGAGGCGTAGTTTTGAACATTAGTAGCACTTATTGCACCATTGGTCACAACATTGAGACTATCAATTGTCGCACAAGAAATTGTTGGGAACAGACCGCAAGTAGAATTGCTTACCAAGTCTGTTTGCTTCAACGTTATAGTATGTCCGCCACCATTGAAATTACCAGAGAAACTGCTGGGACGATTAATTCTACTCGTGGAAGATATGTCGGTCGTAAGCTTGAAGTTAAGCCCATATCCTCCATTTGTTATAGCCATACCCTTATAGGTAGGAGTATTTGTATTCGCACTAAAGGCCTGTGCAAATTCGATAAAGTCGCTGAGCGATTCTATGAGCAAAGGATTTTCGGGAGAACCAACTCTTGCGGGAATTACAAGTGCATATTCCCTATGGTTTTCACCTATTGAAGAAATCAATGACAAGCTTACAGCTACAGAATCCTGACGTAGCGATTCCACATCAACTGTTGAACTCGTATGAGTAACACTATCAAGCATCCATGAAATGCCATCGACTGAAGGCAATTCAAAATTGCTTTTTACCGTCTTTATCGTTTGAAAATCATCCGCATTATTGGCAGCAAAGCAGATTGGCGTCGTCGCTAGCTTTACAATGTCTGCATCGATGTCAGTACCTACCGGTATAGGATAGCCACTGTTAGAGAAAATCCATTTCACCGGATCCAAGTCAACATTTCCAGAAATAAGTTCCGAAGTAAGAACACCTTTTATAGACATGCTATTACCCGATAAAGTAACTATCTGCTTGTCGGTGTAGTTGTTGCTGCAAATGTTATATTTCTTGTCGCCAGTTCCACCGTTAGTGAGATTATTCAGTGATATAAGGCCATCAATAAAGCTGTCGTACGCCAACTCAGCGCTGGCTCCACTAGGCACATTTACGTTGTTGGTGTAGGTCGATTCTTCTGTTCTTCGGGCAAAGGCCATGAATTTACCGCTGTAGTTGGCGCAATCCGAAATAGTAGAATTGTAAGCGGCTCCAACAAAAGCTCCCGGGTTATAATCAATTGCTTCTAAATCGGCATAGTTGGCACAACTAACAATTTCTGACGAAGATGCCTCACCTATCAAGCCACCAACATCCCCTTGGTCGGGATAACCGTGAATATACCCCAAATTGGTACATGACCGCATTGCAATACTATCTCCATATCCTACAATACCGCCAGTTGTTATACCAACAGAAGCAGATTGAAGATTCAATTCCGCCATATTGACGCATTTGTAAAACAAGGTTTTTGAAGCATGTGCAACAATACCTCCGAAAAATCCAAGATCCTCAGGGCTGAAGATATCTTCTATATAACCCATTGTCTTGCAATTGTATATTACGGAATTTTCGGCATAAGCGGCAATGCCACCCCAATAATAAATATAGTCAGTAGATACATTATTATACACAACTGTCAAGTTTGATATTGTAGCATCCACTATTAGACCGAACAAACCTGCCCTAATATTATAATCATAATCGCCCATCTGTTCAACTGTAATAGTATGATTTCCACCATCAAAATTCCATCTAAACGGGGTATTGATTCCTATTGGGAGCAAATTGGTAATAGTAAAATCCGAATCAACCAAGAAATAAAGTTCTCTGTCTTGCTCCGGATCAATATCAAAATTACTTTCACTCGGAATAGATCCGTCTGAACTTAATAAGTTAGCCAATTCCATAAAGTCGTCCTCGTTACTTATGCGGTATGGATTAGCCTTTGAACCAAGGGTATTATCCGACAGCCTGATTTGTATATTCTTGACATTGGCGTTACGGAAAGCATATATTTCTACCAGAGAATCAACAGCATTAACTATCGAAGCATCACCTCCCGAAATCTGCAAATAATTGCTTTCGGTTGCCCACGTTACATTGTTTGCCGTGCTGACGGTAAAGTTTGACACAACAGAATTAATACAATCGATAGAATTCAAAGTCATCGGCGAAGCTGCAAGTATTGCAACATTGGTATTGGCTACCGCTGCTGGACGCGGATATAGGCCGGGGGTTTCCAGCCAATTTTCATCGTTCAACAACGAACCGCTAGTCATAGTAGCCGTTGGCGTGGCAAAAAAACCATCAATAAATGTCTGCTGGTAAGGAAATTCCGCAAGATTTGTATTTTGATGGTCAAAATAGCAGTTACTGTATGTAGGTTGTATTTCCGATTGTACTCCATTCGATTCCACAACTAAGCAATTTGAAACTGTTGCACCATCATCGCTAATCGGGAAATAAAACGAAGGAACGCCTTTTATGAATGTTGATACCAAACAATTGCTTATGGTAACCGAAGGTATACCGCTTACCTGTACAATACCATAAATCATTATCCCAAAATTATAATTTGCATCTGAAACATCAAATGTCAACATGCTCACGCATTCCGAAATTGTACATCTGCCTGTAGTACAACCGACAATACCTGACAATGAGACGGATTCTACACGACCACTTACTGATAGTTGACCACTTGCTGTAATATTTGAAATGGTTGAATATTGCGCAATTGCGGCTAAAACAGAACAATAAGCTTCGCAATCCGTAATGTTTACGTTCTCAAAGTTCAAATTCTTTATGCAAGCATTATCAATATATCCAAAAAAGGCGGCAGAAACTTGTCCTGAAATATTAAGTTTTATTATTGAATGACCGTCGCCATCATAAGTTCCCGAAAACGGACACCTGTCGTAGCTTCCTATTGGAGTAAAACCATTTGGAAAAACCTGCGAGTCGACAAAGTCGATATCGGCAGTCTGCTTAAAAAATTTGCCAGAAAATGTGTTTCCATGATTGACTGCCGTCGTAAGATTATACAAATCCTGTTCATTTGAAATCAAATATGGATCGGAAGATGTTCCGGAGCCACTAAACTGAGCCATCATGCCATTTGCAGCCAACAGCATGACAATCAATAAAGTAAAAATATTTTTTTTCATATATATGTCAAATATATGTTAAACCATCAAAATCAATGCCAAATCAAAGGCACTATTACGTCAAAATTACAAAGGTATTTATTTTTTTTAATCAGAACAAGTGCCAAAACAAAAAAAACAAAGAAATTAACAATCGCTTGTTAACTTGTTATTTGCAAGCATATTACAAAAAAGCACCACAATGCCATCAATATACACATCAAAATGGGACTGCCGATATATCGGGGGGAGTTAAGCAATAAGAATATCCTATCAAAACAGAAAAATGACGATTCGTGAAGCAAGTAAATGACTAGAGTATTTAGCGAACAATAACAAAAAATAACATCACGTAGCAAAAAAACGCCAAACATATCACCATCATTCCGAACTAATTAATTACTTTTGTGGTTCACATGAGAAAATGGTTTTTCATATTGGTGACTATCATGTTTGTAGCGACGGAAGCAGCCTTCGCGCAGGACATCCATTTCTCACAATTCTACTCCACTCCCATGCAGACATCGCCAGCAAACACAGGAAACTTTGCAGGTGAATGGCGAGCCATACTCAACAACAAAAACCAGTGGAACAGTTTCACAAATGCCTACCGCACATTTGCAGGCAGCGTCGATTACTCGCACGAATCGCTGTTTGCCAAAGGCGACATGTCGGGCTTGGGCATCTTCCTCAACCGCGATGTTGCCGGAGACGGAAAGTTCGGAACCACACAGATAATGCTCAGTGCCGCCTACTATTTCCCGTTCATGTCCGAAAAATTGCTCGTAGGTGCAGGATTTACAGCAGGATACGCAAGGCACAACATTCGCATTGAAAACCTTAACTTCGGCAGCCAATATGTAACTGACGGCTACGACCCCTCGCGTGAATCGGGCGAACAATGGTCAAAAAATGCCTTCGGATATTTCGATTGCGCAGTAGGCACAAACGCAATTCTAAGGCTTAATCCCGAATGGTCTGCCGAAGTAGGATTCTCGGTTGCGCATCCCAACATGCCCCGCAAGACATTCCTCGGCAGCGACGATTCAAGGTTGCCCGTAAAATGGATAACTCATGCCACTGCCGACATACACGTAAAGAACAGTTTGTGGATTGCCCCAATGTTCTACACCATGGTACAGCAAAAATACCTTGAATTTGACATAGGCGTACTTGGGCGTATGGAAGTAAACCCTATTTCGCTGCAAGCAGTATTCTTCGGAATATTTGCACGTACAAGCGATGCAGGTATTCTTTGCGCCGGCGTACAATACCACAATGTAAGGCTGCTCGTCAACTACGACATAAACCTGTCGAAACTCACTCGCATAAGTCGTGGAAACGGTGGAATAGAGCTTTCTCTCGTATATATCTATTCAAAACCTAAACCTATAGAAACTCCATACTACAGAAAATGTCCAGAATTTATGTAACGAAAACAGCATTAGCATTTTTGCGTATGGGCATTGCAACTTTTCTGCTTGCTTGGGTTTCGTGTATGGTCATGGCGCAGACACCAAATGTTAACAGTTTAATTTTTAGCGGTGACAATGCCGTGAAACAGAAGAATTTCTATGGCGCTGCAAAACTCTACGAGGAAGCCCTGAAGCAAGATTCAAAAATGTACGACATAGTATGGAAAGCAGCCGAAGCCTACCGTATGGACAATGACTACGCAAACGCACTCGTCCACTACAAAACTCTGGTTGACAAAGCGGAAGACAAGTATCCAGACGCTACATACCGCTACGCACAAATGCTAAAATCAAACGAGGATTTCATGCGTGCACAATATTTTTTCAAAAGGTTCATCACACTATCGGAAAAGCAGGGATTCAAGGGCGACCGTACAAATGTTGAATATGCATCGCAGGAAATTCTCAACTGCGAATATGCATGGAAACAACAAAACCATCCGCAAGCAGTTGACATCAAGCAGGCCGACGAAGGCATGAACTCGGTGTTCAGCGACTTTGGCGCGGCACTTAGCAACGAAAATGTTTTATTTGCTTCCATACGTCCCGACAACGACTCCTCGCGCATATATCGCTCGCAGATATACAGCAGCAGCCGCGACAAGCTTGCATCAGCAGAACTAATTGACATTCAACTTGAACAGCCAGATGCTGACATTTCAAATCCATGCATCAGCAGTAGCGGCGACAGATTGTTCTTTTGCATTACCGACGATTTTGCCAACGGAAATACAAGCATATATAAATGCACCCGTACCGCAAACGGGTGGTCAAATCCTGAAAAGCTGCCCGAAAAAATCAATGCCACGGGCTACAATTCCACACAGCCCTGCCTTGTAGAATTCGGCTATCGTCCCGATGTTCTGCTCTGGTCAAGCGACAAACCCGGCGGCGAAGGCGGATACGACATTTACTATTGTGAGATATTGCCAGACGGTAG
The DNA here is from genome assembly GCA_017645925.1 of Bacteroidales bacterium. Taxonomy (GTDB): domain Bacteria; phylum Bacteroidota; class Bacteroidia; order Bacteroidales; family ML635J-15; genus Bact-19. The sequence continues at coordinate 8,612 of JAGCNN010000051.1, forward strand.
CTATGGTTCGGTGAAAAACATAGGACGTCCAATCATCGAGGATGAACGTTTCGCCGAATTTACCGACACAACATCAATGATAAACACGCCCGGCGACGAAATCACGCCTTTCTACAGCCTAACCGACACAACACTGTATTTCAGTTCAAATCACTACCAGACAATCGGTGCATTCGACATTTTTTCCGTCAAGGGCAATTTCAGGGTATGGGAAGAAATAAAGAATCTCGGCTACCCGATAAATTCCGCCCAAAATGACCTGTACTACAAGATTTATCAGGAACAGGGAATAGCCTTCCTTACCAGCAACCGCAAAAGCGCGATGGCGCAGACACACCAAAGCTGCTGCAACGACATTTTCTATTATACCATTGAAAAGTACGTTAGCGAGGAAGACCGTCTTGCCATGGAAAAAGAAATAAGGATAACCACACTAACCCAGCGCACAAAGCTGCTTGTTCCAATAAGCCTCTACTTCCACAACGATATTCCAAATCCTAATTCATGGGATACGGTAACAACAAAAAACTACAGCGACACCTACTTCGACTATATGCAGATGCATGAAAAATATCGCCGCGAATTCTCCAAAGGCCTTGACAGAACCAAACGCGACCAAGCAATTGACAGCATCGACAATTTTTTCTCAAACTATGCCGAAGAAAACTACAACAAGCTCATCGAATTTACGCGTATGATGAAGGAGTTGCTTGAAAGCGGGCAGAAGGTTGCAATAACGATAAAGGGTTTTACAAGTCCACTCAACACCGTGGAATACAACAACAATCTTGCTAAGCGTAGGATTTCATCTTTGGTTAACTTCTTCAACGAGTACGAAAACGGCATTTTCCGCCAATACATTGAAAACGGGCAGATAGAGTACAATTTTGTTGCCTTTGGCAAGACCAAGGCGGCAGCCAACGTCAGCGACGACCGCAGCGACCAGCGAAATTCGGTTTACAATCCGGCCGCCGCCCGTGAACGAAGGATAGAAATCATTGCAATAGAAATAGGTGCCGAATAAACCGACAACAAAACATCCTATTCCTTTACAAATTTCTGTTGAGAAACAACCGCACCCTTCGACAAATTCATAGTGCGGATCCTAACCACATACACCCCACTCGTCAAATCTTCAATATCGCAAACCACATTGTCGGCATTCACTTCCACGCGCCTTACAACCTGTCCCAAAGCATTTACGATTTCAATTTCTGAAATTGTTTCAGATGATGTGATATTGAGAATGTCGGTGACGGGATTGGGGAACAAAGAAATCTCGTTGGCGACATTATCTTCTATGTCAGTAACAATTTCAAATTCAGCAACAAAAGTAGTATCAGACGAAACATTTATTGTGCGCGGATTGTCTGTATTTCCATCGTTCCATTGAACAAAATTATATCCATCATTAGCTATAGCCGTAATAATCGCGATGGAATTATTACATGTCGGCTCCTGCATAACTACAGCAGTACCCATTTCATTGTTGTCGCTGCCTACGATTACATCGTACATCACTTTTCCTTGAATGTTTGTAAACTCAGACCAATATCTGGCATTATTGTAAGCCTCATCACTGCCACAGGGGACAACAACTGGAATACTAGTATTACCATAAGGGAAAGTGCAATATTGTATTGACGGAGGATTTTCTGCGTAAGAATATATCGTATCCAGGTTAGAACAATCAAAAGCATAATTATCAATTTCAACGACCGAACTACCGATCGTTACTGTTCTTATTCCATTGCAATAACGAAATGCCGCCCACCCAATTTCAGTAACAGAATTAGGAATTACAACGGACGTCAACCCACTACAATTGAAAAATGCCTGTGAAAGAATATTGGTCACATTATCACCTATGTTCAATATTGTAAACAAATTGCAATTAGTCCATACATCGCTTGCCATATATAAACAATTCGTTGCATTATAATTTACAACTCTCAGTTGTCTGCAATTTCCAAATGCATTGCTACCAATTGTAATGACAGAATTAGGAATTGTTAATTCATGAATCATACTACATCCATAAAACGCATTTGAACCTATGTAAGTGACAGAATTACCAAGCCTTAATGATGATATACTGTTGCAATTCTGGAATGCGTATGACTCTATCCGTGTCATCGTATTAGGTATATCCAACAAGCCTATCAGGCCACTGCAACCTGAAAAGGCATAACTACCGATTGTATCAACAGCAGGTGAAAACGACACTGACATCAAGCAAGATGCACCTTGAAATGCATACGCATTTATTTTTGTTGTTGTATCTGGAATAACCAAATCTGTTACTAGATTTTCGTTAATATATAAAGCATGAGCCCTAACGAGCGGATTTGAAGCGCTATTTCCAAATGTAATATTGCACCACTGAGCGACAGAACCTGTATAAATAACTGAATTTAAGCGTGTGCATGATGAAAATGCATCATTGCCAATGTATTTGATTGATTCTGGAATTGTTACACTATGAAGCATAGAGCACCCTTCAAATGCATAATGAAATATTTTCTCGCCTCCAGTTATATTAACGTGCCTCAATCCACCTGGAATACATGTACCTGCATTATGACCTTGCGTAATATAAACACCATCATATATATCTGTTCCAAATATATATCCAAATTGCGTAATACTGGATTGGGAAGTTGCAGATGCACTGCCACCTACAAATGGTATTGAAATCTCTTCAAGGTTTTTGCATCCAGAAAAAGCACCCGAACCAATTTCCGTAACAGAATTGGGAATTGTAATCGATGTTAGTTGCTCACAATTAAGGAAAGCCTGCGGTCCAATAGTCGTAACTGTATTTGGTATAGTAACTTCACTCGCAAGCTGATTACATCCGATAAGATAGGTTTCGGTATTATCGGAATAAATAAGATCTCCATCAACAAAACCGCCAACCGAACGAGCGCCCCATGGACTGCCAGTTGCAGGACCATTGTATATAATTGACCCGACCATATAGAATGCTTCTGAAGCTATAAATGTAACTGTACTTGGTATTAATACACATTGCAATCCGATGCAATTATAAAATGCGCGAGAATAAATGCTTGTAACCGTATTAGGTATTGTTACAGATGTAAGACATGACGCACCACTGAATACATTACTTTTTATTACCGTTATGCTTTCCGGTATAGTCAAATTTGTAACAAGACTATCGTTTATGTATAGATTATGACCGCTCTCAAGCGGATTGGAACCATAACTTCCATTAAATGAGATATTGCACCATTGAACAATGTCTCCCTGATAATGCACCTTCGTGAGTCCATTGCAATTATAAAATGCTCTAAAATTTATGCTTGTTACTGAATTGGGAATCGTGACCGAAGCCAAACTGTTGCAATTCTCAAATGCACCGCCAACAATCTGCTGTATTCCGTCGGGTATTGTGTATTCGGATGCATATCCGTATGGCATGTAAACAAATTGTCTGTCAGTATAAATCGGCTCTGTCAAACCAGTACAGCCATAAAATGCATGATCTCCAATAGTTTCAACAGAATTGCCAAGACTGACTGACGTAAGACATGATGCATTATAAAATGCGTATGGCTTAATCTCAGTTATTGTTTCTGGAATTACCAAACTTGTCAAAAGGCTATCGTTTATATATAGGTTGTGTGCATAATAAAGCGGATTCGTCGAGAATTGATAATTGCTGCCAAACACTATTCTGCACCACTCCTCAACACTGCCTGTATAATACACTGCCGTTAAATGAAGACATGAGGAAAAAGCATTGTTTTCAATAAATTCTAGCGAACTTGGAATTGTTATCGTTGTAAGGCCTCTGCATCCACTAAATGCATTACCGCCAATCCGAGAAACCGAGTTGCCCATATTCACAGAAATCAAACTTTCGCAGTTTAAAAATGCGTTTTGGGGAATTTTCAACACATTATCGCCTATGTTTACAGTTGATAAAGACGGACAATTCCAAAATACCATATATTCAGGATTACTCATAGCACAGTAATCCCCTCCCATTGCTGAACAATTTGTAGCATTAAAATTAACAGTTGACAATCCTAAGCAACCCGAAAATGCATTATCGCCAATGTACTCAACTGAATTACCTATCGTTACAGATTGTACCACACTGCAATTCTCAAATGCATAATTTTTTATTGTATCCACCGAATTGGATATTATAACCTCGGTAAGTCCATTACATTCAGCGAACGCACGCATTCCAATACTCTCAACAGAATTTCCGAGACTGACTGATGTCAGGCATGAAGCTTTATAAAATGCGTATGGCATAATCACAGTTATTGATTCTGGAATTACCAAATCGGTAACAAGAGTATTGTTGATATATAGATTATGTGCTTTGTAAAGCGGATTTGCTTCTTCATTGTTAAATATTATTTCACACCACTGTGCAATGTCTCCAGTATAATAAACTGAGGCCAATACATTACACCCCATAAATACACCAGCACCGATTTTACCTACAGAATATGGAATTGTAATTGATGTAAGTCCGCTGCAGCCTTCAAATGCGTAACCATCAATGATAGTAACATTATCCCCCATTGTAACCGATGTAAGTCCACTACAATTATAAAAAGCATTAAAACCAATGCGTGTAACCGAATATTCGATGCCATTATATGTAACAGTTGCTGGTACAACTAGGTCACCTGTAGGGAATGTACTATACGCAGACGACGATGATTCATTCTCCACAACAACCTTCACCGTATATGGTTCCTCATTCGATGTAATGCTATAAAAAAGTATCTGCCCACTTTCGCACATTGCCGAAAAGTCGTATGCCATTGCATGACAGCACAACAATAACCCCAAAAACAAAATTGTTATAAATCGCATTCGCATATTTTATTTTTTACAAATATAATAACATAACGAAAAAATTGCGGTATGGTTGCCTTGAAAAATAAACTTTTTTACTGCTAGGTAAAAAAAATAATAGCGGTACAATGTCTTGCGCCGCTATTATTGTCAAATATCTTTATTCCTTTACGAATTTTCGTAAAACCGCCCCCTGAGCTTGTCGAAGGGTGCGGAGACGTACTACATACACCCCACTCGTCAAATCTTCGACATCGCAAACCGCATTATCTGCATTCACTTCCACGCGCTTCACAACCTGTCCCAAATAATTTATGATTTCAATTTCTGAAATCAGTTCCGATGATGTGATGTTGAGAATGTCGTTTGCTGGATTCGGGAAAATGCTTATCTGCATTTCTGCTTCCGAAATTCCTGTAATGACATTCAGATGCAAGGTAACAATAGAATCACAACCATTTGCAGCGGTAAATGTCTGAGTGTAGTCGCCTGTTTCGGTAAATGTTTCGCCATTCCATACGAAGGATTCATTTGCAGATGTGTCTAACTCGTAGGTTACCGATTCATTAATAGTAAGATGCAAGGTAACAACGCTGTCGCAACCATTTGCAGCAGTGAATGAGCCAGTATAGGTGCCACTTTCGGTATATGTTGTTTCATTCCATACATAGAAATTGCAAGCCGAGACTTCGACAAGCTCAGCCTGCGGATGATTGATTGTCAAATGCAAGGTCACAACAGAATCGCAACCGCTAGCAGAAGTGAATGTTTCTGTATAGGTACCACTTTCGGTATAGGTAGTGCCATTCCAATTATAAGATTCACAAGCCGAAACTTCGACAAGCTCAGTCTGCGGATGGGTTATTGTCAAATGCAATGTAACTACCGAATCGCAACCATTGGCGGCTGTGAAATTTTGCTGATAATTGCCACTTGCCGTATATGTTTCACCGTTCCATTCGTAGGATTCGCAAGCTGTGGCTTCGACAAGCTCAGTCAACGGCTGATTTATAGTAAGATGCAAGGTAACAATGCTGTCGCAACCGTTGTCGGAAGAAATTGTCTGCACATAATTTCCTGATTCATTGTATGTTTGATTGTTCCATACATAACTGCCACACGAAACTGCGCTAAATTCGCGACGCGGCGATTCATTTATTGTCAACTGCAAGGTAACAATCGAATCGCAACCGTTTGCTGCGGTGAAAGTACGCGTATAATTGCCACTCTCGGTATAGGTCGTACCGTGCCATACGTATGAATTGCAAGCCGCGACTTCGACAAGCTCAGTCAGCGGATAATTTATCGTAAGATGCAGTGTAACAACGCTGTCGCAACCGTTTGAAGCAGTAATATTCTGTACATAGTCGCCACTCTCGTCGTATGTTACGCCATTCCAAATGTAACTGCCGCAGGCGGTATGCGAGAATTCGCGCTCCGACGACTGGTTGATTGTCAAATGCAAGGTAAGTAAGCTATCGCAACCGTTCGACAGATGCTTGGTAAAGTTGTAGTCGCCCGATTCGGTGTAGGTTGAATCACGCCAAATGTACGAACCGCAAGCCTCAACAGTTGTTTCGCCAGTAAGTTCACATGATTGTGTCTCGAAACTCCACACCTGCGACCAAACCGAATTTCCGCTTGCATTGTAGCCCTGAACGCGCCAGTAGTAAGTTGTGCCATAATTTAGATAGCATGTGGCAGTTGTGTTGGCGGTGGTTCCACTGCGGTATATTGTTGCAAAAGTGTTGTCGGTAGACACCTGATAGCGGTAGCCTGTAACATTGTCCAGCGTATTCCATACCAATTCGACGCCAGATGGCTGTATTTCGTTGCTGCCATTTGCGGGACTTACAAGCGTAGGCGCAGTGGTAAGCTGGTATGCAGTTGTGAAATTCCATACGCTCGACCAACCAGATGTATCAACGGCATTTGCCGCACATACCCGCCAATAATATGTTGTACCATAGAGCATATTCGTTATGCTTGTACTCTTGTAAGTATCGGTATTTGTCGTTGATGACGAAATGCTTAAATTACGCAATAGTTCCGAATTAAAGCTGTTTGTTGTATCAACCTGAACTATGTACGATGAAGAGCCTCTGGAGTTTTTCCAATACAATGTACGCGAAGAAACAGCCAAGCCTGTACTATTATTTGATGGAGAATCCAATACAACCCAGTCAACAGTATGGAATTGCCAAGTATCAGACCAGCCCGATGTGTCAGCATTGTTTACGGCACAAACTCTCCAATAGTACATTGTACCATAACGCATATCGGAAACATACTTGTATATGTATGTATCGGTGTTGGTGGTTGATGATGAAACATCTATGCTCTGCAACAATCCTGAATCAAAACTCGGAACTGTATCTAGCTGAAGAATATACGATTTAGAACCTTTTGAATTCTTCCATTCCAGTTCTTGGCGAGTATAATAGCCAACAGTAGAACTTGTGTCGTTCGGTAAATAATATAGCGCAACCCAATCGGTAGTATGGAATCGCCATGTAGCAGACCAGCCCGATGTATCGACTGCATTTGCCGAACATACACGCCAATAATACATTGTGCCATAACGCATATCGGAAATATATTTGTATATGTATGTATCGGTGTTTGAATTAGAGTTGGTCGAAGTATAGGTCTGTAGCAGTCCAGAACTGAAACTTGGTGTAGTATCAAGCTGTAAGATGTACAAGGTAGAACCCAAGGAATTCTGCCATTCAAATTCTTGCCGTGTATAATAAGTGCCATTTGCACTAGTATCACTTGGGAAAATCAGCACGACATCGTCCATCGTATGGAACTGCCAAGTCTCAGACCAGTCGGTTGTATCAACGGAACTTATAGCACAAACTCGCCAATAGTACATTGTTCCATAATATAAATCATACACACACTTTTCATAATATGAATCTGTATTTGTATTTGATGTTGACACACTTACATTACGCAATACACTTGAACTGAAATCGGAAGTTGTATCAAGCTGGATTAGGTATTCCGAAGAGCCTGGCAATGTATTCCAGCGCAAATACTGCCGTGAATAAAACCTGCCTGTCGGACTTGGATTGTTGCTTGGGGAACTTAAAGTAACCGTTCCGGCAGTTGTGAAATTCCACACTTCGGAATAACTGGATGTGTCGCTGTCGTTGCTGTTGGTTGCCTTTACGCGCCAGTAGTACTTAGTGCTGTATCGCAATCCATTTATATATATAGATGTCGATGAAGTTGTATATGTGCGGAACATCGTTGA
>JAGCNN010000052.1 GCA_017645925.1 Bacteroidales bacterium
CATAATAGACTATTCCTTAGCTTTAAGCGTAATTACATACTTTTGCTTAAATGTTTCTATATTCTTACCAGGAAGACGATAAGAGAAAAAGTATGGATAATCACCCGGGGTTAGAGTTATATGTAAATCGTTGTTAAAGTCCGTATTTGCCTCTCGAATTTGAACTTCCAAATCATTTTTTGGAGTACGATCCATAAGACTAAGCCTAACGTGCAACCAGTCCCTATACATTTGGGCACTAACATAGGAAGCGATTACTTGCGGGAGTGCGTTGTATACTTCAGTATCTACTACTTTATTAGCAATATCTTCATCGCTCAAAACGGCGCTACCATAAGTGCTGATAAGTATATTGTCGGCAGGAGGACACTCACACGGTGCATTAACATCGACACGAAGTTTATCTGGAGAATAATTCTCGTAAATTTTACGATAAAGACTGTTTTGATACCAATCGCAGTTGTCTAAATCCATTTCCATATGTATAATACTACTGGAAAGCTTCCCTATTTCATTGAGATCAAATGGCTCGTCCATATTCAAAATGTTCAAATCAAAGTATCCCCAGCCTAAGCCTTTAAGACGGTCATTGTTCTCTTCAGTATAAAAATAAGTTAGTGGCCTGCCAATACCAGATAATGTCGCAGAGGCTATCTTTGCCTGCAAATTAGGATATTTGCTCGTGTTAATATTCATTGTATAAATGGATTTTGAGCCGCATAAAAACTCCAAACTATAAATGGTATTGGGACGGAATGTGACATTCTCTAATGAGTAATTGATTTCAGCCACTTGTCGGTCTACTTCGGAGCATTTCTTATAGGTGAAATTTGTAGTCTGTTCAGCTTGTGTTTGGTCACTTACAGATGTGATTACTACTTTCAATTCTTGCTCAGACACGCCGTTAAATATATTGTCATATCGGTAGCCGAGTATTATATATCCCTGCTTATATTCTTCGGGCAGATAAAACAATTGTCGGTCAATAGGATATTGGTAAAGAATGTCTTGGCTGTCTATCGCATCTTCTGAAGGCAGTTCTCCTGTTGTAAATGAAACCGAACACTTGAAATCTTTCGTGCTTCCTTGGTAAACCACAGGATTCCATTCGCCGTTTATCAGTTGTGCGATTGTTACTGTTACGGACATTGTATACTGTGTGTTCGGCTTAAGGTCTTTGTGATTAATCAAAATGTGTGTGCCTGAGGTGGGAACGTAGTCAACAGCTAAGTTTGCACCTGTAGCATCGGTAACAGAATAATCGGCTACTTGATACCTGTAAGTGTATTCCTCTGTGTCGTTAACCTTGATAACAAATGGTTCGTATACTTTTCTACGCGTTGCTATTGACAATGGAGCATCAAAACAACGACAGTCAGTATCACCGTACTTAGGACTATGATAATTGTCGTCGTAAAATTGCGACTTATTATCTTCAAAAAGTATGAGGACTTGTAATGAGTCATATTTCACAATTGGTTCGGGTGTCGGTTCTGGGTTGCTGTCGTCCTTCTTGCATCCTGAGATTATCACAGCTGCCGCCATGAGCGCGGCTATGGGTAGTAGAAAATGTCTTTTCATATATTCGTGATTTTAATGTTTTATTATTTTGTTCGTTTTCTGCCGCCAAAGGTAGGTAATAATCCAATAATGCATATAGCCATTAGTGTTTTTTCTTGGAGAATACGAAATAAAAATCTATATTTGCGGAGAATAATTAATACCAAGAGTTATGAGCGACTTTATAGATTACGGAAATATCGATTTTGAAGGCACTCTGAATAGCAACTTTGTTGACAAATCGGGGTTGATTGAATTTCTAAACAGTGCTATTGATACACGTAACCGATTTGTCTGCGTGTCCCGTCCGCGCCGTTTCGGCAAGTCGGTGGCTGCGCAGATGGCGTATGCATACTACGACCGCTCGTGTGACTCCTCAAAACTCTTCGATGGCTTGGAAATCACAAAGTCGCCCGACTACAAGACTCATCTCAACAAGTATCCCACGATATACATAGATTGGAACCGTTTCGCCACATACGACCATAAGACCATTGTCAAGGAGTCTCAAAAATGTTTCGTTGCCGACCTGAAAAAATCGTATCCGTTTTTGGAGGAGAAAGATTCTTTTGCAAAAGCCATCGCCGAAATCAACGAGAAGACCGGCGATCGCTTTATTCTCATAATCGACGAATGGGATATGCTTGTGAGGGACGAAAACACTCCCACACGCGATGAGTATGTCAATTTTCTGCGGGCTATGTTCAAGTCGTACAATGCTAATAACATATTCCGATTAGTCTATATGACGGGAATACTTCCTATCATAAAGTACGAAACACAGTCGGCGTTGAACAACTTTCGCGAATACAGTGTCATAAATCCGGGCAAGACGGCAAAATATTACGGCTTTACCAAAGACGAGGTTATAAGACTCTGTAAAGACAACGATATGGATTTGGAACTGATGAAACACGCCTACGACGGCTACATCATCGGTAACCAAAAGTCTATGTTTAATCCTAACTCGGTAATGCAGGCTATTGATAACCGCAACTACGGCAGTTATTGGGAGAAAACAGCATCGTTCACATTCATAGAAACATACATCCATATCAACGACGAGACCATCCGTCCAAAAATCGAAGAGATGCTCAACGGCGGCTCTGTGGCGATAGAGGTTACGCGTTTCCGCAACGATTTGAACCACATAGAAAACGCCGACGATGTATTCACGCTCTTGGTGCATCTCGGTTATCTGTCGTACGACCCTGAGACATACTGCGTTATGATACCCAACACCGAAGTTGCGGGCGAATTTCGTAACGCAATAGCAAAGGCAGGTTGGGGATGGCTCTCAAAGGCGTTGGCAAACTCGCTCACATTGGTGGACAAGACCTTGAAACTCGACGCAGACTATATCGCAAACGCGTTCGACACCTACCGCCCGTTCGCCTCGTCGGTACAGCGCATAAACAGCGAGGCGGCAATGACCTGCGCCATACGTATGGCATACTACGCAGCCGAAAAGGATTACAAGATATTCCACGAACTGCCCACAGGCAAAGGTTTTGCCGATATGGTGTTTATTCCCTTGCCCGGCTCGTCGCGTCCTGCCATAGTTGTGGAACTCAAATACGACAAGACAGCCGACTCTGCCATCGACCAAATCCACCGCAAAGACTATCCCGCCTCGCTCAAAGGCTTCTCTAAACGCATAATCCTCGTAGGAGTCAACTACAACAAGGCCGAATCCAAACACGAGGTGAAGTTGGAGGTGATAGAGTAGGAATGATAATCATCACTTCATCTGTAACAGAAAAATATGTGGTACAATAACGAATATTTGAAGGCGAAAAAATCTTTTTGAAAAATTTGCACTATACCAAAAAAAGAACGTACCTTTGCCTATTACAAATATTAATGTTCGACATACTCAAAATGAAAACATCTAAAATTGCACTTATAGCGTCGGCGATGCTTTTGGCATCGTGCAGCAACGAGCCCGACGCACCGCACAAGGATCCTAAATATGCGTTGCCTGCCTTGATTTCCGACGGAATGGTTTTGCAGCGCGATACCGACCTCAATATCTGGGGATTTGCCACCGAAGGTTCGGAGGTAACAGTTTCGCTCAATGGCTCTTCGGCTTCGGGCGTTACCGACAGCACTGGCAAATGGCGCGTTACATTGCCCAAACAAGATGCTGGCGGTCCTTACGATTTGGCTATCAAATACAACCGTCCGCACAAGGTGGATTCGCTCTGGTATAATTATGCCGACACCGTGCGCGATGTGATGATAGGCGAGGTGTGGCTGTGCAGCGGTCAGAGCAATATGGAATTGCCTATCCGCCGCGTCTACTGGAAATATCCGGGCGTTATCGAAAACTCTGCCAACGACAATATCCGTTACTACCAAGTTACCAAAACGCCTTATTTCAAAAATCCGTTGGATACCCTTATTGGCAGTCCAAAATGGCAGAAGGCGTGTCCTGAAAATATCCGCGAGTTTTCGGCAATTGCATATTTTTATGCCAAAGACCTCCACGAAAAACTGAATGTACCTGTGGGAATGATAGTTTCGGCAGTGGGAGGTTCGCCCGCCGAGGCTTGGATTAGCGAAGAGAGGCTCAAAGAGTTTAAGCCCTATTACGACGATTTGCAGCGTTGCAAAGACGACAACTACGTAAACAACATCAAGACAGCCGACCGCGAGGCAGAGCAAAAATGG
>JAGCNN010000004.1 GCA_017645925.1 Bacteroidales bacterium
ATATCGTAACGACGAATGCGATAAAAAGCGAACGCATTGCAAAGATAATCAATATATTTCCCGACAGTTTTGTCGTTTGTCTTGATTTTATTGGAAGTCAACGTGTCTGCAATTTTCCTGACAGAAGTAATGTTTCCGATATTATCCATCAGAAAATCAACGAGTTTGTTAAGCAGGTTAACATTCCTGATCTTGTACCTTCTAATAATGTCGCGGACAATGAGGGCATTGAACACCTCATCATTGATATAAGAGTATTTCTCTTTCGTCGTATTGTATAGATAAGAGCCAGGCATACCACCTTCTTCGAGATACGAATCAAATGCTTTATTTATGTCTGTCGACTGGTAATACTTTACATATTCCTTGAAGGAAAAGGGGAAGATTTTCAGTTCAAATGTTCTGCCAGTAAACAGGGTCGCCAAATCACTGCTCAGCAGAAACGCGTTCGAACCAGTCACATAAATATGGTACTTCTCCAAAGCATGTAGGCTGTTGACAGCTTTTTCGAAATTCTCACACATTTGGATTTCGTCAATCATAACATAATTGTCTTTCCCATCCTGATATGAGTTTTCAACAAAATCGTGCAGCTTATGATACTCCAGTAATGGTTCGAATTTCAAAAGGTTGAAATCAACGTGGATGATATTGGCATTCTTCTCTGACGATTGAATCTTTTTGATAAACATTCCAAGAAGCTTTGACTTACCGCTTCTTCTGACACCTGTAATCACTTTTATATCTGGAGTTTGCTTCGTGTGCTCCAGTTGCTCAAGGTACGAATCTCTTTCTATTAATCTTATGTCAACCATGATATTACGCTTTTCTACTTCGCAAAAATACAACTTTTTTGATTTTGCGAAATAGAAAAGCAGAAATTTATTATTCCATTATTCGGTTTCACTCCTTCTTCAACGCCTCCGCAGGATTCGTCCGCGCCGCCTTCAAGGTCTGCCAAAGCACCGACAGAAAGGCCATCAGCACACCGAGAATGGCTGCCACAATGATAATCCAACCATAATGCTCGATGCGATACGCAAAGCGATCCAAATATCTGCCACAGAACCAAATGGCAAGCGGGATGCCGATGAGGGCGGCGATGCCGACGAGAATCATGTAATCCTTTACCGTGCGCCACAACTCGCGGCGGACATTGCTACCGAACACCTTGCGCACGGCAATGCTCTTGGTGCTTTGCTCGCTGTAATAGGTGCTCATGGCAACGAGGCCAAGCAAGGAAATCAGCACCGACAGCAGCATGAACAACTCCAGCAGGCGCATGGCCATCTTGGCGGGCTGAAGCAACACTTTGTTTAAGTCTTGTACATAACCATTTTGCGCTGGCTCCAAAAAAGTGCCATTCCGTTCCTCCGAATAAGCAGCATAGGCCTCCATAATAGCCTTCTCGGTCTCTTTATAATTGCCAGACACATCTATCATTACGCCGTTACCATACCACAAGTCTTCGGCTTTAGCGACAATAACCGCCGTCAGTTGTCCAGACTTTGCCGCTGCTGCAGATCTCGCGGGGATGTCTTCATAGATGCCGCCCACGGTCTCGGGATTGCTACCATTGATACGCATGCGCCTTGCATAGTACTGTGCAGTCGAATCAGACAAAGCCAATTTATCAACCAAGCCTTTCGACATCCACACTGAATTAGTGCGAGGCAAACCGAAATCCTCAACAACATGAAGACCGAGCATGTTAAAATAATTCTCTTCACAAAGAATAAGTCGTATGTTCACCGTTTCTCCTTCGGGTGTGGTAACTGAAGTACCCATATTCAATTGACCAGCAAAACCACGCCCATACCCCACTCCGTTCACATTTGGGATAATTTCTAAACGATCGATAAGCGGTGATACTTCAGCATAATCCTTTGCCCAAAACTGGAGCGAATACAACCCTTCGGAACGCATGTTAAGCGGGCGATTAACCATATGCCGCATTTGCACTTCCATCAAAAGTGCCATGGCAAGCAGGAAAACAGTAATAGTGTTTTGGAACACGATGAAAACCTTGCTGAACACTCTTTTCGTTTGAAGGCGATAGGTGCCACGCACCACATCGATAGGCGCAAAACGGGAGGCAACAACGGCAGGTGCCATGCCTGCCAAAACGCCTGTCAGAACAACAGCAACAGCATAAGCTATTACCACACCAACCGACCACCTCAACTCCATCGGGACATATTGTTCGAAATTCTCAACGGTCACATTCTGCATCAAATTGTTCATCATCGGCAGCAAGGCCAACGCTAGAAGATAAGCAAAGATGAAACAAACAGCTGTAAACGCAACGGATTCTGCGATATACTTCAAAATGATATTACCTCGCGTGGCACCATGCAAACGCCTGGTTGCCATCTCCTTGGCGCGTTTTCCAGAAAGGGCCATGTTGAGGTTGATGTAATTGAAGATCGCACTAATGAAAAGTAACAGCACCACCACAAGCAACATTTGAAGCACCGACTTGTTTCCTTTGTTGAAAACATATTGGCTGTCATTGAAATAGACCTCAGGAAGAATGTATATCGGGAGGGCTTTCACAAAGCCGTTGTCATAATGCGACAATCCGACTGCTTCTACATTCTTTGCTAGTTGCTCACGGTCAACATTTTCGCCAACTTTTATCAAAGTAAGATAACTACCAATGCTATTGAAAGGTTTTTGGTCACCAGAAGTATTATACGGGTCGTATTCCGGATTGAGTAGGATCTCTGTATTGGGCATCAGCGTGTTGGTGAAATCGCGATACACGCCACAAATGGTGTAATCACCCTGGTCGAAATAATAATTGACCTTAAAGGTTTTCCCAATAGGATTGCCGTCAAAAACACGCTGTGCAAACGACTCGGAGACAAGACACTGCCCCTTCAACCGATAAGTCTCAAGGTCGCCCTCCACAAGGGTGTAGTTCGGAAACAGGTCAAAGAGTTCGGGATCGGCTGAAGTCACTATTGCCTTGCATTTCTCATTGTTATACGTAATAAAGGCCTCTCGGGATGTGTTACCCACACGACAAGCGGCCTCCACTTCGGGTAATTCGGCCTCAAAAGCGGCCTTGTCGAACCAGGACAAAGACATATAATCTTGGTTCCCAACGCCGTAAACACGATTTCCAATGGGATTGCCATAGGCTATAGCATATTGCTGATACACATAATTGCCAATCAGGATGACGAAGGCAATGGAAACGATGAGTCCCACCGCTTCAATGGCGGTGTAGAGTTTGTTTCGGGATAGGAATTTCAGGTAGCTGCTCATTTTTTCTAATTAAAAACGGGCAAAGAATGGCATTTGTTGTGCCAAAAACACAACAATTTGAAATTCAAAGATTTAAGATTTAAAGATTCTTAAAGACTGTAAAGAATCTTTACAGCGGTGTAAAGAAACTTTACAATACATAAAAAAAGCGGCTTGTGGCTTACACCGTCGGGTTTGTTTTCTGTTTTTTTTCTTTTAAAACACTTGCGAATAAGTAAAACCATATTATCTTTGCAGCATCATAATTATAGAACTATGTGTACGGTAACTTTATCATACGATCACAACAACGCACTTGCTCGTCGCAAACTTGCAGCATTGCTTAGTACGGGCTTATTTAAACCGACTATTATCGATGTCGAAGAAGCATCTCCGGAAGAAGTTCAAGTTCATCGTCAACTCGTTGAGGCTTTTCTTAACCATTCCAAAAGTAGCATGTCTCACATCATAGCCCGTTCCGTATGAAGTACCATCAGCGTGATATTGTCGAGGTAAATTTCCTTTTCCCCGATGGGACTTTCAAGCCTCATCCAGCTATTATCATTTCCAATGACGAGCTGCAGGAGGATGAGTTAGGACTGGTTTATCTTGTCCTTATTACTTCAAACGACACGATTAATCCTCAATATTCTTATCCTCTGACCGATGAAATGGTTATTGATCATTCTTTTGTTAAACCCAGTCTCGTAAAATGCCAGATTATTGCTGGATATGTTGAACGCGATATTTTACGTCGGTTAGGTTCTGTTAAGGAAAGGTATTTCAATGAGATTGTAGACAAAACAATAGAGTCCATTTTCTAATGTCACAACTTTACTACTCTTTCTGCAAAACATCCACCGGATTGGTCTTGGCCGCCCTCAACGTCTGCCACAGCACGGAGCCAATGGCCATCAGTAGGGAAATGACCACCGCGAGGACAAAGACCCAACCATAGTTTTCGAGTTTGACGATAAAGCCTTCGAGGTAACGCTGCG
>JAGCNN010000053.1 GCA_017645925.1 Bacteroidales bacterium
CAAAGGATTGACGATTGACGAGTTACGATTTTAGATTGATGATTTGAAAATTTGATGATTCGAGAATTTGAAGATTTGGATGACAAGATGCAAAGGATTGACGATTGACGAGTTTAGATTTACGATTGGGCGGACAAGATGCAAAGGAATTTACGATTAAAACGGACGATGCATGCATCGTCAACCTAGAAACCCCAAAACGGCGTCAGCCATAGAAACTTAGAAACAATAAAACAGCATGAAAAAATTAGCACTTATAGTTTTACTCACACTTATTGGCAAAATCGTTTTTGCGCAGACCAACGTAATCTTTCCATGCGCCGCAATGATAGAAAAGGGAGATTTTGCCGAAGCCGAGAAGAAAATAATGGAGATTTACTCCAAGGACAGTACCGATGCACTAAACTGCTACGCTGCGTATAGCCTTTATGCAAACGAGAAAAATCCCAATCATAATCTTGACAAGGCACATAAATTTATCATGCGATGTGCCAACACGTACAAGTCTTTGGACGAAAAGGAGAAAGCCAAATGCGAGAAAAAGAATCTGAACAACAACACATTGCAAAACGCTATAAGTTCGCTCGATTTCCGCATGGCAAAAGAAGCAAATACGGTCAAAGCGTATCAGCAATTTATTGACAACCATCCTGCAAGCAAGGAGACTTCCGAAGCCAAACAGTTGCGAAACGCCTTGGCATACAAGCAGGCAGAAGCGGAGAATACCATATCGGCATACGAAGATTTTATAAGGAATTACCCGTATGGCAAGGAATCGGATATGGCTCAGACTAACATATATACTTTGGCGTACAAAGATGCAAAAAGAACAAATACTGAAGAAGCATACAGAAATTACGCGCAAAAATATCCTAATAGTCCATTTGCCCAAGAAGCCGAAAACCATGCCAACATTATTCAATTCGGCAGCGAGACAAAGAAAGGAGAATGGACAAGCTACAAGAAATACATAAGCAGGCATCCCGAAAACAAACAGTTGGTAGAGGTGGCAAAAAACGAAATTTACGAAATAGCAACAAAAAAACGCGACATTGAGGCATTGGATTATTGCACAATGAAACTTTCGGACGAACAATTGGATTCTGTAATAAATTTGCTGCACGACATTTATATAGAACGCGGAGAATTGGAGCATTTCAACATCAAGTACGGCAGCATTATTTCTCAAGAGATGTGGACAAATGACAAGAAGCAGATTCAATATAACAGAATGACTAATGACAGCGATTGGACGAGCTATAAGATATACATTAGCAAGAACAAGTCGAACACGGAATTGGTGGAATTGGCAAAAAACAAAATATTCGAAATTGCAATGCGAACTCACGATGTTGCGGCACTTGACTATTGCGTATGGAATCTTACGAAAAGCGAAAGCAAGCGCGATTCGGCGTTGTGTCTGCTGCATAACATCTATATCAACAGTAATCCTTGGAATGGGGTTGACTTGTTTTCCCGCAAATATGGAAGACTTGTTCCGCAAAAATTTAAAGAATCAGACAAAAGGTTTAAGGCGGCAATGAAGATAAGCGATGAAATTAATGCAAAATACTACTTAACGGAAGAACATGGCAGAAAAGATTTTGAACTGGACGAAAACGATTACCAAAACGAAGCTTCCATCATTAAGGACTTGGTTCCCACTCATGTTGCCTTCGGACATTTGCATAATTTTATAAAGTACCACATTAAGGACAAGAAGTGGGACAAGGCATTGGAGGTGCTGAAGCAATACGAGGATGCCTTTGCTGGAAGTCGTGAATATGAGCAACTGGTAAAAACGCTTGAAGCTCCAGCCGAAAAAGATGTTAAAATCATAAGTATTGGAAATTTAATAAATAACACAAAAGGCGAAGAGTATTCCCCTTGTATTACGGCAGACGACAGAACTTTGTACTTTTGTGGACAGCATAGGGAAGACAATCTAGGCGGAGAAGACATATATGTTTCCGAAAAAGATGCAAAGGGACGATGGGGCGAAGCTCGCCTTTTGTCAGGAATAAATACGGTGTCGGGAAACGAGGCTCCTGTGTCCATATCGGCAGACGGAACCACAATGTTGTTGTTCAAGAGTGGCTTATTATATTCATCCGAAAAGACTATAGACGGATGGTCTGAACCGAAAAAGTTGTCAAGCAATATCAACATCTGCAGGTGGCAGGCTGACGCAATGATAACAAGCGACGGACAGGCAATGTTGTTTGCGGCAACCCGCCAAAGCAAGTCTGAAGTCGAAAATCCCGGAGTTACATCAAACATATTTGTGTCGTTGCTTGACAAAAATGGAAACTGGGGCAAGGCAATCGACCTCGGTCCTATGATAAATACACCCGGCACAGAAGATAGGTCGCCATTCCTGCATCCCGACATGAAAACCTTGTATTTTTCTTCCGATAGACCTTCCTCGTTGGGCGGTCTGGATGTTTTTGTGTCCACTCGCCTTGGCGACGACTGCTGGGACTGCTGGAGCGAGCCTGTCAACATGGGCAAGGAAATAAATACTATCAATAATGACTATTTCTACAAAATATCTACAGACGGAAAAAAAGCATACTTTTCTAATAACGAAGATATTTTAATCATGAATATTCCCAACCGTATGCGGCCGGATGTGGTTGCAACCGTATCGGGCAAACTTGTTGACAAAGATAATAATCCTGTCGATGCTGAAATCAGATGGGAGGATTTGCAATCGGGGGAAACCGTCGGACGCTCGAAAACAGACCCGACAGACGGACGTTTTTTCATTGTTCTGCCGCTTGGGAAAATATACGGATATTATGTTGACAATGACTCATATTTTCCAATATCTAACAGTCTTGATTTGCGCAATGAGGAATCGGTGGTAAAGGTTGAAAATGATATATCAATGGTTTCGTACGAGCAAATGATTGAGGAAGGTCTGGCTGTTCCTATCAACAATTTGTTCTTCAATACGGGAAAGAGCGACTTGTTGCCATATTCCATTCCCGAACTGAGACGAGTTGCCGAAATCATAAAATCCAAGAACCTTACCGTTGAAATTGCTGGCCATACGGACAATGTTGGCGATGACGAGATGAACCAGAAATTGTCGGAACAAAGAGCCCAAGCTGTAAAGGACTTCTTGGTAAGCGAAGGATGCAATTCCGACAAATTAAAAACCATCGGTTACGGCAGCACCTGCCCTGTGGCGTCAAACAAAACGGAAGAAGGTCGCAAACTGAACAGAAGGGTTGAGCTTAGATTAGTATCCGACAAAAAATGACAGATTGTTTTGCCCAAGCGAAAAAATACATATCGATTTTGCAAAAAAACTATTAGTGTCCGCTAAAACGTAGGATAATACACATAATTGTAATGTTGTCAAGCGTTTATATGAGAATACAAATAAAGGGGCTTGTCATTTACTTGCTTCGCTGCGTGAGCTAAAGGTACGGAAGCTAGTCGTAACACGCGATACGGAACGGGGAGCGTTGTGAAGACTGCTGTCCGAAATCTGTTAACTGATTATTAGAGAACAGATTACTCACTTCGTTTCGTGAGAGAGTTCCGGACAAGTGAACTCACAAGCAACGTTCCTTATGCTGTTCGTTCTACTTTTCGGACCCTTTAGCGCACGCAGCGTAGCAAGTAATGACTGGCTGGGACTTTAGCG
>JAGCNN010000054.1 GCA_017645925.1 Bacteroidales bacterium
GGATTCGAGTTGCACGACACCATAACGGCTGCCGTAACAAGAATGTTTGCAATAATAATTAGCCTTCGCATATTTTTAGAATTAAAGCATCGCAAAGTTAAAAATAGAATTGCTTACAACGAAAAAAAATGATTGGTATGTGTTGAAAAAAGTATATTTTTGCATTTTTGTGATTATGTTTAAATTGTTTAATTAAAATACACTTAAAATGAAGAAATTTTTCATCATTTCTGTAATTATATTGCTTTCTGCGGCAATTCTACCGGCACAAGAAGATGGCCAATACCAGAGCCAGACAAGTTACACACCGACAAATCCGGTCAGACCAAAACAAAAGAACAAAGTTGATGGCGGACTTTATATTAAAGGTGGCATATCGTGGATGATGTCTGACAGCAAGGCATATTTTTCAAATCAAAAGTCAAAGATGACATACGGTTTTGGTGCTGTAATGGACTGGAACATTACCAATAATTTTGCATTGAACATAGCTGCTGGCTTCTGCAATATTGGTGGCACAGCCTACTTTAAAAATGGGGTAGTCCCATTCCATGATATTGACGGGATAGAAATTGGTGGACATACAATGGACTTGTACAAATATTCTACCTCATACATCGAGGTTCCAGTAGGCATAAAAGGTTGCACAAACGAAATTGGTTATTTTACATATTTCCTGAAACTCGGTATTGACCCGATGGTAAGAATAAAGTCGAAGGTAATGCTCGAAACCAAGGAAAATTATGTTGCAACAAAGGAGTTCAACCTTTTCAACCTCGGCTGGCATGTAGGCGGTGGTGCGGAATGGACTTTGGCAGGCAATACGAAGTTGCTCTTTGAACTTGATTATCTCGGAACATTTATCGATTTGGATAAGATAAATGTATATAAGGACGATGGTACCATATTCAACCCAGGAATCAGGCTTAACGACATAAGCATCAAGGTCGGTGTAATATTCTAACGAAGTGCACATTCCGTCCGACATAATTCCACCCGTTGGCAAAGATTTGCTGCTCAGTGAATTGACTAAGGACAAATTACTGAGGCGGACGAATTATGGTGCGAATGAAATATATTTGTTCACACACGACCAGTGCCCGAACCTGATGCGTGAGCTTGGTCGCTTGCGCGAAATAACTTTCCGCGCTGCCGGTGGCGGTACAGGAAAGGAAGCTGACATCGACGAGTTTGATATTTCCAACGAAACGCCATATTGCCAGATGATTGTCTGGGATTCGCAGCGCAACCAAATTGTAGGCGGATATAGGTTTATACTTGGCGAATATGCCGCTCAAAATCCGAACGAAAAGCTTGCAACAGGGCATATTTTCAATTATTCCGAAAAGTTCGTAAACGAATATCTTCCTTATACAATTGAACTTGGTCGCTCTTTCATACAGCCCGACTACCAGTACCAGAAAAATTCTAAACGCGGACTTTTCGCTCTCGACAACCTTTGGGACGGGATTTTGGCTCTGACCTCGGAATACAAGCACATAAAATACTGGTTCGGAAAATTCACCATGTACAAGTCGTACGACGTGAAAGCAAGGAATCTGCTGTTGTCGTTCTTGCGTCTGTATTTCCCTGACAACGAAAATCTTGTATCGCCAAAGCAACCGATTGACATTGAGTTTGAAACAAACAGAAAGCCTTTTCCGGGCAACAATTTTTCAAGCGACTACAAGGAATTGAAAACTTTGCTTAGAAGCTATAATTCAAAGATTCCGCCATTGGTAAACGCCTATATGAAACTGTCGGATACGATGAGAACCTTCGGTACTGCCGACAATCCCGAATTTGGCGAAGTGGAGGAAACAGGAATATTGATAGGCGTAAACGAAACTTATGAATCGCAGCGCACAAGGCATCTTAAAAACTACAA
>JAGCNN010000055.1 GCA_017645925.1 Bacteroidales bacterium
CTCGACCGAAGGCAGTTGCACATTGCCATATCTTTCGGTGAGTTCCACCAGTTTGTAGCGTCCTTGCACTGCATTGTTGTACGATTCGATTGAGGGAGTTGCCGAACCTAAAATTACGTTTGCTCCATGAATCTTAGCCAATACAAGCGCCATGTCGCGGGCATTGTAGCGTGGGTCGGGGTCGCTTTGCTTGTACGAATTCTCGTGTTCCTCGTCAACAACTATAAGCCCAAGATTTTCGTATGGAGGAAAATAGCCGACCTTACGCCGATGATAATTTCGTATTTGCTTTCAAGCACAGCGTTGTAAACGGTGGCTCTTGCCGAGGCGGTGTGCTTGCTGTGATACACCTTTACCGAGTTGCCAAAATAGGTTTCGAGACGTGAAATAATCTGCGTAGTTACAGCAATTTCGGGCAAAAGGTAAAGTACTTTTTTCCCTTTCGACAAGGTTTCTTGTATGAGCTTTATGTATATTTCGGTCTTGCCGCTTGATGTAACACCATGAAGCAAAACGGGTTTGCCATCAGTAAAGGCAGAGTTTATTTCGGTGAATGCTTTTTGTTGTGCATTGGACAATACCACTTTGTCTGATTGGAAATCGCTGTCGCAGTCGTTGTTGCGTACCTTGCGGTAAAGTGCAAGCAGTCCGTTTTTCTGCATGCTTTGCAGGCTCGACTTTGATGCACTGCATATTTCAAGTATTTCGCGTTCCTCTATTTCAATGCAATCGGTGTTTTTCTGTTGGCACATTTCTACCAATTTTTCCACTATCAGCTTTTGCTTTCCGTTTTTGGATAGTGCTTTGTCAAGGGCAGCTTGGTTCTTTTCGGCTTCCGACAGTGAAAAGAACACGTAGTTGCGTTCGGTGGGGCGGTATTGTTTTGCTATTATTTGTTCGTCAGTAACTAGTCCGCGTGCTATCAGCCGTTGCAGGGCTGGCAGTGGATTTTTTATTCCTGTGCAGTCTATAATTTCGTTAAGAGTGGAGACATGGCTTAATGCCAGTGCGTTATACACGGACAGTTCGTTCTTGACGAGGATTTCGTCTGCTGTTGGCGTTCCCGAAGTTGTGAATTTGGATTCGCTCGAAGGTATGTGTATGCTTGGTATTGCTGCGGCCATTATGTCGCCAATTTGGCAACAGTAGTACGATGCCATCCAGTTCCAAAGTTTCAGTTGTGGTTCCGAGATGAATGGCTTGCTGTCGAGTAGTGCGTATATGGGCTTTATGTTGTATTCGGTTTCTGTGCCGCTTTGTTCGCTGGTTCCGACAACTATGCCTGTGTATATTTTTTTTCTGCCGAAATTGACTAGAACCCTAACTCCGTTCACAACCGAACCTGAGATTTCTTCGGGAATCTCGTATGAGAAAGTTCCTGGCAGTGGGAGTGGAAGTATGACCGATGCTATATGCATTTTTGCATTTCTTTTTAGGTTGTAAAGGTAATAATAAAATCGTTGCGGCTTATAAAAATTAAAACTATGGATGGAAGGAAATGTTTTTTAGTTGCGAAGTGGTTGCAAGACAAATTGTTGTGATGATGCTCGTTTCAAAGGCAATGTTTTTAAAAAAAACTTACTTGCATAAAACTGATTAATAGAAATAATCTTACTAACTTAGCTAACTTATTTTAGTCTGATTTGAAGGCTGTTGTTAGGATATTATTGTTGTTGATTGTCAGTGCGTTGTGCTATTGTACTACGACAAAGGGGCAGACTGTAGGACTTGTGCTAAGCGGCGGCGGTGCGAAAGGTTATGCTCATGTCGGGGTTATAAAGGCGCTGGAGGAACATGGCATACCAATCGACTATGTTACTGGAACCTCCATGGGTGCCATTGTTGCAGGTCTGTATGCTTCGGGATATTCTCCCGATGAAATGGTTAAGATTTTCAACAGTGATAATTTCAAGAACTACTACAAGGGGAATCTCCCTGCAAAATACATTGACTATTTCAGGTACGAGCAGCCCGATGTTTCGTTGCTGCGTGTCGATTTGCGGCGCAAGAGCAATAAAATAGCCTTGGCTTTGCCTACAAATATAATTGCTTCGCAGCCAATGGATTTCGGTTTGATAGACCTTTTTGCAAGAAGTTCGGCAGGTGCAGGCAACGACTTCGACAATCTGTTTGTGCCATTCAGATGCGTAGGTGCCGATGTGTATAACAATCGCGAAAAGGTGTTTGAAGCAGGCGACCTCGGTACCGCTATCCGTGCTTCGATGGCAATACCTTTTGTTTTTAAGCCTGTGGAACTTGAAGGCACACTTTACTACGACGGTGGAATCTACAATAACTTCCCCATTGAGACTATGCGCGAGGTTTTCAATCCCGACATTATTATAGGCGTATATGTTTCGGCTTTTGGCAACGATGTGGCTCCGTCTTCCGATGACCTTCTGGCTCAGATTGAAAGTGTTGTCATGGGCGAGCAGAAAAGCATTGATTTGGAGAATGGAAAGGGCATAGTGCTGAGTTTCAAGTTTAAGGATGTAGGCATTATGGATTTCCAGAAGCTGGATTATGTCGTGAATATGGGCTACGAGCATTGCAACGAGATGATTGACAGCATTATGAACCTTGTGAATCGCCGAAAAAGCAGCGATGAGCTGATGGCAGAACGTAAAATATATAGGGATAGCCTTCCTGAATTGAAGTTCGACAGCATCATTATTGATGGAAATATAAGGAAGACCGAAAAGGAATATATTGAAAAGTCGGTGAACCTCAAAAGGATAAAGAGGCATTTGAAGGATACGTTAATGGATTTCAAGACAGTGGAGTCGAACTACTACAAGCTGGTTTCCGACTATCAGGTGAAACTTGCTACGCCGCTTGCCGAATACAATGATTCTACTGGCGACTTCAATGTGAGGTTCAAGGTGAAGAAAGACAACCGCTTGTCAATAGGCCTTGGTGCGGTGGTGTCAAACGGTTCGTCAAGCATGGTATATCTTGGTGCTTCGTACAAATTGTTGGGCAAGCTTTCGGGACTTTTCAAGGCAAATTTCTACTACGGAAGGTTTTATGCTTCGGCAATGCTTAGCGGTCGTGTTGATTTCCCTGCATATCAGCCGTTTGCAATCGAGCTTTCGGGAACATTGAACCGATACGATTTCTTCAAGGGTAGTTCGCGTGTGCTGTCGATGACTTACCAGCCGCCATATATAATTGACTACGAAAACAATGTGAGGCTTGATGTAACATCACCAATATCAAGGCATTCTATTGTGAAGTTTGGAATAGCTACCGGCGAACAGAAATATTCGTACTTCCAAGTTTCGTCGTACCAGTCGTCCGACACTGCCGACATTACAAGCTTCAAGTATTTTACCGAACATCTTACTTTCAACTACAACACGCTTAACTACAGAATGTATCCGACAGGCGGACGCGAATTTGTGGTGGATTTAAGGCATGTAGTAGGCACCGAGATGAACAATCCGGGTTCAACAACTGCGCTTACCGATGTCTATCGTATGCGGCACACTTGGATTCAGATGAACCTCATTGCCGACCATTATTCACGTATTGTGAAGTACCTTACCATTGGTGCATACGCGCAATTGTTTGTCAGCAACCGTCCTTTGTTCCGAAACTATTCGTCGAGTGTGCTGGGTGCTCCCGCTTTTGCTCCCGTTATGAATTCCAAGACGCTTCTGCTTACAAACTATCGTGCCAACAATTTCTTTGCGGTGGGAGTGAAGCCTATTGTAAACATTACTCCGCGGCTCAACCTCAGGACAGAATTTTATTTCTATATGCCGTTCCGCAAGATACTGAAGGAGGAAATGTCGTCAAATGTATATACCCCGATGTATTCGGAAAGGTTTACCTATTATTATATAATGGGTTCGGCGGCCTTGGTTTACAATACTCGTTTCGGTCCGCTTGGCGTAAGCATCAACTACCTTGACGATGACAAGGTAAACTGGTATTTCATGTTCCACCTTGGATTCATGATGTTCAACAAGAAAGGACTGGATTATTAGGGTTCGCTATAGTACCCAGCCAGTCATTACTTGCTACGCTGCGTGCGCTAAAGGGTCCGAAAAGTAGAACGAACAGCATAAGGAACGTTGCTTGTGAGTTCACTTGTCCGGAATCTGTTAACCTATTATTAGAAAACAGATTCCGGACAAACAGGCTCACACGACACGTCCCTTAGTCGGTTCGCTTTGTTTTACGGAATGACCAGAAAGGGTTTAGTGGACACTAATAATTATTACTCCTCTTATATCTCGTCCAATGTTTTGATTATCAAGCTGCAAGCCTCGTCTATCTCGTCATCTGAAATTACAAGTGGCGGAGCTATGCGGAATGCAGTGTCGTGGAAGATGAACCAGTCGGAAATTATTCCGTTGTCGATGCCACGCCGTATGAATTTGCTGACATTGTCGAACGAACCGATTTCAACGGCAAGAAGAAGGCCTTTGCCTCTTATTTCCTCCACTTTTGGATGTGATTTCAGGTTTTTGATAAATCTGTCGGCTTTTGCCTGCACCGAATCCACTATTCCCGACTCGTTTATTATTTTTACGCCTGCCAATGCTGCTGCTGCCGAAACAGGATGTCCTCCAAAAGTTGTTATGTGTCCCAGTACGGGGTCGGTCATAAACGCCGACATTATTTTTCGCGAAGATATAAATGCGCCTATTGGCATTCCTGCACCGAGGGCTTTTGCAAAGCATATAATGTCGGGCACAATGCCGTAGTGCATGAATCCGAACATCTTGCCCGTACGCCCGAAGCCAGTCTGTATTTCGTCCAGAATGAGAAGAACGCCTTTTTTGGTGCATGTCGAGCGAAGTTCCTGCATGTATTCTATAGTAGGTATCATTACGCCGCCTTCGGCTTGGATTGACTCAAGTACCACGCATGCTGTATCGTTGTCAATTTGTTTCAACTGGTCGAAGTTGTTGAGTTCCAGATGGTACACATCGGGCAGCAAAGGACGGAACGAGTGCTTGAAATCTTCGTTTCCACAAAGGCTGAGAGCGCCTTGCGTGCTGCCGTGGTAGGCGTTGACGAAAGAAAACATCTTGTGTCGCCGAGTGAACCTTTTTGCCAACTTTGTCGCTCCTTCGATGGCTTCGCTGCCGCTGTTTACGAAATACACATTGTCGAAGCCTTCGGGCAGCATCTTGCACAGGTACTCGGCAAGTTCTACCTGTGGCGACTGGACGAATTCCCCGTAAACCATCAGGTGCATGTACTTGTCAACCTGACTGCGGATGGCGTTGGCTACAGTTTCGTTGCAGTGCCCTAGCGAACTTACTGATACTCCTGAAATTAAGTCAATGTACTTTTTGCCTTCGGGAGAATACATGTAAACTCCCTTTGCTTTTTCTATTTCAACAAGATATGGACTTTCGGAAGTCTGTCCCACGTAGTTGAGGAACAGTTCCCTGTGCGAAATGTTCATTTGGTCAAATGTTTTTGTAGGATATGTTTTTCAACCGCCTTGTTTGCGGCAACGAGAAATCTTTCGTAGGATATTGGTTTTAATAGATAGTCGGTTATGTCGTAGTTGTACGATTCCAATGCATATTTCCTGCTGCCCGAAATCACAATTATCTGGACATCTTTTCTGTATTTGTCAAGAAAGTCGAAGCCACTCATCTGTGGCATTTCAATGTCGAGGAAAATGAGCGAAACGTTGTTCTCCTCAATACAGTTTTCTATGCCTATAGGATTTGCAAATGTCCCGCAGCAAGTCAGTATGCCAGATTTTTCAACGAATCCAGCAATTTGCTTTTGTACTACTTCGCTATCGTCAACTACTATGCAGTTCATATTTGATATTACACTTATGACAAATCGCGGACAAAAATACGAAATTTATTTGGTCAAGAAATTAAATTATTGTTGTCCGTTAAAAAAATGTTCAAATGTAACGGGGCTTGTCATTCCGGAAACCTGATTGAACCTGCGATACGGTACGGGGAGCAGTGTGAATTCGGTTGTCCGGAATCTGTTAACGTATTTTATTGAGAACAGATTCCGTACAAACAGGCTCACAAGGCTCGTTCCTGCGCCTGTTCGCTTTGTTTTACGGAATGACAGGCCGGGTATTTTTGCGGACAACAATAAAATTAAATTGTGAGAATTTGTTTTTCCCTTTTACGGATTTCTTCTGCAAAAATAAATTTTGCAGAATCGCTTTCTGTTCTTATTTTTGTATTCGGTTTGGTGATGAACCAAACATACGTATTGATTAACACAAAAACCGATGTGCCGATGGGATATAACAGGTGCAGAAATCTTATGAAGAGAAAAATATTTTTACTTTCACTAGTAGCGGCTGTTTTGATGCTTGCCATTGCGGGATGCAAGAGGGAAGGCTGTACTGACCCCAAGGCAACGAATTACGACTCCGATGCAAAAAAGGATAACGGAACCTGCGTATATCCAGAAGAACCAACACCAGTAATTCCAACAAAAGAAATCACATTGAATTGGAATTGGGGAACCAGTTTTTGGAACCAATTGAATAAAGATACAATCGCGTTTTATGCAAAGCAAGAAGATGTGAAATTTATATTTTTGAACATTGTAAATGAAGATAATGGGGCAAGAAGCTCTAACTACCCAGCCAAAGCATTTCGTCGTGCAGTCGATACTTTGCAAACACGTTTTGATATTTCTGATAAAGTGTGTGGTTTTGGCACGATTATTGTAAATGAGAATTTTGGTGCACAATTGCCAGATTCTGTACCAGAAACTCGCATTGGTATGTATGATAAGGATAGTGCCAAGCTTGCAGGTTGGGGGTATTTTATTAAACGTTATAATCCATTTGAAAATTCTAAATAGAGATTTCCTGGTTAATTGGAGACACCGTTGGTGCTTGCTTGAAACAGATATAAATTGTAAATCATATTGCCGCCGTAAAAGGCGGCTTTTTTGTTGAATTGCGCCATGAGGTGATGGGGGATTTGTTGAATCGCGCCATGGATTTGTTGAATCGCGCCATGGATTTGTTGAATCGCGCCATGGCACGATTTTACGATCGTTGCAGGGAATTTGCGATAGTGCGATATTGTCTTTTGAAATTTATAAGCTGACCCCCATAAAAAAAGGGCAAGCTACTTATATCGCACCGCTACAACCTCCTGCCTTTGCTTTCTTCCGAACCTGGAGGATTCAGAGGGAGCTGGTCGTATAAGACTTACCCGCTGCAAAAGTAATACTTTTTTTCCACTGGCAAGAAAAAAGAATTTTATTTTTTGGATTTTTCATTGTCATGCTCTTTGCTTTTGATAAAATGGTAACTTTGCCGCATAAACTATAGGGATGAGAACGCTTATAAAAAATGCAAACGTCGTAAATGAAGGCAATGTTGGCAGGTTTTCTGTCGTTGTTGACGATGGTTTTATCGTGGATATAGCCGAAGATGCTGCTGATGCTGGCGTTTGCGATAATGTTATTGATGCCGAAGGTCTTTACCTTTTGCCGGGAATAATTGACGACCAAGTACATTTCAGGGAGCCGGGGGCTACACACAAGGCCGACATTTTTACCGAGTCGCGGGCTGCCGTGGCTGGTGGTGTTACCTCGTATATGGAAATGCCAAACACAAATCCGCCAACTGTGAATGATGAACTTCTCAGGCAGAAATTTGACATTGCTTCCAGAAATTCCATCGCTAACTATTCGTTTTTCATAGGAGCAACCGAAGAAAATTTTGATGAGATTGCAAAAATTGATACCAGCGAAGTTGCTGGAGTGAAGCTTTTCCTTGGTTCTTCGACAGGCAATCTTCTGGTAAAGGATAGGGCTGCTGTGGAACGCATAATGCGCGTATCTCCGACAATAATTGCCGCACATTGCGAGGACGATGGCATTATATCCGAAAACCTGAGCCGCATGAAGGAGATTTATGGTGATGACATTCCTGCAGCAAAACATTGCGAGATAAGGTCGGCGGAGGCTTGCTACAAGTCGAGCAGCATGGCGGTAGATTTGGCAAGGCAAACTGGAGCCCGTCTGCATGTTTTCCATGTCAGCAGCGAAAAGGAAGTTTCGTTGTTTTCCGATTTACCATTGTCCGACAAGAAGATAACTGCCGAGGTTTGTGTCCACCATCTGTTTTTCAACAATGCCGACTACGACAGGCTAGGTACTCGCATCAAGTGGAATCCTTCGGTAAAGTACGAATCAGATAGGCTTGCTTTGATACAGGCTC
>JAGCNN010000056.1 GCA_017645925.1 Bacteroidales bacterium
AGTTTAAAATTGTCGTTTTTGTGTAGTTTTTAAACTTGCCGCAGAAGATTCATAAAAAAAAAATATTTTTTCAAACGTAAATTTAAATTATTTAACAAAATGAAAAATTTATTATTAATTATTTCAAGTGCTTTATTTTTAACACTTATGGGAGTTTCATGTTGCGACTGCGACTGTGGCGGAGACAAGGAAAATAATGGAAACTCTAATGCTACGGGAACAGTAGAAGAACCTAAGGGAAACGAAGTTGAACAAAATGTTGAGGCTCCACAACCTCAAGCACAGGAGAAAAATGCATTTATTACAAAGTCTGACATTGATAAAGTAAATCAATTCATTGATGATGGAAATTGTGGCGAGGCTGTAGCTATAATAAGTAGCTGGACAGATAAAAAACCGGCTCAGGATGTAAAACTTTTAAGAGACATTAATATTAGTGGTCAGTGTGCCAAGGAAGTTGGTGCTGCTATCAACGAACTGAATGCTAACATCAATAAATAAAACAGATTTCATTTATAGTGAAAAATTAGCCACCGATGAGGTGGCTTTTTTGTATGTGGTTCTCCGTGTCAATTTGGGAGACAGAGGAAAAAGTGTGTGGATAATGTGTAATATTTTTAAATAAAATGAGCATCTGTAACATTTAGCATACGTTGCAAACAATAAAATTCCTTTAAAAATTTCATTTCGCTCAAGCCGCGAGGGCTTTTACTTTTTTGTCACCAAAAACAGTAAACAAAAAAAGTGTGTCCGCTGCGTCTGCTTCGCTAAAAATTGGTTTCTCTTTGCTAAAAGTCAGAAACTTGTTTCCGTTTCACTCCAACTTCGAACAGTCTGACTTTTTACGCAATGTTCCACCAATTTTCTTAACGCTCACCAGCCAAGGCGGCAATCAAGGTATCTCCCTTTGGTCGATATATTTAAATAACAATTTTCGCTTCGTGAAATTTCGTTTTTCAGTATAATATGGTTTCTGTATTTTTACATTGAATTTATATATGTTAAATCCTCTTGACCTCTAATAAACCTGTTGCTTTTATCTTTTTTGTGCCATTTGCGATTAAACCAATATCTTTGTGCCGAAAGCAAAATAGGTATGAAGCAGATATTTTTGATTGATTACGAGAATGTAGGTTTGCCTGGTCTTACTGGCATATCCAAGTTGGGTAACGATGACGAGCTGGTTATCTTTTACTCAGGTGACATTTCGATAGTAAAGGAGATTTTAAGTGCATACAAGGACAGGGGCGTGAAAATAAGTTATGAATGTCTTTCGTCTGCTGGAAAAAACGCGCTCGATTTTATGGTTTCGGTTCGTGCGGGATACGAATGTCGTGCCAGAAGCAAAAGGGAAATACATATCGTATCCAAGGACAACGGGTACAAGTCGGCCTTGATTTATGCAACTAAGCTGAACAAAAATGTTGTGGTTGACTTGTATGTGAATATTGCCAACAAAAAACTGGAACCTGCCAAGATTGACTGGCAATCGGTGCTGCCTGAATCCAGAGAAGCCCGCAGGGAAAAGTACATGAAGTTAGTTTCGGCTACAGATGTGCCAAAGAAATATCACGAACAGCTGGTAAGTGCCTTAATGTCAAGCAGGACAATAGATAGTTTCAAGACAAAAATATGGAAGGTATTAGGCAAAAAGAATATTGAGTATGTGGATGCTGTTTTGAAATGTTATGGTTGTGAGGAATAGGTATAATTTATAAAAAAAAATGGCAGCCGCTGGCTACCAAAAAAAGGTGCCGCATAATTCGGCACCTTATCTATGATAATTTTATTCGCTAATCTTACATATTGCCCTCACCGGCAAACCGCACTCGCGAGCGAATGGGTACACATCAGCCTCTTCGTATTCAAGATAAAAACTGCAATTCATTGCACAAGTCGGGGCTGTATAGCTTATATCGGTTGCCAGCGTACTTGTCCAGTAACGACCGCAAACATTTTCGACCAAACCTTCATCATTATAGTAACGGACGGCAGGCATGAAGATTGAGTTTCCGTTTGTGCCCTTAAATGTAAGTCCTACCACATTGTTTATGGTATCTGTTGTTATTGTGCAATTTCTAATCAGTTCCATATAATCTTCTTCCGATGGCGTTTTCCATTGACCGCCCCAGTTTACTGCTGCGGCATCGTCTTCAGCTAAAAGTGATTCCAGTTCATCTCTAAAACCTTCATAGCCGAAAGGACTCTGTGAGCAGTACTTTGTAAGCATATGAAGAGTATCTTCATCTTCTATAACAAGGCGTATATACGGGTAATTTTCGACGGTATAAGTCTGCTTTGTCGCTGTTTCAGCCCATGCGTAATAGTTTCCGGCAGCTTCGGGATTTGTTGCGCCTATGTTGCAGGTTGCCCATAAGTTTCCGCTTGGCAATCCAAGGTCGATGTATTCGTGACCGTTGTGCATAGTTACGGGACGTTCTTCGTTCCACTGGGCATAAAGCGTCATGTCGGCAACTACTTTAATCTTCTGCTGGTCGGTGTAGGCTGTGCCTGTGCCGTCTCGCATTGTGTTCCATCCTGCAAACGAATATCCTTCGCGAGTGAAAGTGTTTGCCTTAAGTGCTTTTTCGTAGTCCTCGGTAAACAGCTGCGTATCCATAGTTCCTTCTCCGCCGTTGGCATCGAAAGTTACCGTATAAGTTGTCACGTCGTTTTTGCAACCGCTAGTTGCTATCATTCCTGCTACAGAAACGATGGCGAATAATAGAAATAATGATCTTTTCATCGTACTTTATTTTTTTTGTGTGCGACAAAGATACAATAAATTTTTCGGTTTCTATACGCGGTGAAAATTTTACAGGGACATTTAGAGGGACATTTGCAAGGGCATCCGTTCTGCTTCCATGCAACCATGGCACGAACATATTGTCATGCCCGACCATTTTCACGCGATAATACAAATTGACAACGGGCGTGTTGGTGGTGGAATATCCGTCCGAATCGGGCATGCAACCAAAAATAAATTTCTCCTCTCCATTTGCGGTAAAATTTTTTGACCACAAAAATTACAAATTTACACCGCCATTACAAAATTCCCGCCGTCATATATGGAAATTTGTGCAGTTGCCAACTGCACAATTAGGAAACTCTAATTTTAAATTTTGAAATCACAATTTGTGATTCCATGTCAATACGCAAATCACAACCCTCTTCGTGGTGGGGAATACCGATGAATTGACTATTTCAAATTGTCTCATCACTGACGGGACAATCACTGCTTGCAAAATGTCATCAGATTTTCCAATCACTGATTGGAAAATGTATGATTACGAGTTTTTACTACATAAGAAATTGTGCAATTCCCAACTGCACAATTTGATTCCATACCCGATGTTTTTATCCCTTAGTTGCTTTGCAAAGGTAATACAAATTGGTTAGTTAAATATCAGATTTGCTATTAAGGTAAGTGCCGATATAATTACTGCTACAATAGCCAAAATTATGCTTTTAATTGCTTTTGTGGTTTGCTTTTTTGCTTCATCGAGTACCAGTTCTTCATATTCCTTGAAGTTGTTATCGACAAGCATTTTTAGTTCTGGTTTTACAATGATTGACGAGTTGATGACTCTCTCTATTATTGGGATAGCGGGTTCTGGAATTGGGAGTTCTATCGGATGAAAAGGTTTTTGACCATATTGGGTTGTTTTATTTTTGTTTTCTAGCAAAATTATGTATCCTTTTTCGGCAAGATATTCCACAAGCGTTGCCTTTTCTATTATGGGGAACAAAGGCTCTGCCCAATTGTTTTTAGGCCTTGATTCATTGGAAATCAGTAATTTTTGGTTATTGAAGTCAATCTGTTGGTTGTCTTCTGTGATGTTATGACCAGCAGACAATGTTGGACATGAGCGAGACCCATTTACTAGTTCCCGAATGTATTGTTTTTCTACTTCGCTAAAAGGTCTCATAATTATTTCCTTTATCCTTTTACCTCCACCTGCCCGTTCATCAGCAGCGGCAACAACTTGTCGCGTAGGGCAATTAATTTATTGTTCTCCGCAATGTTAGTATCAATCTTAGCATAAGTTTCTTTAACTATTCCAAAGAATTTTTCTGCTAAGGTTTCTGGAGCGGAAACCCATTTGTTTGCTAAAAAGGTTTCAGTCATAAAATTCTTAATGCCACTTGTTTTCCCTTCATAATTGAACATAATACCATTATCATAGAACATTTTCCATAAATAATAGAAATATGCAGAGAACCAATAATCCTTGAAAGAAAAAGCATGGCAGAAATTAGAACATGTTATTTTATTGCCGTTCCTTTTTATGACACCAGGTGTTATTAAGGCACAGCGTCCTGTTGCTTGAACGGGGCTACCTCCAGATACTTCAATTACCATGTCCCATTCCGAAAGAAGTTTTTCCGTATTAGTTGATTTGATAAATCTTTTTGGAAGATCATTGAGGGCTATAATATCTGCACCTCTAATGCATCCAACTTCAATTGTTTTGTCTGTGGGTTCGTCAGCACCCCAGTCGCCAGTATTGTTCTTACAAATAAAATCACTAAGTCTTTTCACTTCCCATCCTTCCGGCACTTCTCGTTTCAGCGCTTCGTTCCACACCATTTTGCCACCGCTACTCTTGTACGGCTTGCCTTTTTCATTCGGAAAGTTGAATTGTACAAACCAATAGTCGTATAGGCGCTTGGCAATTTGCTCAAGTTTGGCATTTATACGGCGGTTTAGGGCGATTTTGGAATCGAGAGAAGATAGGACTGATGCAATTTTGCGTTGAACGGGAAGGTTGGGAAGTTTAACACAGAAATTTTCTAATGATTGTTTAGAAACTTCTTTGAATGTAGTGCCACTGCCTAGAGCCTCAATTTCTTTTACATGAAATTTCAAATAATAATACATATAATCAACATCAGCAGCATTTTTGTTGAGTACAATATTCTTAAACCCTTGATTAGTACAACATTCTACCTTGTTTATTGTGAATAAACCAATAGGAGCACGAGAAGACATAAGAATATTATAAGCTGGAATCATTTGCGTACTGCAATTGTCATACCCTTTCTGAGAAATGTTTCTGGCTCCTTTATAAAGATACTTCGATTTCTGTTCTGACAAATCCTTTGGTGTCACCCATATAATATCACCATCGTAGTTTTCGCTGTCTGTTGTTGAAGGTGTTGACCCATTATAAATATCAGCTATCTCGCCTAACTTATATTTTTTCAATTCCATAGTTTACAATTTTGTCAGAATGTCGGGGATAAAACTTGCATCGAACAAATCGAAGGCGAAACACTTTTTGCCCAGGTCCTTGAGCGATGCACCTATGTGGTAAAGGATTGCGTTGTCGAGAATAAGAAAACGGTCGTGCATCTTGTCGGTCGTTTTTAATTCGAGCGTAGGGTACTGGGTGTTGAATGTCTTGATATCACGTTTTGTAAGTTTTGTTTGCGGACTGGTGTATATGGTAACGGACACGCCGCTCTTTTTTGCAGAAAGCCGTTCAAGAACCGAAACATCCACATAGTTGTCTATCAGCACAATATCGCTTTGCGCATGGGCGATAATGCTTTGGAACTTTGCGTACGCATCGAAAATCTGTCCTTGAAAGAACACTCCTTGCGGATTGTCAACCTTGTATTTGTCCATAAGCGTGAACAGTTCGGCTATTTGCTTTTCGTGCTCCTTGTGCTGAATGTCCGATTCCAGCAGGTGCTTCTTGATAATGTCTATTTCGGCAAATACACGGGCATTGGCTTGCAGAAAATGTTTCATATCGTTAAACAGCCTGATAAGCATTTTGCTTTGTGTGATTGCCAGTTCTCCTTTCAAGACGGTCATAAGCATATAAACACCCTGTTCTGTAAATGCGTAGGGTAAACTTCTGCTCTTTGTGCTAATATTTGCGGTGAAAAAATTGCACCGCAAATAATTTACCTCCTCGTCTGTAAGTTGAAATCTAAAATCTTCATCAAAGCGGTCTATGTTATTCTTTACTTGACGGTTGAAGTCTTTTGTGGCATATCCGTAAATCTCGGCCAAGTCGCTGTCGAGCATTACCTGAACACCTCTAATCGTATAGATTTTGTCTTTCAGATGGCTGGCGTTGTGGATTACTATTTCGGTATTGCTATTCTGTTCCATACTTTGTGTCTTATTTTGCAAACTTCAGACCTGCCAGTTGCTGCATTATATCTTTTTCGAGTTTCCTGCTGTCCTCAAACATAGCCGCAATTTCCTCGGTGTCGGCTTTCATCTGTGCGTTGAACTCGTCTTCGCTGATGTCAACATATTCAATCCTGATGTCGAAATACTGACCAGCAGAAAGGCTGTAGCCTTTGGCTTTCAGGTCGTTGTAGCTTATGCACACGCTAAAGTCGTCAACGGCCTCCTTGTTGCGGAATGTGGCGACAATCTTTTCAATCTCCTGCGGATTAAGGCGAACCTTTTTCAGCCCGTTCGCATCCTTGTATTCCTCGCCAAGTTTCGAAGCATCAATAAGTATTACGGTATCGTCGTCGTTCTTGTCGTCACTCTTGTCGAAGAACAATACTGAAACATTTGTGCCAGTATTGGCAAACACATTCGAAGGCATACTCACTACGCCCGAAACAATGTGGTCGTCGATAAGGCGGTGCAGGATTTTGTTTTCGATGCCCGACTTTGCTGTGATAAAACCTGTAGGGATTACGATTGCACCTTTGCCACTTGCTGCAATCGAGTTTACAACATGCTGTATGAAGCAGGTGTATATTGCCATCGACTCCTTCTTCTTGGCGGGAACGGTAGGCACACCTGCCCAGAAGCGGAATTTGTCTGTCGCAATGGTTTCCCTGTAGTCGGAAAAGTCGAGTTTGAATGGCGGATTTGAAACTACGAAGTCGAACTTGCGCAGCGAGCCGTCTGTGTTTTTGTGCGCAGGGTTTGTAAGCGTGTTGCCCTTTACTATGTTCTGTATGCTGTCAACCAAATCGTTTAGAATAAGGTTCAGTCGAAGCATCTGCGACGATTTCTGCGAAATGTCCTGGCTGTATATTGTGCAGCGGTCGGTTCCAATCTGGTGAGCCAGTGCCATAAGCAGTGTTCCCGAACCGGCGGTGGGGTCGTAGCAGGTTTTGCTTGTAAGTTGTGCGTTGTCGCCTACGAGAAGCCTTGCAATAATTGTCGCAATAGCCTTTGGCGTGAAGTATTCGGCATATTTTCCGCCGCCTGCAGTGTTGTAGTCCTTGATAAGGTACTCGAAAATGTCGGAGAAAAAGTCATATTTTTCATCGAATACGTCCTCGAAGTTGAAGTCGGCTAGTTTCGAAACCAGGGCGCAAGCAAAATTGTCGCGCTGCTCCACTTCTTGAATAAGAGTGGTTATGCGGTCGAAAATGGTGATTTTTGTATCTCCCACGCTTGCCATCGAGAAAATTTCGGCGTTTGCATTGGCAATGTCGAGCAATGTGCCGTCGAGAATATCGCCGAATCCGCTTTGTTTCGATGAGTTGTACAGATGTCCTAATGTGTGTTCGGGCTTCAGTCGCGGAATGTTGTGGCTCATATACGACCAGAGGTCTTCCACTTCGTCGTCGGTAAACTTGTCGTACTCGGCGTCCCATTTTTCTGCGGCGCTCAACCGCTTGCCGTATGCGCGGTTTTGCTTAGCCTCGTGTGCAAACTTGTCGTTCAGGAACTTGTACAGGAAAATCTCGGTGATTATCTTGTATTCGTTTCCGTCGTTGCCCAGACCTGCGTTTCCGCAAACGGCCTTCAGCGAATCTATCAGTTGTATTGTTCTCGACTTTATATCCATTTTAAATGTATAATCTTTGGTTGTTTGTGTTTAACATCTGGTTGTACTGCACATAATATTCGTTGGCTATTTCGCGCTGTATGAATTTCCTGTCGTTAAGGTTCGATGATATTTGCAGGTCGAGCAGTTTTTCGCTTACTAGCGAAAGTACATCCTGGTCGAATGCAGCCTCGTTGCTCAGAATGTCCTGCTTGTAGAATATCAACTGGTCTATCCAGTCTTTCAGTCGGTTAAGTCCGTCGGCAATTTCGTATTCCTTGTCGGAGATGACAGGATTTTCGTGCGTCTCGGTGCGCTTTCCGTTTTCTTCGACAATGCGCTTGTGTATGCGCACAAAGCGTTCGTCCTGCTTGTACTTGCTTTTCAGTACATCATTGGCACGATTTATTTCGCGAATCTTCTTCATCACCTCGTCCATATACTCAATATCTTGCTTTATCTCCGAAACGCTTTGCGGATTGATGCCAATTTTTAACAGAAATTGCTTGAATTCGTCGATAAGGTTTACAAATTTAGCCTCTTTCTGGTCGAAATTGCGTTCAAACTCCATCAATACCCTTGTTGCGCGTTCCTTGATGTCGTTGTTGTATATGCGAAGTTCTTCGCTGCTTTTGCGCGTGAACAGAAAATCTATTTGCGAAAGCAGCAGGTTTATGTTGTCGCTTACCTCTTCGTTGTGCATCAGTTTTTCCTGCTGGTTCAGCATGTCGATGCGGTGGTTTACTACGCTCAGCAAGTCGCTGGTTGCTCCGATTGACATTTTTTCGCCGTATGCTTTCAGTTCATCGTCGCCGAAACTGCGGATCTGGTTTGATAACGCCTTGGCATTATCAAGGGCATGGCGAATTTCGTACAGCCTGTTCCTGTCGTCTATCTCGTCAATCTGCTGGCTGAAAAGTTCCGAATTTTTGCAGGCGTAGGCGAACATAACGGTTTTAATTTCGCGCAGTTGTTCCTTTATCTCGTCTGGGTCTTCCAGAATCGAAACGCCTATCGGTGTCTGATTGTCTTCGCCGTTGTTATTGTCGTCGCAACGGTTTAGTTCTCGCAGATATTCATTGTTGGTATCTTCAAAGTTTTGTTTGATGTTGGCAAAATCAACAACATAGCCGTATTTGAAGTCCTTGTATGGTCGGTTTACGCGAGTTAGAGCCTGTAGCAGGTCGTGACCGTACATTTTTCGTGTTAGGTAAAGCCGTTTTAGCCGTGCCGCATCAAAACCCGTGAGCAACATTCTGTTTACAATGAGCAGGTCGATGGTATCTTTCTCCTTGAAAGTCTTTATTATGGCTTCGCGTTCCTCCTTGTCGCCTTCGTCGTGTAGAATGAGAGCGGCAGTTGGTTTTGAGTAAATAGGTATTGTATCGGCAGCAAGATTAAAGTTGTATGAAGCCTGAGTGTCGGTCTGCGAATAATGTTGCAGATTCTTGTATATCTCGAAAAGGCGTCGTGCCTGCTTGTTTGTTTCGCATACAATCATACCTGCTACGGTTTTGTCGTTCTTCTCTATGCGGAACCGTTTCAAGTCCTTGATGATATATTCCAGCAGACTGCTAAGGTAATTGTCGGATTCGATTATGACATCCTTGCTTATGTCTCCCTTTTTTATCAGCGGATTGGTTTTTTGAGCCTCGTCAAGCAGGTTGATGAGTTTTTCCTTGTACGAAGTTTCAATGTCTTCGCGCATGAGTTTCAGTGTATAGCCGTCGGCAATTGACTTGTCGTAGTAGTACTTGTCGATGTAGTCGCCAAACACTTTCCACGAAGCGCGTTCGTCCGATAGCAGGGGAGTGCCAGTAAGAGCAATCTTGATGGCATCGGTGTCGGCGCTAAGCAGATTTGCCAGAAAAGAACCTTTCGGATTGTATCCGCGATGTGCCTCGTCGATGAAGAAAATGCGCTGGAGTTTTATGTTGTATTGCGGTAAAACTACTTTTTCGTGGTCTTCTTCAAATTTCTGTATGTTTACAACCATAATTTCAGGTTCTCCCGAATCGTTTTCTGTTATATGGTTGTTCTTGATGTCGTCCATCAGTTCTTTTCTGCTTTCGGCTGTGCGAACGCGTAGGCCTCTTGCAACAAATTCGTCTCTTGCCTGTATCATAAGGCTTAGGCGGTCAACTATGAAATAGAACTTGGCGACTGTATCTTGCTTTGAAAGGAATTCGGTTAGACTTTTTATTGAATAAAATGCCAATGCTGTTTTTCCGCTTCCCTGCGTATGCCATATAATTCCCGATTTTACACCTTGTCCCAGTTTTCGCCTTATGGCAAGCGAAGCAAACAGTTGCTGGTATCGCAT